>NZ_JBEOSA010000008.1:0-198708 GCF_040302625.1 Kitasatospora sp. NPDC097643 | reverse complement strand
GGCACGCCCAGCCGGGCGCCCAACGCCGCGCGCTGATCCGGCGCGAATTGTCAGACAGGCCCTACTCGGGCTGTGGCGGAGGGTACGGGAGGTGCGGTCGCCCAGCCCCGGGCGGGCTCCCCGGGGCCGGGCGGCGGGTCAGATCAGGGTGCTCCAGTAGTACCAGAACCGGTTGAGGATCAGCAGTGCGATCACCGCGTACCAGAGCGCCGGGACGACCCAGTGGTAGCGCGCCGCCTCCCGGACCACCGGGCGCAGGGCACGGCCGGTGGGGATGATCCCGGTGCGCAGGTTGTGCAGGGTGGTGTACCAGAAGAGCGGGATCATCGCCGCCCACACCACCATGCAGTACGGGCAGAGCGCACCGATCCGGTACAGCGCCTGGTACATCAGCCAGGTGACGAAGCCGATCCCGAAGACCGTCCCGGCCTGGAGGCCGAGCCAGAACCAGCGCCGGTACGCCGCGCCGGCGAGCAGCCCGGCGCCGATCGCGATCACGACCGCGAAACCGGCGAGCCCGAGCAGCGAGTTGGGGAAGCCGAAGGCCTCCGCCTGGTCGCTGCGCATGATCGAGCCGCAGCTGATGATCGGGTTGATGTTGCAGGTGGGGACGTAGGACGGGTCCTTCAGCAGCCGGATCTTGTCCAGCGTGAGGACCGCCGAGGCGAACAGCCCGACCGCGCCGCCGATCAGCAGCAGCCAGGCGAACGGGCGGCTCGCACCGTACGTCCGTGCGGCGAGGGAGGCGGGGGACCTGGTGGCGGTGGCCGTCATCCGGTCGGCCGTCACCCGGTCACCTGCTTGACCATGGCGGTGAACTGCTCGGGCGTGGCGGCCTTGCCGCCGGTGAGGACGTCCAGCTTCTTGCCGTCCAGCTTGACGGTCGGGGTGCCGGTGACGTCGCTGTTGTTGAACTCCTCGTTGACCTTGGCGGCCCACGGCGTGTAGGTGCCGTCCTGGACGGCCTTGACGAAGGCGTCGGTCTTCAGGCCGGGCACCTGGCCGGCCAGGTCGAGGATGCGGTTGACGTTGCCGAAGCCGTCCTCGCGCTCGTCGGGCTGGTTGGCGTACAGCACGTCGTGGAACTGCTTGAACTTGTCGACGCCCTCGTTCAGGGCGGCCCCGGCGGCGGCCAGCGCGGTGCGCGAGCCCTTGCCGCCGAGGTTCTTGTCCAGGAACGTCGCCAGGTGGTACTCGATCTTGTACGTGCCGGCGTCGGCCAGCTGCTGGATGGTCCTGCCGGTGCTGGTCTCCAGCTGCTCGCAGTACGGGCAGCGGAAGTCCTCGTAGATCTCCAGGGTGTGCGGGGCGTCGGCCTTGCCGTAGCTGATCACGGTGCCGTTCGGGCCGGTCGCGTTCGCCGGGACGACCAGCGGGCCGTTCGCGGTGGCGTCGGAGCCGGAGCCGGAGCCGGTGGAACCGCCGACGGCGAAGGCCACGCCCGCGGCGAGGGCGAGCACGGCGGCCGAGGCCGCGCCGACCACGACCCGGCGGCGGATCCGGTCGGAGCGCTCGGCCTGGGCGCGGGCGGCGCGCATCCGCTCGGTGGCGTTGGTCCTGCCGGTGCTGCTGCTCTTGCTGGTGGTCTTGCCGGTGGTCTTGCGGGTGTTGCTCATGGGAGGTGTCGTCCTGTGCTCTCGGGCGTACGGGTGCGGGCGCGCAGGGGCGCGCGGCAAGCGGACCGGCCGAGCTGATCGACGGGGAGGGCGCGGGCTCAGCAGGCCAGAGCGAGCGTCGGCGGACCACGCCGGACGGCCGGACGGACGACGACGTCCTCGGCCGGCACCAGCACCCGGCTGGCCTCGGGGAACGGCACCCGCGCCACCGGCCGGGCCGGGACGGGCGCGGCGAGCAGCCGCAGCCAGCGGGCGGCGGCCGGCAGGTGCCGGTGCAGGAAGTCACCCAGCATGCGGGCGGTGCGGGCCAGACCGGCCAGCGCGGCGTCGGCCCGGCGCAGCCAGTACGCGCCGGCCAGTGCGATCACCGTGTGCAGCAGCAGGAGCAGCCCCACTCCGGCCTGCGGGGAGACGCCGTGGCCGAGCAGGAACCCGCCGAGCGAGCCGCCGCCGCAGAGCAGCGGCTCGAAGCCGTGCCCGGCGCCGGTCGGCAGCGGAGAAGGCGGAGACGCCGGAGACAGCGGCGGCAGCTGGGCCACGGAGGGGCAGGTGCTCTGGGCGAGGTCGAACAGCGCGCTGACGCCCAGCTCCAGCGGGAGGAACACCGCCGCGACGGCCGGGTAACCGCGTTCGCGCCCGGCCAGGGCGTAGGCCGCCGCGAAGACGGCGACGGCGGACGGCGCCATCGTGCCGACCGGCAGCGCGCGGCCGGTGACCAGCACCTGGCCGAGCCCGGCGAGCAGCACGACCAGCGCGGCGAAGACCGCCGCGCGGAGCGTCCTGGTGGCCGGGCCGATGTCCATGGCAGTCGAGTCTGCCACAGGTCCAATCCTGAACGATCGGCTCGGCGGGCAGCTGTGAAGAGCCTCACCACCCGGTCTGAGCTGGGCTTATGCCGCGCTTACGGGGAGTCGGGCGGGCTCCGGCGGTGGCCGTCGGCGGCGGACGTCCGGGCCTCGACCAGGTCCTTGAAGTGCTCCAGGTCGCTGCGCACCGTCCGCTCGATCGCGCCGGCCAGGGCGAAGCCGCGCGGCCCGCCGAAGGCCTGGTGCACCGCCTCCGGGTCGTACTCCACCCGGATCTGCAGCCGGGTGTGCCGGGCGTCGAGCGGCAGCAGCGCGAACGCCCCGCTGAGCCGCGGACCGTCCAGCGTCCGCCAGGCCATCACCCGGCCCCGGCCGCGGTCGGTGATCTCGGTGTCCACGGCCCGTTCGCCGCCGCCGATCGCCACCCCGAGGTGCGCGAGGTTGCGGCCGTGCGGGTGCGCGCTGCGGACCCCGTCGACGAAACGCGGGTACTCGTGCACCCGGTGCAGCTGCTCCCAGGCGGCGAGGACGGGGGCGGCGATGTCGATCTGTTCCTCAAGGGTGCTCATGCGTCCACCTCGCTGCGCTCGGCAGGCGCTCCGCACAATGCGCACCTGATCTTGATGAGCTCACTTCGTTCGCTCATGAGAAGCGGGCCTCCTCGGGTGGCGGGTGACGCGCAGTACCAGCCTGCGCCTCGGGCGGGCGGCCGGGCAAAGGCGCCGTCCGTGCGGGAGACTGGGCGCATGCCGGAGCTGCCCGAGGTCGAGGCGCTGAGCGCCTTCCTGTCCGAGCGGCTGACCGGGCGCGTCGTCGCCCGCGTGCAGTCGGTGGCGATCAGCGCGCTGAAGACGTACGACCCGCCGCTCGGCGCGCTGGAGGGGTGCACGGTCGGGGCGGTGACCCGGCACGGCAAGTTCCTGGACATCGAGGCCGGCGGGCTGCACCTGGTGGTCCACCTGGCCAGGGCCGGGTGGCTGCGCTGGAAGGACCACCTGCCCGAGGAGCCGCCGCGCCCGGGCCCGAAGAACCCGCTGGCCCTGCGGCTGCGCCTGGAGGGCGAGGCCGGGGACGGCTTCGACCTGACCGAGGCGGGGACGAAGAAGGGGCTCGCGGTCTACGTGGTGCGGGATCCGGCCGAGGTGCCCGGGGTGGCCCGGCTCGGCCCGGACCCGCTGGACCCGGGGCTCACCCTGGCGGACTTCACCGCCCTGCTGAGCGGCGAGCGGCGCCGGATCAAGGGCGTGCTGCGGGACCAGAGCGTGCTGGCCGGGGTGGGCAACGCCTACTCGGACGAGGTGCTGCACGCGGCCCGGATGTCGCCGTACAAGCTGGCCGCCGACCTGACCGAGGAGGAGATCGCGCGGCTGTTCGAGGCGCTCGGCGGCACGCTGCGCGAGGCGGTGGAGCGCTCGCGCGGGCTGGCGGCGGGGGAGCTGAAGGCGGAGAAGAAGCTGGGGCTGCGGGTGCACGGCCGCACCGGGCTGCCCTGCCCGGTGTGCGGGGACACCGTGCGCGAGGTGTCGTTCGCGGACTCCTCGCTGCAGTACTGCCCGACCTGCCAGACCGGGGGCCGGCCGTTGGCGGACCGGCGGATGTCGCGGCTGCTGAAGTGAGCGGTGGGGGCGGGTCGTGGTTGGCCCGGGTCGTGTCTGGCCGGGTCCGGTAGGTCGGACCCGGCCGGTGGCGGGTGGCTCGGCGCGAGGTGGCTCGGCGCGAGGTGGCTCGGCGCGGGTGCCTCAGCGCTTGATGGCGACGCCGCCCCAGTAGTACGCCGCCTTCGGGTCGGCCGGCGGTTCGCCGTCCGGGCGCCAGGCCAGGACCGGGGCGACGCCGGGTTCGACCAGCTCCCAGCCGTCGAAGAAGCGCAGGACGTCGTCGTAGCCGCGGGGGACGAGGGTCATCCCGCCGGCCCGGGCGGCCTCGGCGACCTTGCCGACGGCCACCGGGTCGAAGTCCTGGGTGGGTGTGGTGAGGGCGAGACAGCTACCGACGGGCAGTGCGTCGCGCAGTTCGGCGACCCGGCCCCAGGGGTCGTCCTCGTCGGCGATCAGCATCAGGACGGCGATCATCAGCAGACCGACCGGCTGGGTGAGGTCCAGGGTGGAGGTGAGCGCCGGATCGGCGAACAGCTCCTCGGGCTTGCGCAGGTCGGCGTGGATGTAGGTGGTGCGGCTGGCCGGGCTGGAAACCATCAGGGCGCGAGCGTGGGCCAGCACGATCGGGTCGTTGTCGACGTAGACCACCCGGGTGCCGGGGCTGACGGTCTCGGCGATCTCGTGGGTGTTGGGCGAGGTGGGGATGCCGGTGCCGAGGTCGAGGAACTGGCGGATGCCCTGCTCCTGGGCGAGGTGGCGGACGGCCCGGCCCTGGAAGGCGCGGTTCGCCTTGGCCATCTGCTTGACGCTCGGCACGGCCTGCTCGATGGCCTGGCCCATGGCGCGGTCCGGCGGGAAGTTGGTCTTGCCGCCCAGCCAGTAGTCGTACACGCGGGCCGAGTGCGGGGTGGTGGTGTCGACGCCGAAACGTTCCCACTGGCTCAGCTCGGCTGCGTCGTGGTCGTGCTGGTCCTGGTCGGGGAAGTCCTGACTTGTCGTCATGGCAACGTCCTCTGATGGCAGATCATCACACTGGGGGGCTCAGCGTAGCGTCCCTGGGAGAATGCTGAGAGCCGGGCCGGGGAGACTGTGCGGACCCTGGGCGAGTTGCGCCGTCGGAGTGATGATCGGGTCCGTAGGAGGTGCCGACCGGGAGCGGTGTCGGCGCACGGGGGAAGCATTCAGAATGCTGTCAGATCGTCAGATTACTTCGCGTAGGTTGCTGCTGGTCGCGGCCGGGATGTCACTGCTCGGGGCGGCGGCCGGCTGCCGGAGCCCGTTCGGTGACGGGGGCGGGGACGGCGGCGGGGCCGGGGCCGCCCCGACGCCCGGTCCGGAGGCCGCCGAGGCGGGGGCGATGGGGGCCGCGCCGGTCGGCTCGCCCTCGCAGTGGAGCGGCTCCGGTGGGTCGCCCGGCCCCTCGTCCGGTGCGCCGTCCGGCTCCGCGTCCGGCTCCGCGTCCGGCTCCGCGTCCGGCTCCGCGTCCGGTGCCTCGCCGGTGTCCTCCCCGTCCGCGTCTTCCGCTGCTGCGCCTTCCACTGCCGTGCCCGCCGTGCCCTCCGGCGCCGGGCCGAGCGTGGAGCCCGTCCACAAGGCGCTCTCGGCGTCGGAGAGCAAGCCGGTGTACGAGCTCGACGCGGAACGGCGGGTGGTCGCGCTCACCATCGACGACGGCCCGGACCCCCGGCACACACCGACCGTGCTGGCGCTGCTCCAGCAGCACGGGATCCGGGCGACCTTCTTCCTGATCGGCGAGAACGCCGTCCAGTACCCGGCCCTGGTGCGGGAGATCGCGGACCGCGGCCACCACATCGCCAACCACACCTGGACCCACCCCGACCTGCGGAACCTGTCCGAGGGCAAGGTGCGGGACGAGCTGGAGCGCACCTCGGACCTGCTGCACCGCACCACCGGCCGGCTGCCGACCTGGTTCCGCGCGCCCGGCGGGGACTGGTCGACGGTCTCGCTCAAGGTGGCCGCCGACCTCGGGATGCGGAACATGGGCTGGTCGGTGGACCCGCGGGACTGGGCCCGGCCCGGGACGTCGGTGATCACCGACCGGATCCTCAAGGACGTCCGCCCCGGTGCGATCGTGCTGAACCACGACGGCGGCGGGGACCGGTCCCAGACGGTGGCGGCGCTGAAGACCTACCTGCCGGTGCTGATCGACTCCGGGTACTACTTCACGGCTCCGCCGAACTGAGGGCGCGAGCGGCGGGGGTGGCGGCACGGGGTGGTCGTAGGGGTAGCGGGTTTCCGCTTCAAACCACCCGAAAGGGTGGATTGGGAGAACCGTTTCTGCGGATTTTGGGCCTCTAGGGTGATCTCGCATCAATTCCCCAGGTACCACCGGGTACCGCCCTGAAAGGCCCGCTTCCCATGCGTCTTCGGAACGCCGCGCTCGCCGCCGCCAGCGCCGTCGCCCTCGTCCTCGCCGTCCCCGTCTCCGCGAACGCCGCCACCGGTGAATTCCTCTACAAGGTCGGCCCCGGGGTCCCGACCGGCCTGGCCGACCCGGCGAGCCGCGTGTGCATCGACCTCCCGGACATCGGGACGCAGCCGGCCTTCGCGCCGGAGAACCTCACCGATTCGACGGCCACGGTGTTCCTCGACTCCCACTGCGACGGGGACGTCTTCTACGTCATGAACCCGGGCAAGCGGCTCGGCGACCGCCTGAAGCTCCGCTCCGTCCTCTTCTCCTGAGCCCGCCCGCGGCGCCCCCGTGCCGCCGGGTGGGGTGGTGCGGGGGAGCGGCGTAGCGTGACAAGGGAGGGGGCGCCGTCCCGGCCGCGGAGGAGGAGTGATGTCCGTGCGGGAACTGGACACCGAGAAGCAGGAGGCCTTCGCCGGCCACGTGGTGGAGGTGCTCAACGACGCCTGCGTGGGGCTGATGACCAGCATCGGCCACCAGACCGGGCTGTTCGACCTGATGGCCGGACTCGCCCCGTCGACCAGCGAGGAGATTGCCCGCGCCGCCGGCCTGAACGAGCGCTACGTGCGCGAGTGGCTGGGCGCCATGGTGGTCGCAGGCTTCGTCGAGTACGACCCGGAGCGGCGCAGCTACCTGCTCCCGCCCGAGCACGCGGCGTCACTGACCCGGGCCGCCGGGCCGGAGAACATGGCGGCGATGATGCCGTTCCTCGCCATGATGGGCGAGGTCGAGCAGGAGCTGCTGGGCCACTTCCGCACCGGCGGCGGGATGCCGTACTCGGCGTACCCGCGGTTCCAGGGGCTGATGTCGGAGGAGTCCGCCCGGGTGTTCGACCAGGCGTTGGTCGACGGGATCGTGCCGCTGGTGCCCGGGCTCACCGAGCGGCTGCGGGCCGGCATCGACGTGCTGGACGTCGGCACCGGGCACGGGCACGCCGTCACCGTGCTCGCCCGGGCGTTCCCGGCCAGCCGGTTCACCGGCATCGACATCGCCGCGAACGGGATCGCCGCGGCCCGCGCGGCGGCCGCCGAACTCGGCCTGGCCAATGCCCGGTTCGAGGTCGCCGACTGCGCCGAGCTGACCGGCTCCTACGACCTGGTCACCGCCTTCGACGTGATCCACGACCTGGCCCACCCGACCCGCACGCTGGCCGCCGTCGCGGGCGCGCTGCGGCCCGACGGCCTCTTCCTGATGGGCGACGTGGCGGCCAGCAGCAAGCTGGAGGAGAACACGGAACACCCGCTCGGACCGGCGCTCTACGCCTTCTCGACCTTCTACTGCATGACCGTCTCGCTCGGCGAGGGCGGGGAGGGGCTCGGCACCGTCTGGGGCGAGCAGACCGCTCGGCGGATGCTGGCCGAGGCCGGGTTCGGGTCGGTCGAGGTGAGGCAGGCCGAGGACGACATCATGAACCTGTACTACGTCGCGCGGCTGGACAGGGCCGCAGCCTGACGGGGTCCGTTCCCGGGAGTCGCTCTCGTTCCCGGGGCCTGCTCTCGGGGTGGCCCGGGCGGGGCCGTCGGCGTACGTTCGAAGTGTCCGGCCCGGTTGCGTGGCGGACCATGTCCGCGCCCGGGCGCGCTGTCCCGCAACGCCGTGTGCGGGGAGTGAAGGAGGGCCCGGGATGACCGGCAACGGCTACGCACACCCCGAGCGGCTGGTCCACACCGAGTGGCTGGCCCACCACCTGGACGACGGCACCATCCGGGTCGTCGAGGTGGACGAGGACACCACCGCGTACGAGCAGGGACACATCCCCGGCGCGGTCGGCTGGAACTGGAACACCGACCTGCACAGCCGGGTCGGCCGCGACTACGTCGACCGCGAGGGCGTTCAGCACCTGCTGCGCGCGGCCGGTGTGGAGGACGACACCACCGTGGTGCTGTACGGCGGCAACAACAACTGGTTCGCCGCGTACGCCTTCTGGCTGCTGCGGCTGCGCGGCTTCGAGCCGGTACGGCTGCTGGACGGCGGGCGGAAGAAGTGGGAGCTGGAAGGGCGCGAGCTCACCCGGGAGGTGATGGACTACCAGCACTCCTCCTACCGGCTGACCGGGCCCGAGCATCCGGAGCTGCGGGCGCTGCGCGACGAGGTGCTGGCCAAGGCCGAGGTGTTCGCCAAGCCCGGCGCGGACGCGGTGCTGGTGGACGTCCGCTCGCCCGCCGAGTTCCGGGGCGAGCTGATCGCGCCGCCGCACCTGCCGCAGGAGCAGGCGCAGGTGCCCGGGCACATCCCCGGCGCGGTCAACGTCCCGTGGTCGCAGGCGGCCAACGACGACGGGTCGTTCCGTTCGGCGGAGGAGCTGCGGGCGCTGTACGGGGGCAAGGGCGTCGAGGCGGAGCGCGAGGTGATCGCGTACTGCCGGATCGGCGAGCGGTCCGCGCACACCTGGTTCGCGCTCACCGAGCTGCTGGGGTACCCGCACGTCAAGAACTACGACGGCTCGTGGACGGAGTACGGCTCGCTGGTGCGGGCGCCGGTGGCGATCGGGGTGTGACCGCGGGCGAGCTCGGGTCACGGGAGGGAAGCGGCGTCATTTCGGCCTGTTTCTTATCATGAACATCTCATAATCAGGGAGTGGACCGGGGGTCGCCGGGAGAAGGATCAATCCGACCCACCGGCCCAATGACCCTGGAGGACCACGTGCGCAAGAGGCTGATCGTCTCTGCTGCCAGTGCCCTGACCCTCTTCCTCGCCGTGCCCGCCTCGGCGACCGGCTTCCAACCCGGCGCGGCCGGAGTCGGCGACACCTACTACCCGTCCTACGGCAACGGCGGGTACGACGTCTCGCACTACGACATCCGGTTGAAGTACCAGCCCGCCACCGACGAACTGGAGGGCACCACCACCATCCTCGCCACCGCCACCCAGGACCTCTCCCGGTTCAACCTCGACTTCGCGCTCAACGTGCAGGAGGTCCGGGTCAACGGGTGGCCGGCCACGTTCGCCACCAGCGGGGAGCAGGAGCTGGAGATCACCCCCGCCCGACCGCTCGCCAAGGGCAGCCAGGCCACCGTCGTGGTCCGCTACAAGGGCGTCCCGTCGGCAGTCAAGAAGTACGGTTACACCGCCTGGCTGCGCACGCCCGACGGCGCGGTGGCCGCCGGCGAGCCCGAGTCGGCGTGGTGGTGGTTCCCCAGCAACGACCACCCGAGCGACAAGGCCACCTTCGACGTCTCCGTCCAGGTGCCGGACGGCAACGAGGTGATCAGCAACGGCATCCTCACCGGCAAGCGCTCCCAAGCCGGGTGGACCCGCTTCAGCTGGCGCGAGAACAAGCCCCAGGCGACGTATCTGGCCACGCTCGCGATCGGCAAGTTCGACGTCACCACCGACACCACACCGAGCGGGCTGCCCGTCTACAACGCGTACAGCCGCGACCTCGGCGAGAACGCCGACGCGGCCCGGGCCAGCGTCGAGCGCACCGGCGAACTGGTCGACTGGCTGAGCGGCTACTTCGGCGAGTACCCGTTCAGCTCGATCGGCGGCTATGTGCCCAACGTCCCCACCAGGTTCGCCCTGGAGACCCAGACCCGGGTCTTCTACAGCCCCCGGCAGTTCGCCCGCGGCACCAACACCTCCGTCGTCGTGCACGAGCTGGCCCACCAGTGGTACGGCGACAGCGTCTCGCTCTCGCGCTGGAGCGACATCTGGCTCAACGAGGGCTTCGCCGCGTACGCGCAGTACCTCTGGTCCGAGCACGAGAACGAGGGCACCGCGCAGGAGCTCGCCGACTACGTCTACGCCTCGCACCCGGCCGACGACCCGTTCTGGACCGTCAAGCCGGGCGACCCGGGCCCGGACAACCAGTTCGCCGGCGCCGTCTACGACCGCGGAGCGGTGGCTCTCCAGGCGCTGCGCAACGCCGTCGGGGACGAGAAGTTCTTCGCGATCCTGAAGGGCTGGCCCACCGAGCGGAAGTACGGCAACGCCACCATCCCGGAGTTCCAGGCGTACGCGGAGAAGGTGTCCGGGCAGAAGCTCGGGGACCTGTTCACCACCTGGCTGTTCACGGCCTCGAAGCCGGCCACCGGCCCGGTGGCCGGCGGTGCCTCGGCCGCCGCGCTGGCGCCGGGTGCCGACGGCGGGAAGGCCGACGGGGCGGTGCCGGTGGAGCCGAAGTCCTGGAAGAAGATCCAGGAGGCCAACTCCCGCCATGGGGAGGGGCGCTGACGGTGCTCTGGCCAGGCTGTGAACCGGTGGCCCTGGTGACCGGTTGACCGGGTCACGGGAGGGCGGGCGTGGCCCGGCCGTCCGCCGAGGTGGGCGGGCGGCCGGGCCACGCCGCTCCGTGGCCGTCCGTCGCCGGCCCCCGGCGAGTTCGGCGGTGGCGAGCGCGGTGGCGAGCGCGGTGGTGGTGAGCGTGGTGGTGCCGGGTGCGGCCATGGTGCCCCCTGGTGGTGCTGCTGTCGTGCGGTCGTGCCCGTGTGGTCGTACCGGTGCGGTCGGCCGGTGAGGTCGTTCGGGGTCGACCGTAGCGGGTGGTACTGACAATCAGTCAGGGGGCGGTCGACGGCTGTCCGCTGCTCAGCGGGCGCCCGCCGCCGCGGCGAGCAGGTCGGCCTCCTGCTCGGGGGTGAAGCCGTGGTCGAGGGGCGGTTCACCGCGGCCGCGGTCCCAGGCGAGCACGTCGGCGGCGGTGACCGCGAGCGGGGTGGCGGGCAGGCCGGCCGCGCGGGCCCGGGCGGCACTGCGCTGCTGGCCGGTCCACTGGTCCTCGGTGCGGACCAGCGGGAAGAACGGCCCCGGGGCGCTCTCCGGCGGGACCGGAACGAGCTCGACCTCGGTGCCGGCGCTCGCCGCGCAGGTGGTGATCAGGCCACCCAGCGTGGTCGGTTCGGCCGGTCCGACGGCGTGGAACGCGCCCGGCCGGTCGTCCTGGAGCAGCTGGACCACCAGCCGCGCCAGGTCGCGGGCGTCGACCAGCTGGACCGGCTGCTCCAACCGCCCCGGCACGGCGATCCGCCCGCCCCGGGCGGCCCGGCGGGCCCAGTAGACCAGCCCCCGCTGCGGGTCGTGTGGGCCGGCGACCTTTCCCGGCCGCACGATCGTCGCCCGGTCGCCGTAGCGTTCGGTGACGTCGTCCTCGCAGGCCACCTTGAGCGGGCCGTAGGTGTCGTCGGTCAGCTCCGGCGCGTCGCGCAGCGGCGCCCGGCGCGGGGCGGACTCGTCGGAGCCGGGCGCGCTGCCGTCCTGCCGGTACACCGCGACGGCGGAGATGAACAGGTAGCGGCCGACCCGGTCGCCGAGCGCGTCCATCGCCTGGTCGACGTGGCGCGGCCGGTAGCCGCTGACGTCGACCACCGCGTCCCAACTGCCCCCGCGCAGCGCGGTGTAGTCGCCGGTGTCGCGGTCGCCGGTGAGCCGGACTGCGGCGGGGAAGAGGTCCGGGTTGGTGCGGCCGCGGGTGAACAGGGTCAGTTCGGCACCGCTGCGCAGGGCGTCGTCCGCGATCGCGCGGCCGACGAAGGAGGTGCCGCCGAGGATGAGGATTCGCATACGGCGTAGCGTACCCGCCGGGTTCAACCCGATTGAGTGGTAGGGGAATTCGGGTCGCGTCGTCCTCGGCGGCCGCCTTAGTCGCCACGTGCCCGCCAGGGCCGCCACATAGCCGCCGTAGCCGTAAAGGGCCGCTGTGGCAGACCCGCGCGGGCCCTAGGTCGGGCCGAGGGTGCGGGACTCGGTGAGGATCAACTCCTCGACGCCGTACAGGAAGCGCTCCATCGCCGGGCGGGGGAGGGCGGCCGGGTCGGCGGTCAGGGCGAGGCTGAGCGCGTCGGGGGAGCGCAGCGCGTCCAGGGCGTAGGTGAGGCCGGGGCGGGGGGCGAACTCGACCGGCCAGGTGAGGGTCGTCCGCTCGCCGCCGTCGGGTTCCGCGGGTGCGGGTGCGGGCGCGGCGAGTTCGCGGGTGTCGTTGAAGACACAGGACCGGTCGGCGAGCGGGACCCCCTCGGCCGTGAGTTGTTCGAGCTCGGCGTCCAGCTCGAGCCGGTCGTAGTAGGCGTGGCGGTAGGCACCGATCGCGGCGGCGTGCGTGCGCCGGACGATATCGCCGAACTCCCCGGTGGTGTCCGGGAGATGGAACAGTCCGTCGCCCACGACCACGCTCACCGCGTTGGTCAGTTCGGGCAGGAAGCGGTTGTTGACCACCACGTTCAGCACCGCCTCCGGCGAGCCGGACAGCCGGGCCGTCATGGCGGCGGTGGCCGCCAGCAGGACGGACGAGGAGCTGACCCGGTGGGCGGCGGCGACGCGTTCGACGGCGGCGGGCAGGGCCGGTGAGCGCAGGACGGCGTTCGGGAAGGCCCGGGCGATCGGGGCGGCGGAGTCGGCGGGCCGTGGGAACAGCCGTTCCGGGCCGGTCCGGAGCTTGCGCAGGAGCTGCTTGCGGGCGGCCCCGTCCCGCCGCAGGCCCCGGTCCGAGGCCTGGAACTCGGCTTCCTCCAGCGGCTGTCGGGCCGGTTCGCGGAGCCCGGCGAGTTCGGTGGAGGTGGTGCCCAGGGCGAGCGCGGTGAGGTCCGCGACCAGGCGGGTCATGCCCGAGCCGTCGACGGCCGTGTGGGAGAGCACCAGGCCGATGTGCCGGGCGAGTCCGTCCACCTCGACCACGCCGACCCGGATCGGCCACTGCGTGGCGCAGTCGAAGGGCTGTGCCGCGAGTTCCGTGTGCAGCCGGGCACCGGCCTCGGCGGCTTCGGCCGGTCCGGACCCGGCGGCGCAGTGCCGGGTGTGCAGGGGCAGGGTGCCGTCCGGGTCGACGATCTGGCGCAGCCGGCCGTCCTCGCCGGGGACGAGCCGGGTGTGCAACGAGTCGTGCAGGCGCAGCAGTTGCTCCAGGGCGTCGAGCAGGACGGGCAGCGGCAGCCCGGGGTCGAGGGGTGCGGCGGTGGTGATGTTGTAGCGCGGCGCGTCGGCCGGGGCGAGCCGGCGGACGGCCTCCCAGATGGCCTGTTGGCCCCAGGTGGCGGGCCCGGAGCCGGACCGGCCGGACGTGAGGGTGATCTGCAGCTGTGGACGAGTGGTCACCGTGTGGCTCTCCGAGGTGGCGGGGGAACGGGTCGTCGTGCCGGGTGCGGTGGGAGCGCGTGTGCTGCTGGGGAGAGTGTGGCGTACCGGCGGTCGGGCGTCGAGAGCGCTCCGGAGGGCGGCCTCGGGGCGTGGGCCTACTTCGTCCGGGTGAAGGTTCGTCCACCGAGCGACGGGGTGACAGCGGGCCGCCGTAGCCTCGGGGCGGAGGAATTCGTCGATCCGGAAAGGTCATTGACGGAATGACAGACTCATCGGACGGGAACGGCGGGACTGGCGGGTACGACGGGACGACCGGCCGCCCCTCCCGCCGCAAGCTGCTCAAGATCGGCGTCGGCGTCGCGGTGGGGGCGGGCGCCCTCGGTTCGGGCGCCCCGGCGGCGGTCGCCGGCGACCCCAACGGCCCGACCAGCCCGACGATCGCGGTCAAGGTGAAGAACCTCAGCGGCCCGGTCGAGACCGGGCCGTTCGCCTCGCCGTGGACCGACCTCGGCATCCCCGTGCGGTGCCCGGACGGCAGCATGCTGTTCGTCTGCGGCGACACCTTCGACGGCGACCAGGTGGGCGCCGCCGACTGGCGCGCCCCGGTCGGCCTGCGCTCCAGCAGCGCGGACCCGGACAACCTGCGCATCGACGGGAGCGTCGGCGGCGGCCACGCCCGCAGCCTCGTCGACGAGCCGCACAACCCGGTCGGCGAGGGGTTCACGACGGCGATCCCGTCCGACGTGTTCGTCGTCGACGGCGTGCTGTACCTGCATCTCATGCGCGGCGTCATCTACGACACCCACCACACCGACTTCTGGCGCTCCACCGACAACGGCGAGACCTGGGAGTACCTGTGCCAGTGGCCGGGCGACCTGCACGGCGGCCAGTTCCAGCAGAAGACGTACGCCGTGGCCGACGACGGCTACTGCTACGTCCTGTCCACGGTGTTCAACCGCGACGTGGACTCCGGCATGCTGCTGCACCGGGTCCGGAAGGAGAGCCTCGGCAATCCGGACGCGTACGAGCCGTGGGGCTACTCCGACGGCGCCTGGCGGTGGAACGCACCCGTCCCGACGACCGTCCTCGGCACCCGCAAGTGGGGCGAGCTGTGCTTCCGCGCGATGGACGGCAAGTACGTCCTCACGTGGCTGAACATGGCCCCGCTGTCGATCCGGGCGATGGTCTTCCCGCTCCCGACCTCGGACCTGACCAGGACGCTGGAGCAGACCATGATCCTCCCCGGCAACCCGGGCCAGGACGCCGGCAACCTCGTCGCCAGCCCGTACGGCGGCTTCGTCGTCCCCGGCTCGACGTTCGGCAACTTCCACATCGTCGTCAGCCAGTGGTACGACCCGACGAACTACCGGATCATGCAGTACCGGATCGCCATGGTCTCCTGAGCCCGCTCGCCTCACCCGTCCGCCGCGGGTCCCCGGTGCACCGGGTCGTCGGTGCACCGGGTGACCGGGTCGGCCGTCCAACTGGCCGGCAACCGCAGCGCGTCGGCGAGCAGGTCTACCGACTGGTCACCCAGCCTCCGCAGTGGCTGTCCCATGGACATCCTGGCCGCGCTGTGTGACGTCCGCGGCTGCACGCCGAACGACCTGATCGAGATCACCGCGGCGGCAACCGAGGTACGCGAGAGCGCCGGGATCGGCACGGTCGCCCCGCCACCGCCGGTCCGCCGCACGACCATTCGCCGTCCGCAAGGGCTGTGACGACCCATGGCGGCGTGGGATCACCGAGCGCGCTCAGCGGCGCAGGGCGCGCAGGGCGGTGAGGCAGTCCGCGGCCCGGCGCTGCGGGTCGGTGTCGGTGCCGGCCCAGGCGATCCGGGCGTCCGGCCGGATGAGGACGGCGGTGACGTCCCGCCAGATCGGGTCCGCCGCTGTGGTGTTGACGGTTACCGTCCGCTGTTCCAGGCCATCTGTGGGGCACGGCGTCCGCGTCCCGCCGAGGTCCAGCAGCAGCGGTCGGCCGTGGTGCATCAGCGGGTGGGCGGTGGGTGCGTCGGGCGTGTCCAGGGCGAGGCCGGCGAGTCGGGTGCCGTTCAGCGGGTGCGCGCCGGGTGCGGTGTCGGTGGGGAGCGGGTCGTCGAAGCCGGCGATCCGGCGGGCCCACTGGCGGTTGGTCTGCGGTTCGGCCAGCGCGGTGGACCAGACCTCGCGCAGCGCGATCTGCTCCGGGCTCGCCGCGGCGAACAGGGCGAGCTGCGCGCGGGTGTTGTCGATGACGGCGCGGGCGGCCGGCCGGCGCTCCGTGTCGTAGCTGTCGAGCAGTCCGTCGGGTGCCCGGCCCTGGAGGGTGGCGGCCAGCTTCCAGCCCAGGTTGGTGGCGTCCTGGATGCCGAGGTTCATGCCCTGCCCGCCGGCCGGGAAGAACATGTGCGCCGCGTCCCCGGCCACCAGCACCCGTCCGGCCCGGTACCGCGCGGCCTGGCGGGTGGCGTTGCCGTAGCGCGACAGCCAGTGGGGGTTGCGCATGCCCAGGTCCCGTCCCAGGAGCGCGCGGGTCTGCTCGCGCACCTCCTCCAGGGTCAGCGGTTCGCCGGTGCCACGGTGCATGGTGGCGATGGAGAGGCCCGCCAGGCGGTGGACGCCGTCGCCGATCGGGGCCGCCAGGAACGAACCGGCCGACCCGGTGGCGGCGAGCGGCCCGGTGGGCGGATCGTCGAGTTCGACGTCGGCGAGCCATCCGGTCAGCGTGGTGTCCTGACCGGGGAAGTCGATGCCGGCCGCCTGGCGCACCGCGCTGCGGGTGCCGTCGCAGCCCACCGCCCAGCGGGCCCGCACGGTCCGGTGGGTGCCGCCGGCCCGGATCACCGCCTCGACGGCGTCCGGCCCCTGGGTGAGCGAGACGACCTCCTCCCCGCGCAGCACTCGGGCGCCCACGGCAACCGCGTGCTCCTCCAGGAGCTGTTCGGTGACGGACTGACCGAGCGCCAGCATGAACGGGTGCACCGCCCCGACCGTGGAGAAGTCCAGCCGGGTGGTCGCCGCGCCGAAGTGGCCGGTCGGCACCGGGGTGCCGCGTTCGATGAACCGCTCCGCGAGCCCGCGGGTGGCGAAGGTGTCCAGCGTGCCGGCCTGCATGCCGACCGCGCGCGACCGTCCGTCCGGTGCCGACCGGCGTTCCACGACGGTCACCTCCACCCCGTGCAGGCGCAACTCCGCGGCGAGCCAGAGCCCCACCGGGCCGGCTCCGGCGATGAGCACGTCGAGCATGACAACCACTTCCTCTCACTCATGGACATTGCTTGGACAGATGGCAACGTGACGCGGGGGCGGCCCCAGGCCCAGTCAGCGGGCCGGTCGGCCTGACCGGAAACCGCTCATGAACGCCCTGGCTGGCAGCGGGCGCTGCCAATGTTGCGGTCGCTGTCGGCGCCCTGGAGCATCAGGGTGGTCTCCTCGATGCGTCGGAATCGGCCGTCGGGGGCGAACTCGCCGAAGAGGTAGACCTCCACGCGGACGGAGGAGCCGTCGGTCTTGTCGACCTCGATGATGTGCCGGTCGGCGTACAGGTCGCCGTCGCCCTGCACGAGTTCCTCCAGCACCTGGATCGAGCCGCCCGCGACGATGCCGCGCAGGTGGGCGATGTGGGCCGTGAACTCGCTCCGGTCGGCCCAACTGCCGTCGGTGCGCTGGCGGTAGTCCGGGGCGAAGTGCCGGTCCACGGCCTCGGACAGCTCCAGCCCCGGGGTGAAGAGCAGGTCGGTCATGGCGGAGACGACGTCGGTACGGAAGGCCGTGGAGGTCATGTCGGTCCTCACAGAAAGGTCGGGAACACGGGTTCCCGAATCGGAGATTTGCGTGCGTCGAGCACGCATCTGAAGAGTACAACAGATTGCGTGCGCCGCGCACGCTAATCTGGAGGCATGTCGAACGATGTAGGACGCGAGATCGCCGAGATCGGCGCGCCACCCTGCTCGCGCTCACCGAGGCGTCCGGCGAAAAGAGCGGACCGTACGACCGCCCGGACAGGCGGTGAGCGCCGGAGCCGTGTGATGTGCGTCATGGGAACTGGTTTGGGTCGTCGCACCAGATAGCAGGTGTGGACTATTCGGATCCAGATTTGCGGACTCGGGTGCGGGCCGGTGACCGGGACGCGTTCGGGCAGCTCTTCGACACGTACGCGCGCGCGGTGTACAACCACGTGTTCCGGCTCACCGGGGACTGGTCGGCGGCGGAGGACGTGATGTCGCTGACCTTCCTGGAGGCGTGGCGCCAGCACGGCCGGGTCGGTGCCGAGGGTGGGTCGCTGCGGCCCTGGCTGCTGGGCATCGCCACCAGGCTGGTCAGCAACCAGCGCCGGGCCGCCCGGCGGCACCGGGAGGTGATGGCCCGGCTGCCGCCCGTGCCCGAGGGCGTCCCCGACTTCGCGGAGGAGGCGGCCGGGCGGATCGACGACGCGGCGCGGATCGCCGCCCTGCGGGGCGCGTTGGCGGGGCTGTGGCGCCCTGACCGGGAGGTGCTGGCGCTGTGCGTGTGGGCGGGCCTGGACTACCAGGAGGCCGCCGAGGCCCTCGGCGTACCGGTGGGCACCGTCCGCTCACGGCTCTCCCGCGCTCGGGCCAAGCTGCACCGTCTCACCGAGGCGGCCGCCCGCCGGGCCCCGCGGGAAAAGACGGAACTCGGCCGCGACCCACACCAGATGAAGAGTGGGCCCGCGACCGCGGCCCCGTCCCCCAAGGAGGCACACCAGTGAACGCCGACCAGTGGCCGGATCCGGTCGAGCGCGCCGACCTGCTCGGGCAGCTGCCCCTGCCGGCCGAGCGCGACCTCCCGCCAGGACGCCACGCCCTGCATCGGGAGCGCCTGATGAACCGGATCGACCTCGACACATCCGCCACCTCGACCACCGCTTCGCCCACCAGGCGGCCCGCCCGGCCGCGCTTGCGGCGACGGCTGGCCTTCACACTCGCCGGCGCCCTGACCGCAGGCGCGGCGGTCGTGGGCGTGACGCTGTACGACCGGGCGAACAGCGGACCGTTGAGCTCCGCCGAACTCGCCAGCTGGACCGGCAACCCGACCGCCGTGGACACCTCGACGGGCCGGGGCGCCACCGCCCTGAAGTGGTGCCTGAACGGGATGCCGGACCCCGGCGGGCCCGTCACGATCACCAACGCGGACCTCCGCGGCAAGGTCACCTCCATGGTCGTCGCCCGCGGCGGCACCGTCATGCTCTGCTACGTCGCCTCGAAGGACAGCGGTCTGGCGATGTCGATCGGTGCCGTGAAGCCCGTCGCGCACGACGTGATCACCTACGACACCGGCGGCTCCCACGGCAGCGGCTCGGCCACGTTCAACTACGCCGAGGGTCTCGTCGGGGCCGACGTCAAGGCGGTCACCATGAAGGACGCCGGGCGGACCTTCGAGGTCACCCTGGACAACGGCCGCTGGACCGCCTGGTGGCCCGGCTCCGACGACGACAACGGCGGCGTGCCCGACTCGGTGACCCTCACCCTCGCCGACGGCACCATTCGCACCGTCACCGGGGACTCGCTGTTCCAGAAGTAGGCCGGGGCGGCCGAGCGGTGGCGGCGTCCGGCCTGTCGACCGGGCGCCGTCACCCCACCGTGCACGGGTGCGCGTCGGACCGCCTCGGCAACTCCCAGGAAACTCCCAGACAGAGGCAACCGAACAGCCGTTCCAGGCTGTCCCCCCATGAGACCGGGCACACGGGCCCGGCCGGCACAGAAAACCAGGCACGAACCGCAATGAACCTGACCGGCACTCCCTTCTTCGTCCTCACCGTCGTCCTGTTCGTGGCCTCCCTAGCGCTGGCCATGGCGCAATGGCTCGGCAGGGGAGCCCCCTTCCGGGCGGCCCGGACCGTGGACGGGCGGCGCACGCCGCTGCGCGCGCTCTCGTACCTCGGCACCGTACTGCTCTGCCAGTTCACCGCCGTGGCCATGGTCTTCGTGGTCGTCAACGACGAGAACCAGCTCTACGACTCCTGGGGCGACCTGCTGGGCACCTCCAGCCACGTCCGGGCCGTGCCCGTGCCCCCGAAGGACGAAGGCCTGGCCGGTGACCAAGCCGCCGCCCCCGCCGCTTCCGCCGGTCCCTCCGGCACCCCCGCGCCCAAGGTGCCGCAGGCCTTCCACGCGCCGGACTCGGACGCGGTGCCCCGGAACGTGAAGCAGGCCGACCTCAAGGGCCGGCTCTCCGGCGTCGACGGCGAGGTGCTGGTCTGGACCCCGCCGCAGTACGACGACCCGGCCTACAAGGACAAGACCTTCCCGGTGGTCGAACTGCTCGTCGGGTACCCCGGATCCTCCAGCGCCTGGTTCGGCGACGCCATGGACGCGACCAAGCAGCTCGAACCGCTGATGAAGTCCGGTCAGGTGACGCCCTTCATCCTGGTCGCACCGCGCGTCACCCTCGGCAACGCCGACACCGGGTGCGCCGACATCCCCGGCAAGGTCAACGCCGAGACCTGGCTCTCACGGGACGTCCCGCAGATGATCGTCGACAACTTCCGCGCCGACACCACCCCGGACCGCTGGGCCCTGTCCGGCTACTCGGCCGGCGCCCACTGCGCCCTACGCCTCGCGCTCGCCCACCCGAACCGGTACCGCGCCGCGATCAGCATGTCCGGCTACAACGACCCGGCCGGCGAACCGGCCTCACTGACCGCCAAGGACCCGAAGCTGCGCGAGAGCGCCAACCCGCTCCACATCCTCACCCACGCCCAGACCCCGCCGAACGTCGCGCTCTACGTGACCGGCAAGCGGGGCGACGGACTGGAGGACGCGATCGCCCTCCAGCAGGCGGCGAAGAGCCCGACCGCCGTCACCCCGTTCGAGACCACCGGCGCGCACCTGACGTCGACCTGGAAGCCGCTGGTCGTCCCGACCTTCAAGTGGCTGACCGGGATCATCCCGCCCCGCTGACGGCCCGGCCGTGGGCCCCGACAAGCTGATCGCCACCAGCAAAGCCGACGTCAAGATGCTCGCCACCGCCGGCGACGGCACCTCCTACGAGGTCAACCTGGTCAAGGCCTGGGCCGCCAAGGCCGTCCCCCCGACCACCGTCGAGTACTACGAGCAGCCCGGCGGCCGGCACAAGACCGTGGACTTCGAGAAGCTGATCCCGATGGCCCTGGAGTGGCTCACCAAGAACCTCACCGGTCCGCAGAGCGACAGTTGACGCCGCGCGGGACCGCCCCGTCGCAGTGGCAGTGCGGGGCTGCCGTGATGGTCCGCCCACATCCGGGCCCCGGACAGTATCGTCCGGGGCCCGCTGACGAATGGCTCCGACCGCGGCGTCACCTGTATCCAGCTCGACTCGTCCGCGCAGAGAAGGCGACCACCGTAGTGCTGATGGAAGGTCAATTCACGGTGACATCCAGGGGGCTGGCAGTGCGTCACGGGTGCGTGTGAGGTTTCACTGCACACGATGGCCGCGTCCGTTCGCCGGTGTGCCACGTGATCGCAGGGAGTCTCCGTGTCCGTTGCTCGTCCACTCGTGCTCCGTTCGTTGAAGCCGTCGGCGCTGGCACTCGTTCTGGCGGTCGCCGCCACGGGGTGCGGCTCGGATTCCGGTTCCGCGGCCGGGGCCGGGACGGCCTCCGCGTCGATCGCCTGCGGCGGATCGGGGCAGTTGCTGGGCGCGGGGTCCACCGCCCAGGGCAACGCGATCGACGTGTGGAAGAGCGCGTTCGGGTCGGCGTGCCCGGGCGTCACCGTCAACTACAGCGGTGTCGGTTCGGGGGCCGGCGTCCAGCAGTTCAACGCGGGCAAGGTGGCCTTCGCCGGCACCGACGCGGCCCTCAAGCCCGCCGAGGTCGACGCCTCCAAGCAGGTCTGCACCGGCGGCCGGGGCATCGACCTGCCGATGGTCGGCGGCCTGATCTCGATCGTCTTCAACCTCCCCGGTGTCGACAGGCTCGTCCTCGACGGCCCCACCACCGCCAAGATCTTCGACTCGCAGATCACCACCTGGAACGACCCGGCCATCGCCGCGCTCAACCCGGGCACCACCCAGCCCGACGCGCCGATCCAGGCGATCCACCGCGCGGACGACTCCGGCACCACCGCCAACCTGACCGCGTACTTCGCCGCGGCCTCGGGCGGCGCCTGGGCCTACCCGCCCGGAAAGGCCTGGGCGGGCAAGGGCGGACAGTCCGCCAGCGGCTCCGCCGGAGTCGCCGCCCAGGTCAAGCAGGTTGAGCAATTCCATCGGCT
Source organism: Kitasatospora sp. NPDC097643 (assembly GCF_040302625.1). Taxonomy (NCBI): domain Bacteria; kingdom Bacillati; phylum Actinomycetota; class Actinomycetes; order Kitasatosporales; family Streptomycetaceae; genus Kitasatospora; species Kitasatospora sp. NPDC097643. The sequence goes on along the minus strand of NZ_JBEOSA010000008.1, from coordinate 177,055 downwards.
ACGTCGAACTGTCCTACGCCCAGAGCAACGGCCTCAAGAGCGCTGCGATCAACACCGGGGCTTCCAAGCCGGTCGAGGCCACCGCCGCGAACGGCGCCACCACCCTCGCCAAGTCCCAGATCACCGGAACCGGAGGCGACCTCACCTTGAACCTGGACTACGCGGCCAAGGAGGAGAACGCCTACCCGCTGGTCCTGGTCACCTACGAGGTCGTCTGCGACAAGGGCAACAATGCCTCGGCGCTGCCCGCCCTCAAGTCCTTCCTCACCTACACCAGCAGCCAGGCCGGCCAGCAGGCCATCGCCCCGATCGGCTACGTCCCGCTGCCGAACGAACTGATCTCCGAGGTCCAGACCGCGGTCTCCGGCCTCTCCTGAAACCACGGCGCAAACGGCGGCCGGGACGCCCACCTGGGCGGTGTCGCCGTCCGATGCTCGGGCTGGCGCGAGCAAAGGCCGATGCGGTGCGGACAGCGGGGGGACCCGGGTCACGGTTCCGTGGTGGCCTCGGGCTCCAGCCGGGAGACCTGGTAGTGGGCGATGGCCCAGCCGTCCTCGGTGTGCGTCAGCAGGACGCCGAGGTACACGCTCAGCGTCGGCCGGTCGGTGAACGAGAAGTCCACGGACAGGTATCCGAGGACCAGGCCCTCGGCCGGGCGCCTGGTTTCGAGGATCCGGTACTCGGGGCTCAGGCCCAGGGGTTGGGAGTCGTAGTACTCGGCGATGCCCTTCCGTCCGACGCTGTACGGGTGCAGTCCCTGGAAGACCGCGTCTTCGGTGAACTCGGCTGCGACGAGCTCGGGTCGGTGTGCGTCGACGGCGGCCTTCCACCGGTCGAGGACCCCGCGGAGGATGGCTCGCTCGTCCGTCGTGCTGTCGTTCATCACGTGCTCCTGGGCGGTAGTGGGTAGTGGGTAGTGGGTGGGGTTCAGTGGCCGGCGCTCATGCCGCCGTCGACGTGCAGGATCTCGCCGGTGACGAACGGCGCGTTCTCCAGGTAGACGACCGCGTCGACGATGTCGTCGATTTCGCCCAGTCGGCCGACGGGATGCAGGGCGGCGAGGAACTGGTGGGTCTCCTCGGCGTGCATGGGGGTGCGGATGGTGCCGGGGGAGACGGCGTTGGCGCGGATACCTCGGGTGGCGTACTCGATGGCGAGGGATTTGGTGGCGGCTTGCAGGCCGCCCTTGGTCAGTGAGGCCAGGACGGAGGGGACCCTGGCGTCGGCGTTGTCGACCGGGCTGGTGGTGACGGTGACGATGTGTCCGCTGCCCTGGGCGAGCATCTGGCCGATGGCCAGCTGGGTGAGGTGGAAGAACCCGGTCACGTTGACGCCGGTCCCGGTGGCATAGTCCTCGGGCGTCAACCCCAACCACCCCAAGTTCTTCGACGCGGTGCCGCGCGACGCCCGGTTCGGCAACGGCCGCACCGCGCGCCAAGTCTTCCGGTCCATGACGGAACGCCAGGCCCGGCGGATCGCGGACCTCACTGCCCCCGGCGAGGCTCAACTCGTCGTCCTGGACGAACACGACCTGCCCGAGCGAGCCGTCTCCCGCTGACTTCCATGCAGGTATCGCGGTGTGTGGCCCGGCATTCCCGATGCGAGCAGTCGGCGCTCGCCCGGCCGGTGCTCGTCTTACCGGGCCATTACGGTGCGGCTGCGCCCCTCCCGCCGGTGCTCAGGTCCCGGTAGTCATGTTCCGTCACCCGTCATCAGCAGGGCACGACATCGTGCCGAGGCCGTTCAGGAGATCCGATGCCCGACCGTCTTTCGGAGAGCGGTAGGAAGCGCCGCCGCCGTCCGGCGCTGCTCACAGTGCCGGTACTCGCGCTGGCCGTCGCCGCCTTCGCCCTCTACCTGTTCCAGCCTTGGAAGGCGTTCACCAGTACCACCGTCGACGAGGCGTTGCCGGTCGGCCTGCCGGCCACCGCCGGCGCGAGCGCCGTTCCGCAGTCGCAGTCGCAGTCGCAGTCGCAGCCGTCGGCGTCGGCGTCGTCGCCATCCGGGTCGGCTGCCGTCCCGTTCGACCTGGCGCGCGGCAGCTTCGTCTCCGGGGAACACGACACCAGTGGCACCGCCCGACTGGTCCGCCTCCCGGACGGGGCGACGGTGCTGCGCCTGGAGAACCTGCGCACCTCGGAGGGACCCGACGTGCGTGTCTACCTCTCCGCCGGCTCCGCGGCCGAATCTCGCGCGGACACGCTCGGTGACGGTGCCGTGGAACTCGACCGTCTCAAGGGCAACCTCGGCAATCAGAACTACACCGTCCCGGCCGGCACCGACTTGTCCAGGATCCGCAGTGTCGTCATCTGGTGCAAGCGGTTCTCGGTCACTTTCGGTGCGGCCGACCTCGCTGCGGTCCCGAGCTGAGCCGCTGCTCCCGCTAGCGCCCGGGGTCAGCCCTCGGAGGATCCGGGATCAGCTCTCCGGGGCGGGCCGGGTGTCCGATGGCGGCAGTTCGAGCCGGGCCCTGGCGCGGCGCTCCGTCAGGATCGGGACGAACGTCCGGACCTTGGCGTCGCGTAGTTCGTCGTAGGCACCCACGACGAGCGCGTCCACGGTGGCCGCGTCGGCCTCGGGGTGGGAGGCCTTGAGCCGGGCGGCGACCAGCCGCATCGCCACCTCGTCCTCGGGCGAAACCCAGGTCACGGTCGCCCCATCCGGTTGGGGGCCACCGGGCGGCTCGCGTGCCGGGTCAACGGTGGTCACGGCGCGGGTCCATCGGTTGGCGGTGGGACGTCGACGCGGTGAGGGTCACCACGGCGACCTCGCTCCCGGGTTCTGCGGCCCCGTGGCAGGTCAGGGTGAGCAGGCCCGCGTCGGCCAGGTCTCGGAGGGCCTCACGCAGGAGGCCGGGTTCGACGCGCAGGGCCACGGCCGCGGCCGTCACCGGAAACGTCGCCGTCCGGGCGAGGTGCTGTCGCGGATCGGCGACGAGATCGACCAGCAGCCCGGCCACGATCCGCCCGGTCGGAAGCTCCCTGGCCCGCCGGGCCCAGTCGATCGCCCAGTCCTCAACCGCAACCGGCTGCACCGGCCCACGCCCCTTCCCGTCCGCCTGCCTGGGGCCGATCTGCCGGTCCGCCCGACACCCGGCCCCCGAACCCCGTATTCAGCATTCTCCGGTTGCCCGGACCGGATTGCCCGCCGTGCCGGGTCCTGCCCGTGCCCTCGCCCGATTCTTGACCGAGAACACGTGATACGTGGCCTGTGCATGTCATTGCTGCCCACAGGTGGCGCGGAGAGGTGGTCGGCGCAGCACCATGGGCAAGGGGGGAGTCACGGGTCGACGTGGAGGTGGCGATGAGAGTCGTGTTCGTGCACGGGGCGTGTGTGCGTGACGGGTCGTGGTGGTGGCACCGCACCGCCGAGCTGCTGCGGGAGCGGGGGGTGCGGAGCGCGTCCCCGGCGTTACCGAGCTGTGGCGAGGCGGGTCTGCCCGGTGGCCTCGGCGGTCCGGGGTTGCCCGAGGATGTTGCCGCGGTGCGGCAGGCGCTCCAGGCCGACGATGAGCCGACCACCGTGGTCGCCCACAGCTACGGCGGTGTCGTCGTCGCGGAAGCCGCTGCGGGACTCGGGTCGGTGCGTCATCTGCTGCTGGTCTCCAGCTACCTGCCCGAGGTCGGGCAGAGCCTGTCGGAGTTCGGGGACGGCAGCCCCGCCCCGTTCCTCGACATCGACCCCGACGTCGGCACCTTCGGAGTCCGCCCCGAGCTGCTCGTGGAAACGTTCCTTCAGGACTGCGACCCCGAGGTCCGGGCGCAGGTGCCGAACCACCTCGCCCGGCAGAGCCTTCAGGTCACCGGGCAGCCGGTCGGGGCGGCGGCATGGCAGCAGGTGCCCACGACCTACCTCGTCTGCGCTCAGGACCGGGGCACCCCGCCGCGGCTTCAGCGTGAGTTCGCCCGCCGGGCCGACAACGTCGTCGAGCTCGACGCCGGCCACCACCCGTTCCTGTCCCGGCCTGCCGCAGTCCGGGACCTGCTGTTGAACCTGTGACGGCAGCCGCGGACGAGCCGGTGAACGTGATCGTCAACGGTTCAGCTCAGGCCGGGCACCGTACCGATGGGGTGGCAGCGCGGTTTTCGTCATCCCGGTGGGGCACGGGTCGAGGCCGGCGGTGCCAGGCCAACAGGCGTGGTCAGGAACGGAATGCCGCTTCGGTCTGGGCGGTGTCCTCCGTGCCGCGGTAGTAGACGATCTTTCCGTCACGGAACGTGAACCGGTGGTGAAGATCCATCGCCAGCGACTTCCCGTTGGCTCGGTGAGTGGCCCGCAGCCGCACCACGGTCAGGACGTCGCTGTCGTTCGCGGCGAAGGACAGCGGGGTGAACTCCTCGACCGCCATGGTCGAACCGAATCGCTCGAAGAAGTCGGCGACTTCGGCCTTCCCGTGGCGGACGCCGTACCACGGTGCCGCGGTGGAGGTGGTCTCCGAGGCCCAGTCGACGTCATCGCCGAGCCTGGCCAGGATCCCCGGTACGTCACCGCTGCCGAATGCCGCGTAGACCGATCTGATCGTCTCGATCATGCTCTGCTCGTTCACCGGACGCCTCCTTCCGGTCGACGTAGCCATCTCGTTCCATGCTAGGAGCAGGACCGTCCCCGCCGCCTTCCGGTGCGGGCTCCCGCTGCACGGCGTCGCGAGCGCACATCTGCCCGGCCGGAAGGCGACCCCCGGAGAACGCTGTGCTCCTCGGCCGCGACGAGCACCCCGACAACTGGGCGAGGCTCCAGCCGCATACGCGTCATGTGTGCACCCTTCACAGGACTTCCACTCCGCCTGTATTCGTGGTTGCACAGGCGCCGCAAGCGACCCTGATGAGGCATCAGGCGGGGTGGAATTCTCTGGTGCTTCACGCGGAGGAATGGGCGCAACGGCATTTTTGACGGTACGCGCTCACTATCTCCCGCCTGGGTAACCGGGGTTCGCCGATGGCGGGATTCCGCCGACTTCCGTTTCCGCACCGATTTCTCCAGGTGGCAGGACCGGTGGCCGGTCGTGAGACCCCGGGCGCGTTCTACCGCCACTGGCGCCTGACGGCTCTCGACAGCCTGGACCTCGGCGTCCGGGACACCCCGCTCAACCAGGACGAGTACGGTGAGCTCCCGCTGGGTTCGGAGGCGTTCCCGCGAGTGTCGTTGGCGGCGGTGGCCGAAGCCGGTACGCATGCGATCTGTGCGGCGGCACTGGGGTCGGCCGGCAGGCAGGAGGGTTCCGTCCTGGTGGGCGGGCTGGTGGACGCGCTGCGGCCGGGGTAGTTGGTGACGACCGGGCGATGTCGACTTGACCCCGATGTCCGGCGCGGTGCCCGGGCCGCCGGGTGCGACCTGCTGGCGGGCGCTGGCCCGGCGCACGTGCTGCACGTGCTCGATGTCCTGGAGGACGGCTCGTACCTCGCGAGACCGGCCGCCTGGAGGCACGGGGAGGTCCGGGTGGTGGACTACTCCCTGTCCCTCCCGGGGCACGAGGGCGGGTTCACCCGCCGTTAGAGGGTCCGCCAGTAGGGCACTGGCGGACGCTCTCAGTGCGAGCGGTGGTCGGTGGAATCGATTCCGGCCGGCGGTGGCCCCGCTATGCTCCGGCCGGCCGCAGCGAGGTGAGGCGTGCCATCTCGTCTTCCGAGAGCCGCAGTGCGCCGGACGCCACGTTCTGCGCGAGGTGGTCCGGATCACCGGTACCCGGGATCGCCAGCACGTGCGGCCCCTGCTGCAAGGTCCAGGCCAGCCGGACCTGCGCGACGGACACACCGTGCGCGCGGGCGACGGCGCACACCGCCTCGCGGTCGCTGGCAGCCGGACCCGCCTCGCGCCCGGGACCGGCGATCGCGAAGAACGGGACGAAGGCGAGGCCGAGTTCACCGCAGAGCCGCAGGATTGCCCGGGCCTCGCTCGACGCACCGATCCCGTAGGGGTTCTGCACGCAGACGACCGGGGCGATGGCCCGGGCCTCGACCAGTTGCTCGGACGTGACGTTGGAGACGCCGAGGTGGCGGATAAGCCCGGCATCGCGCAGGTCGGCCAACGCACCGAAGTGCTCGCCGATCGAGCCGGTCCGCCGGCTCGGCGGCACGCGCAGGTTCACCACGTCCAGGTGATCGCGACCGAGTTGGCGCAGGTTCTCCTCGACCTGGCCGCGCAACTGCGCCGGCGTGGCCCACCACCACGCGCCTGAGGGATCGCGGCCCGGCCAGACCTTGGTGGTGATGACCAGATCCTCCGGGTATGGCGCCAGCGCCCGGCTGATCAGCTCGTTGGCGGAGCGCGTCGCCGAGAAGTAGAACGCGGCGGTGTCGATGTGGTTCACGCCGAGCTCGATCGCTCGCCGGAGCACGCCGATCGACCGATCGCGGTCACGCGGCACGCCGCGGTCGAAGGGCGCGGTGCCCGTCAGCCGCATCGCGCCGAACCCGATGCGGTTGACGGTCTGGTCACCAAGTTGCCAAGTACCCGTGGCAGGACCGGTGTTCGTGTGTGGGCTCATGACGTGGATCTCCTCTTGCGGCTAGGAACAAAACCGATGGTGGGGCGCGGCGTTCAGGTCGCTCGGCAGGGCGAGGACCTCGACGCGGCTCCACCGGTGTCGAGGCAGACGGGCCCCGGGCATGAAAAAAGCCTCCCCGGCGGATTGGGATCCGCACCGAGAAGGCCTACGTGATGACCAGCATTCTAGCAGGGCAAGGCGTCCACGAGCAGGTCATCGGATACGAGGGCTTCGAGAGCGGGTATCCCAGCGGTAGAGGGACCAGGCGCGTCGGATGAGGCAGCGGACGGTGATGATGACGCTGGCCGGGGCGATGAAGAACTCGATCGGAGCTTCTCGTCGCTCGGTTGCAACGGCGGACCTTGCCGAGTTTGTTCATCCACGAGTTCGTGCGTTCAACCACCCAGCGCCCGCCAGCCTGGATGGGAGTCTTCGCGCCGCGCTTGGCGACCTGCCCGGTGATCCCTCTTGCCGGCAGGTCCTGGTGGACTCGTCGTGGCCTCCCTGATCCTGTGGCTCCGGGAGCCCGCGTGATCATCGGCTCAGTGATGCGGAAGGACTACTCCTCGAACCAGACGACCAGCCGGACGTTCTGGTCGCCGTGAACCCCGGCGAGGGTACGCATGACGGTCCACACCGGCTGCCATGGACCGTCGGCGGGGACGACGTCGCGGCGCCTGGCGCGTTCAGCACGGAAGACCGTGGTGCCCGTGTCCCATTCAGTGCCCTCCGCCCACAGTTCCCCGATGCGGTCGGGGTCGACGCTCAGGGTGTCGATGCCGCTTGCCCTTGCGAACCCTCGACTCCAGTCCTCCTGGTGTACCAGCTCCAGGGTGCCGTCCAGCAGCCGCCGATACCGGGCGATGCTGGTTGCGCGGGGGATTGCCGGCTCGTCCCAGTCGATGGCGAGGATCTCGTTCCAGCCCAGCCAGGTGGCGCCGAAGGCTGTCTCACCCCATGACGCATGCTCGGCACGGGCACTCTCCGAGACGTCAGCAGGCAAGCCGCGGTCGGCAGCGACTGGTTGCCAGTGGCCACTGATGTCACGGACGCCGAACAGGCAGGCGAAGGCGCTGTAGTCCCTGGTCATGCCAAGCATGGACAGCTCGATGGCCGAGTACCACGCCGACTCTCCAATGCTGAGGCCAAAGCCCCAAGTGCGGCACTCCACGGATCCTCGAATGGTCGTTCCCACGGCCCGATTGTGCCGTACCCCACCGATCCACGTACAGAATGATCATTTGTCAGACACGGCCTACCGGGGAGCGGCCCCAGGGATGCTTGAAGGTCGGCGAAGCGGACGAGGGCGGCGGGCAGCAGAGCGTGGTCGCGGGTGTTGGCGTCTCTGTCACCCCGGCGGCGATCCACTCGTCGCGGCGGCGCCGCAGCGTGGTGGCGGAGGCGGAACAGTCCTTGTCAGCCGCGCGCTCGTATCCGCAGCCGACGACCAGGACCTGCACCAGCCGGTCGAAGACCACGGCGTTGCTGATGCGCAGGTTGTGGCAGCCCCACGGATGACGGTCCGTCTGGGGCTCGCGGCCGACCGGCCGACGCGCGTCGGCTCGGGCTGGAGTGTGATCCCGGTTGCGGTCTCGGCCCGGGCGGTGAGGTCGGTGAGGGCCGTCGAACCCCCTGGCCTTCCCATGAGCGGTGACCGTAAGGGTCCTGAGTTCCGAGCAGCGCACGCCGTCGGCGATGGCCCAGCCAGTCGGCGGTCGATGGGCCGGTAGCCATCCGGCGCTGGCACGGAGCTGGCCGTTGCTGTCCTGGCGGATCGGGCAGCCGAAGTCGGGCCAGCTCGCGGCCTGGGTGGTGGTGACTCGTGGGTTGAGGAAGACCGATCCGACCTGCCGGGTGTCCGGGCCGCTCGGGCCGAGGGGCGGGCCCCGCGGCCGGTGGCGAGCACGGCCGCGGTGACCTCCGGTACGGCCGAGCGGGCGCCGACGGAGACGTCGAGTTCGTCCGCGAGTGGGCGGTAGGCGATCGGAGCCGCAGGGGCGTGGGTCAGGCGGAGCGTGGCGCCGACGGTGCCGGTTATCCCGGGGCGTCGTCGGCCTCGCTGATTGGTGCCCGGTGCCCCGGGTCAGGGGTGGACGGCGGTGATGACGTGGTAGTCGAGGAGGCCGTCGCGGTAGGCGGTGAGGAAGTTGCGGGTCCAGTGGGAGGTGGGGACGGTGTCGGTGAGGTAGCGGTCGAGGCCGGGCCAGACGTCGGCGCCGATGGATTCGGTGTGGAGGTCGGTGAAGCCGGCCTTGGTGAGGTCGGTGGTGAAGGCGGTGAGGGGGTGGGGGACGTCGAGGCCGTCGGCGAAGCTGGCGAGGAGGAGGCTGAGGCGTTCGGCGGCGTCGGGGCCGTCGGCGGTGAAGAAGGTGGTGACGGTGAGGCGGCCGCCGGGGCGCAGGACGCGGGCGGCTTCGTGGGCGAAGCCGGTGAGTTCGCGGAAGTGCTGGGCGGCTTCGACGGAGTAGAGGCCGTCGAGGGAGGCGTCGGGGAAGGGGAGTTGGTCGGCGGCGCCGAGGGTGTAGGCGAGGCGGTCGGGGTAGGTGGCGAGGGCCTTGGCATTGACGGCGCGGGCGCGCTCGATCTGGTCGGGGTGGATGTCGACGCCGGTGACGGCGGCGAAGCGGAACTCACGCAGGGCGAGCGCGGCGCCGAGCCCGCGACCGCAGCCGACCTCGGCGAGGCGTAGCTGTTCGCGTGGTTCCGGGAAGGTCCGCAGGACGCGGCGGTAGAGCTGCTCCTGGCTGTGCACTCGGTCCTCGGCGGTCGGGGCGGTCAGGTCGATGCCGTGCCAGTCACCGAAGTTGATGAAGCCACCGGCGAACGACGGCGCCTCGCTGAGGTCGTCGGCGCCGTAGGTCCGGCGTACGGGTGCGGGAATGCGGTTCTGGTCCATCGGTCGCTCGGTCTCCTCCTGCGCATGCGCCCGTCCCTCGGGCGCGCCGAGGTACGTACCCAAACCTGTGTGGTTCCGAACACATTCCGTGACGACGGGGCCGGGGATTCGCTACAGTCCGGCTTCTGGAAGCCGTGAGAGGGAGCGAGGGGGCGAGGGTGGGGATTTCGGATGAGCGGCCGGTTCCGCCGTTGGTCGGTGGGGAGCGGGAGATGTTGCGGGGGTTCCTGGACTTTCACCGGGCGACGCTGGCGATGAAGTGTGCGGGGCTGACGGACGAGCAGTTGAAGGAGCGGTCGAGTCCGCCGTCGACGTTGAGTCTGTTGGGGCTGGTGCGGCACATGGCCGAGGTGGAGCGGGTGTGGTTCCGGCGGGTGATCAACGGGGAGGACCTGCCGTTGGTGTGGTCGGCGGGCGGGGACTTCCAGGAGGCGTACGAGGCGGAGGGGTCCAGTCGGGCGGAGGCGTTCGCGGCCTGGGAGGCCGAGGTCGAGCATGCCCGGCGGATCGAGCGGGAGGCGGAGTCGCTGGATGTGACCGGGTACCAGCCGCGTTGGGAGGCCGAGGTCTCGCTGCGGTTGGTGATGCTGCACCTCGTGCACGAGTACGCGCGGCACAACGGGCACGCCGACTTCCTGCGGGAGGCCATCGACGGGACGGTCGGGGCGTAGCCGGCGGGGGTGGGCGGTGGGCGGCGCACGCGTGCCCACCGCCCGGTGGCGGGCCGGTCACCAGCCGAGCAGGTGGGTGCCGTTCGTGAGGGCGGCGAGCAGGGTCTTGGTGGTGGTCTCGGGGGTGAGGTCCGTGGTGTCGACCGTGTGGGGGGAGCCGGTCGCCGGGCCGGGGTGGAGGACGGCGTAGTGGAGGGCGGCGCCGGTGGCGCGGCTCTCGCGGCGGAAGGTGTCCAGGGCGGGCGGGGCGGCCGCGCACTCGACGACCACCTGGTAGCCGCCGGTGGCGTAGGCGAAGGCCGCCTGCGCGGCGGCGGCGAGGGCGGTGACGTTCTGCCGCTCGGCCTCCGGGAGGTGGGGCGGGAGCTGGCCGCGGCGGATGACCCGCAGGAAGTCGTGCGCGCGCAGGTGGACGCTCGGGTGCAGCTCGGCCGCGAGCAGCGCCGCGACCGGGCTTTTCCCGGCCCCGGACGGGTCGACGAGGACGACGACGCCGCCGGCGCCCCGGCCGCCCCCGAGCTCCGGTCCACCTACGGTCGTACGGTTCACAGCTGCTGATCCCTTCGCGGGCCGGGGACGGGGGAGTACCCGGGGCGAGGCGGCCGGAGCGCGAAAGGGCCGGTCGGACCCGGATGCGGACAGCCGACCGCCTCGTCCCTACGACTGATGCTTTCGAGGATCAACCTAGTCCACGCCGGTGCCCCGAGTCGTCCCCCTCCTGGTCCGGACCGGAACCTAGCGTTCCCGGCGACCCTCGGGGCGGTCCCCGGCGGGGCGGTCCCCGGCGGGACGCTCCCCGGCGGGACGCTCCCCGGCGTCGTCCTCGGTGCGCAGGACGATCGGGTTGGTGAGGGCGGCCATCGGCCCCCAGGGGAGGTCCGGCCCCATCGCGTTGCCCTTGCCGCCCGTGCCGTCCGCCTTCGGGTGGCGCACCTCGGCCCGGACGTACGCGGCCAGCGAGGCGGTGGTCCGCCACACCACGGTGCCGGAGCCGTCGGCGGGCAGCGGCTCCTGGTGCAGCTGGCCCTCGTCGGTGATCAGCCGGACGGTGCCGCCGGGCACCCCGGAGACGGTGAGCCGGACGTCCAGCGGGGCGCCCGCGGGGACGGTCAGCTCCTCGCCGATGCCCGCCCGGCGGCCGTGCCCGGTGACGGTGAACTCCAGGTGAACGGTGGAGCTTTCGGCGAGCCAGCTGCGCCCGGCGCGCAGCCCGTCGAGGACCGCGTCCCGGGTGAGGTCCTCGGCGAGGACCACGTTGTGCGGGGAGCCGATCACCTGCGGGACGCTGTGCGCGTCGCTGTTGCCCATGGCGGGCAGCCAGGAGCGGCCCTCGCGCAGGGCGACGGCGAGCCTGCCGTCCCAGGTGTCCACCGCCGACTCGTCGTCGTACGTCCAGGGCCCGTTCCACACCTCGACGGCGTCGGCCTGCTCGTAGCCGAACTTCCACTGGCAGGCGACGTACGGGCAGTACGGGTGCGCGGGCACCACCAGGCCGCCGGCGCGGTGGACCTCGCGGACGAAGCGCGGGTAGGCCTCGTCGCGGGAGCGGTAGCGCCAGTCGACGAACTGGCCCGGTTCGAGGCCGAGGGCCAGCCAGTGGCCGTTGCGGGTGGTGACCTCCTCGCCGGGGAGGATGAGCAGGTCGGGGCCGGCCAGCGGGCCCCAAACGGCGTGCGAGGAGCTGGTGTTGTGGTCGGTGGAGACGATGAAGTCCAGGCCGGCCGCGCGGGCGCCGGCCGCCACCTCCTCGGGCCGGCGCTGCCCGTCGGAGTGCACGGTGTGCAGGTGGCAGTCGCCCCGGTACCAGGCGCGGCCGCGGCCGCGGGCCCGCTCCGGCGGGTAGGACGGGGCGAACTCCGGCCCGGGCGTGCCGAATCGGAGGGTGACCTGGACGTGGTAGTCCAGCCCTTGCGGCGCGACCTGGTAGGGGCCGATGGCGATGTGCCAGGTGCCGGGGTTGATCGGGCCGGGCAGGTAGCCGGGGGTCGCGGTGTCCCGGGCGAGGCTGAACTCGGTGCGGAAGCCGCCGGACCAGCCGCGGAAGCCGGGGCCGCCGAGGTCGGTGCCGCGCTCGTCGAAGATGCCGATGTCGCAGGAGTTGCCGGGGGTGCCGGCCGGGACGGGGGGCTTGTCGTAGCCGTAGGAGACGGCGATCTCCCGGACGCCGTCGGGGACTTCGAAGGGGAGGTGGACGAAGTCGGGGGCGCCGGTGGGGAGATGGCCGGTGAGGGTGAGGGTCTGCTCGCCACCGGGTGGGGTGGTCGGGGTGGCGGCTGCTCCGCTGGTCGAGGCGAGGCCGAGGGCGGTGGCGGCGCCGGTGGCGAGGCCGGTGCGGAGGAGGTCGCGGCGGGCGGGGTGGGGAGTGCGGGGGTCGGTGGGCATCGGGGCCTCCGGGCTGGGGCGGGCGGGTCCGCTCGCGTGCCTACCCGTGGGGGTGAACCGGGGGTGAGGCAGGGCCCACGGGGATGGGGCGGGTCGGTGAAGGGGGGCGGGGAGGGGCCGGAGCCGGGGAGGGGATGGGGCTGAGGCGGGGGCGGGGGCGAGTTGCGGGGAGCCATGAATGGTCGGTTCATATTCATGGAACCCGATCGGATCGTGGAGCGGAGACGGGCGTGGCACTGAGTCGGCGGGCGCTGCTGGCGGCGGTGGGCGGGAGCGCGCTGGCGGGGTGCAGTCCCTCGGCGCGGGGCCCGGCGGCGGGCTCCATAGCCCCGGCACCGTCCGCGATGCTCGCCGCCCCGTCGGCTCCGGCCTCGGTCACGGCCTCGGCCTCCGCCTCGGCACCACCGGCGGAGAGCGCCGCGCCGACCGAGAGTGCCATGTCGACCGGCAGTGCCGCGCCGACGCCGACCCCCACCGCGAGCGCGGGCAAGGCCGCCGCGCCCCGGGAGCCCACCCGGGCGGAGGTGGTCGACCGCTACGGCGGCGCCGCGCCGGCGGAGTGGGGGCTGGAGGTCGCCGGGGTGATCACCGAGCTCCCCGAGGGCGAGCGCGCGACGGCGCTGACCTTCGACGCCTGCGGCGGCCCCGGCGGGAACGGCTACGACGCCGCACTGATCGACTTCCTCCGGGCGCACGCCGTCCCGGCCACGCTCTTCCTGAACGCCCGCTGGATCGACGCCAACCCGGACGAGTTCGAGCAGCTCGCCGCCGACCCGCTGTTCGAGATCGGCAACCACGGCACCGTCCACCGCCCGCTCTCGGTCACCGGCCGCTCGGCCTACGGCATCGCCGGCACGCGCGACGTCGGCGAGGTGTACGACGAGGTGGCGGGCAACGCGCACAAGCTCGCCGGGCTGCTCGGGCACCCGCCGCGGTTCTTCCGGTCCGGGACCGCCCACTACGACGACGTCGCCACCCGGATCGTCGCCGACCTGGGGGGACGGGTGGCCGGCTTCACCGTCAACGGCGACGGCGGGGCGACGCTCAGCGCCGCCCAGGTGCGGCAGGAGGTGGCGGCGGCCCCGGCGGGGGCGATCGTCATCGGGCACCTGAACCACCCGGGCGGCGGCACCGCCCCCGGCGTGGCGGCGGCGGTGCCGGGGCTGCTGGCGGCGGGGCGGCGGTTCGTCCGGCTGTCGGACGTCCTCGGGTGAACAGCTCCCCGGACGAGGACGGGACCTGAGCCAGCCGAGGACGGGACCTGGGCCAGCCGACGAGGACACGCCCTAAGCCAGCCGGAGGCCCTTCGGGAGCTCCTCCTCGATGATCTCGACCAGCCAGTCGAAGACCGTCGGCCCCTGCCCGGCCCGGGCGGCGGCGAGCTTGGCGGTGACCGTCTCGCGGTGGGTGGGGTGGCAGCGGGTCAGGCGGTCCTCCAGCTGGCGGACCGTCTCCGGGTAGCCGAGGTTGCGCCGGGAGACCTCGTGGTCACGCCACTCGATCTCGTAGTCGCCGTCCTCGGGCGTGCCGAAGCCGCCGCGCAGGCAGTCCGCGAAGGCATCGAGGTTGCGGCCGAAGTAGCCGCCGCAGCCGATGGACTGCCCGACGACCTCCCAGAAGTCCTCCAGCGAGCCGACACGGGTGCCATCGATCACATAGGTCACGGTCACATGGTCGAGGATAGGGCGGGGGTGCGACAGAGGGAGCCCCGGGTGTCAGGACCCGTCCAGCGGAACGGCGATGGCGGTGGCGAGCAGGCCGTCGCGGACCGTCCAGCGGCCGTCGAAGCCGTCCAGGCGGCGGCCGCCGACGACCGGGCCGGGGACGAGCAGGCGGGCGGTGAAGGTGCCGTCGGGGGAGAGGACCAGATCGGCCTCGTCGAAGTCCAGGAACACCTGCATGAGCGGGAACCAGGCCTTGTAGACCGACTCCTTGGCGCTGAAGAGGATCTTGTCCCACGGGGTGTCGGGGTGGTCGGCGAGCAGCTTCTCGAGCCGCTGCCGCTCGTCGGGCAGGGCGACGAGGTCGAGCACGTCCGCGGGCAGCGGCTGCGCGGGCTCGGCGTCGATGCCGACCGAGGCGAGGTCGCCGGCGCGGGCGACGGCCGCGGCGCGGAAGCCCTCGCAGTGGGTGAGGCTGCCGATCACGCCGTCGGGCCAGCCCGGTGCGCCGCGCAGGCCCGGGAGCAGCGGGCGGTAGGGGACGCCGAGGCGGGTGAGGGCGGCGCGGGCGCAGTGCCGGACGGTGGTGAACTCGCGCCGGCGCTTGTCGACGGCCCGGGCGACGGCGGCTTCCTCGGCGGGTTCCAGCCGGGCCTCCGGGGGGTCGTCGTAGGCCACTTCGGTCACCACGACGTCCGGCAGCAGGTCCCCGATCACGTACTCCCCCTCGGTCGGCCGCGCGGGCGGTCATGCGGTCGGCCGCGCGGGTCGTGCGGGCGGTTCGCCGCGCGTGTCGAGCCTAACCCGGGGGCGGGTGGTGCGGGAGGGGCCCGGCCTCGGCCGCCAGGTCGTGCGACCCGGCGGGCGAGGACGGGCCCTCGGTCACTCGAACGCCGCGGCCGCTTCGCGCAGCGCCCGCGCGACCGTCTCCGGGTCGTACGGGGCCGGTTCGCCCGGGAGGTAGGTGACCGCGCGCAGGGCGCCGGTGTAGCGGAACGAGCGGTGTCGTTCGTGCACCGGCCAGGACACCGGTGACTTGCGGTCGATGCCGACGCTGATGCCCTGGAAGGGGGCCATGCCGATCAGTTGGTGCACCGGCCCGAGCCGGCCGCCCTCGACGCCGTCGACGAGCAGCCGGAACTCCCACTTGAGGTCGGCGACGGCGGTGGCCTCGACGGTGACCAGCCGGGCCCCGGCCGGGAGCGGTCCGGCGTCGGCTTCGAGGAGTTCGCCGTACTGGTTGTAGGCGAAGCGCAGTCGGCCGTCCTCGACGTAGAGGCTGTACCCGCCACCCTGGTCCCCGTGCGAGACCAGGACGCCCTGGTCGCCGTCCTGGTGCCGGTCGAGCGCGACCTCGATGACGAAGGAGCGGAAGGAGATCAGCCGGGAGGAGCGGTAGCGCTCCAGTTCGGGCGTGCCGGCGAGCAGGGTGACCGGGCGGCGCAGCCGTTCGGCCTCGGGGCCGCGCAGGGCGAGGGCGCCGCTGCCGTCGGCCAGCGGGAAGACCCCGTCGCGCCAGGCGGCGGCCTCCCAGGCGGCCGACAACTCCTTGACCAGGCCGGGGTGTTCGGCGGAGACGTCATGGATCTCGGTCGGGTCGGTGCGCAGGTCGTAGAGGGCCCACTCGCCGTCGTCGTAGGGTGCGCCGAAGCGGTGCAGGGTGACCAGCTTCCAGCCGTCGCGGTAGTAGCTGCGGTTGCCGGTCATCTCGCAGTACTGCTCGGGGTGGGTGCTGGGCGCCTCGGCGGAGCGCAGGACGGCGCCGAAGCCGATCCCGTCGAGCTCCTGCACGGGCTGCCCGCCGCGCTCGGACGGCCTTGCCACGCCCGCGAGTTCGAGGAGGGTGGGCAGGATGTCGGTGACGTACTGGTACTGCGGGCGGACGCCGGTGTCGCCCTCGGCGCGGGGCAGGCCGGCCGGCCAGGACAGGACGAAGGGGACGCGCACGCCGCCCGCGTAGGTCTGGCCCTTGTAGAGCCGGAACGGGGTGTTGGAGGCCATGCCCCAGCCGCGCGGGTAGTGGACCAGGCTCTGCGGGCCGCCGATGAGGTCGATCTCGCGCTGGACGTCCGGGTTCCAGTCCGCGGGGAGGTTCGGGTGGTGGACGAAGCGGCTGAAGTAGCTGCGGGTGCCCTCGGCGCCGCCCTCGCCGGTGCCGCCGTTGTCGGAGGTGAAGACGATGACGGTGTTGTCGAGTTCGCCGAGCGCGGCCAGGGTGTCGGTGAGCCTGCCGAGGTTCTGGTCGACGTTGTCGACCATCGCCGCGTACACCTCCATGTAGCGGGCGTACAACTTCTGCTGGACTTCGGTGAGTTCGCTCCACGGGCCGACCTCGTACCCGGCCTCGGAGTTGCGTTCGGGCAGCTGCGTGCCGGGCGGGAAGTGGCCGGCGGCCAGCTGGCGGGCGAAGCGGGCGGCGCGCAGCTCGTCCCAGCCGCCGTCGTAGCGACCGCGGTGCCGGGCGAGGTCCGCGGGCTTGGCCTGGAGCGGTCCGTGGACGGCGTTGTGGGCGAGGTAGAGGAAGAACGGCTTCTCGCCGTCGTGGGCGCGCAGCGACTTGACCATCTTGATGGCCTGGTCGGTGATGTCGTCGGTGTAGTAGTAGTCGTCGGGGAACTCGTCGATGTCCAGCGGGCTGTTGTCGCGGACGAGTTGGTGCGGGTGGAAGAGGCTGGTCAGGCCCTCCAGGACGCCGTAGTACTGGTCGAAGCCCTTCTGCAGCGGCCAGTTGGCGCGGTGGTCGGCGGCGTTGGAGGCGGAGTCGCGGGTGAGGTGCCACTTGCCGACGGCGTAGGTGGCGTACCCGGCGTCGTGCAGCAGTTCGGCGAGGGTGGGGATGTCCCCGGCGACCTCCATGCCGTAGCCGGGGAATCCGGGGTCGGCGTTGGCGACGAAGGAGTAGCCGACCCGGTGCGGGTTGAGGCCGGTGAGCAGGGCCGCCCGGGCGGGCGAGCAGAGCGGCATGGTGTGGTAGTTGGCGAGCCGGACACCGGTGGCGGCGAGGCGGTCCAGGGTCGGGGTGGGGATCTCGGAGCCGAACGGGCCGATGTCGCTGTAGCCCATGTCGTCGATCAGCACGACGACGATGTTGGGTGCGCCCTCGCGGGGGCGCACCCGCTGCGGCCAGGCGGGGACGGACTCGCCGAAGGTGCGGCCGACGGTGCCGGAGAAACCGGCGTACGGGTCCCGGCGGTGCGGGTCGGGCTGATGAGGGTTCGAGGGCGTGGTCATGCGGTGCTCCGGGTGGTGGGTCGGGAGGTGGGCGATTCCGAACGCGGTCGGCGCGCCAGCTGGTCCAGGCTCGGCACTGCGGACAACAGCTCGGCGGTGTAAGGATGTTGTGGATCGGTGACGACGCGGTCGGCCGGGCCGGTCTCGACGATCCGGCCGTGGTGCAGCACGGCGATCCGGTGGCTGACCTGCCGGACCACCGCCAGGTCGTGGGCGATGAACAGGATGGCCAGGCCGAGTTCGCGTTGCAGCCGGGCGAGCAGCTCGATCACCTGGGCCTGGACCGAGACGTCGAGCGCGGAGACCGGTTCGTCGCAGATCAGCACGCTCGGTTCGGGCGCCAGCGCCCGGGCGATGCCGATGCGTTGGCGCTGTCCGCCGGAGAAGGCGCGCGGGTGGCGGTCGGCCATGTCCGGGTCGAGGCCGACCTGGCGGAGCAGTTCGGCGACCCGGGTGGCGCGCTGTGCGCGGTCGCCCAGGCGGTGGGCGATCAGCGGCTCGGCGATGATCTGCCCGGCGGTCATCCGGGGGTTGAGCGAGGAGTACGGGTCCTGGAAGACCAGCTGGATCTCCCGGTGCGGGGTGCGCCCCAACTCCTCGCCCCGGAACCGGATCCGGCCGGCCGAGGGCGGGTGCACCTGGACCAGCGCCCGGGCCAGCGTGGACTTCCCGGAGCCGGACTCGCCGACCAGGCCCAGGGTTTCGCCGGGGTGCAGGGCGAGGTCGACGCCGTCCAGCGCGGTGACGGTGCGCCGCCGCGGGCCGTAGGTCTTGCGCAGCCCCTCGACGGTGAGCAGCGGCTCCGCGCTCGGCGTGCTGTTGGCGGCGGCCGAGGAGGGCTCCTCCAGTCGGGGCACTGCCGCCAACAGTGATTGCATGTAGGGGTGTTGGGGATTGCCGAGGACCTCGGCGACGGTGCCCCGCTCGACCACCCGGCCGGCCCGCATGACCAGCAGCCGGCGGCAGGTCCGGGCGATCACCCCGAGGTCGTGGCTGATCACCACGAGCGCGGTGCCGGTCTCCCGGTTGATCCGGGTGAGCAGGCGGAGGATCTGCTGCTGGACGGTCGGGTCGAGCGCGGTGGTCGGCTCGTCGGCGACCAGCACCTCGGCGCGGTGGGCGAGCGCGAGGGCGATCATGATGCGCTGGCGCTGGCCGCCGGAGAACTGGTGCGGGTGGTCGCGCAGCCGGGCGGCGGCGTCCGGGATGCCGACCAGGTCGAGCAACTCGACGGCGCGGGAGGCACGTTCGGCGCGCGGGGTGCTGCCGTGGGCGCGCAGCGCCTCGTCCAGCTGCTTGCCGACGGTGAGCACCGGGTTGAGCGAGGACATCGGGTCCTGGAAGATCATCGCGATCCGGCGGCCGCGCAGGGCGCGCAGCCCGTCCTCGGGCAGGGCAGCGAGGTCCTGGCCGGCGAGTTCCACCGCGCCGGCGGTGATCCGGCCGCCGGACGGCAACATCCGCAGCAGGGCGAGTGCGGTGGTGGACTTGCCGGAGCCGGACTCGCCGACGATGCCCAGGGTGTCGCCGGGGGCGAGGGTGAAGCCGACGCCGTCCACGGCCGGGGCGGCACCTCCGGCCGGGTCGGAGGAGACGGCGCCGGAGGAGACAGCGCCGGAGGAAGCGGTGTCGAAGGAGACGGTGAGGTCGCGGACGTGCAGCACGGGCGTCATCGGCGGATCCCCCGGTTCAGGGCCTCGGCGATCAGGGTGAAGCCGAGCACCAGGGCGGTGGTGGCGGCCAGCGGGGCGGCCGCGAAGGTGGGGTTGGTGGCGAGGTAGGCGACGGACTGGCTGAGGATGCTGCCGAGGGTGGGCTCCGGGGGCCGGACGCCGAGGCCGAGGAAGCTCAGCCCGCCCTCGATGAAGACGCCGATGGACAGCGCGACGGCGCTCTGCACGATCAGTGGGTCGACGGCGTTGGGGACGACGTGCCGCAGCAGCACCCGGGCCCGGGAGGCACCGCCGACCCGCGCCGCCAGGGCGTACTCGCGCTCCCGCTGGACCAGGAGGCCGGCCCGCAACTGCCGCCCGAAGCCCGGGATTTCGGCGAGCGCGATGACGATCACGACCGGCCAGCGGCCGGGGCCGAGGACGGCGGTGACGGCCAGGCCGAGGATCAGCCCGGGGAAGGAGAGCAACAGGTCGAAGAGCCGTTGCACGGTGAGGTCGGCCCAGCGGGAGGTGGCGGCGATCAGCGCGGCCGAGCAGCCGAGCAGGGCCCCGAGCGGGACGGCGGTGAGGATGATCGCGAGGTCGGTGCCGATGCCGTGCAGCACGCGGCTGAACAGGTCGCGGCCCAGGTCGTCGGTGCCGAAGGGGTGTTGGCCGCCGGGGCCGGCCAGCGCCAGCGCGCTCTGGGCGTTCGGGTCGGTGTCGGTGAGCAGCGGGGCGAGCAGCCCGGCGAGGGCGACCACGCCGACCAGGGCGAGGCCGGTCAGGCCGCGCCAGGTGCGCAGGCCGGCCAGGTAGCGGCTGCGCGGGCGGCGCCGGGAGTCGAGGGGCAGGGCGAGGACGGTCATGAGGTCACTCCCACCGGATCCGGGGGTCGAGCCAGGCGTACACCAGGTCGGTGAGCAGCTGGACGGCGACGTAGACGGCGACGACGAGCAGCAGCAGGTCCTGGACCACCGGGTAGTCCCGGCGGAGCACCCCCTGCTCGATCAGCTGGCCGAGCCCGGGCCAGGCGAAGATCCGCTCCACCAGCACGGCCCCGGCGATGAGTTGGCCGATCTGGAGGCCGAGCACGGTGACCGCGGAGGGCAGTGCGTTGGGCAGCGCGTGCTGCCAGACGATCCGCCGCCGGGAGACCCCGAGCGCGGTCGCGGTGCGGACGTAGTCCTCGGCGAGGGCCCGCTCGATGCCGTCCTTGAGGTAGCGGGCGAGGACGGCGGCGCTGGGCAGGGCGAGGCAGACGGCGGGCATCAGCAGGTACTGGACGGCCAGGTCGGGGGCGTCGAGCAGGGACTCGTGCCCGCCGGCCGGGAGCAGCCCGAGCGAGACGGCGAAGACCAGGACGAGGACGATGCCGGTGACGAACGGCGGGACGGCGAGCACGGCGGTGGTGACGGCCTGGACCGCGGCGGCGACCGGTCGGCGCCGGGCGGTGGCGCCCAGCACCGCCAGCGGAAGTGCGATCAGCACCACCAACAGCAGGGCACCGGCGGTGAGTTGGGCGGTGGCGGCGAGCCCGTTGCCGATCAGGTCGGCGACCTGGCCGCCGATCGCGTAGCTGGGCCCGAGGTCGCCGCTCAGCAGGTGGCCGAGCCAGCTCAGGTACTGGCCGAACAGCGGTTGGTCGAGCCCGAGTTGGGCGCGGATCGCGGCGACGGTGGCGGGTGAGGCGTCCGGGCCGGCCAGCGTGGTGGCCGGGTCGCCGGGGATCAGCCGCAGGAGGAGGAAGACCGTGAAGGAGGCGAGGGCGAGGACGAGCAGCCCGCTGGGTAGCCGTTTGAGGAGGAAGGAGCGCATTGGCCGGGGCCCTTTGGTTTCTGTCAGATGCTTCTGGCCGGTGTTTCTGTCGGGGAGTTCGGTCAGGCCGTCAGATAGGCGTCGTCGAGGTTGAGATAGCTGAACTTGTTGAGGGTCGCGCCCCGCACCTTGCTGCCCGCGACCTCGACCAGGCCGGCGATGGCGAGGTCGATGACGAACTCCTCGTCCAGCAGGGTGTCGGTGATCCTCTGGTAGAGGGCCGCGGCCTCGGGGCCGTCGCTGTCGGTGCGGTTCCAGGCCTGCTGGACGATGTCGGTGTAGGCGGGGGAGCTGAAGTGCGAGCTGTTCTTCGCCTCGTTGAACGGGTAGGCGCTCACCGCCAGGGTGGCCGGGTGGAGTTGGGCGAAGCCGTGGCTGAGCGTCCACAGTGCCGGCATGGTCTGCGAGATGAGCTGCTTCTGCATGGTCGGCGAGTCGACGGGCTGGAGGACCAGCTCGATGCCGACCTGCTTGAGGTCGTACTGGAGGATCTGCGCGATGGCGGTGGCGCCGGGCTCGCTGGAGTGCGCGAACGGCAGGGTGATCGACTCCAGGCCGGCCTCCTTGAGCAACGCCCGTGCCCTGTCCGGGTCGTGGCGGTAGTGGCCGGCGGCGGCCTCGCTGTAGGCGGGGGAGGACTTGGGCCACGGGACGGCGGAGACCGTGCCGTAGCCGCCGAGCGCCTGCTGGACGAACCGCTCGCGGTCCACCGCCCAGGCGATCGCCTGCCGGACGCGCTTGTCGCCGACGTGCTCGGCGGTGAGGTTGACGCCGATGTAGTAGGCGCCGGAGCCGGTGTCGTACTGCCTGATCCGGAACTGCGGGTCGTTCTTCAGAGTGGCGACGTCCTTGCCGCGGACGCTGTAGGACAGGTGCGTCTGGCCGGTCCTGAGCGAGGAGAGCAGCGATTCGGACTGCGGGACGACCCGGATCTCCACGCCGTCGAGGTAGGGGCGGCCGGGGTTCCAGTACTTGTCGTTGCGGGCGAAGGCGAGCGAGGAGCCGGGCTTGCGGTCGCTGAGGGTGAACGGGCCGGTGCCGATGAGCCTGGTGCCGGAGACGGCGTCCTCGACGGTGGCCGAGTCAGGGATGATCATGAACTCGAAGAGGTCGAAGAGGTTGCTCACCGGGTGGGCGAGGACCAGGGTGAGCTCGAAGTCGCCGTTCTTGCGGAACTCGGTCACGGTGGCGGCGGTCGAGCGCAACTGGGCCGAGCGGGCCGGGTTCTGGAGGTTCTTGACGGCGAACACCACGTCGTCGGCGGTGAATCTGCGGCCGCTGTGGAAGAGGACGTCCTCGCGCAGCTTGAGCGTGACGGCCTTGCCGTCCGGCGCGACCTGCCAGGAGGTGGCCAGTTCGGGCTGCGGCTGGAGCCGGTCGTCGTAGCGGGTGAGGGTGTTGAACACCAGCCGCTGGACGAGGGTGTTGGCGCTCTGCGCGAACAGCAGGCTCGGCGTGAAGTCCACCCCGGTGGCCACCGAGAGGACGCCGCCGCGGCGCGGGCCGCCCGAGGCGTTCGCGGGGTCCGCGGCGGAGGAGGCGGTGTCGGCGGCCGACCGGCAGGCCGCGAGCGCCAGCAGGCCGACACCGGCGAGGCTCCCGCGCAGCAGGGCGCGGCGGGAGGGGCCGGGGGCGGAGGGTGGGGTGAACGCGGTCATGGCGGGTCCTTCGGTGGTTTGGGGTGGTGCTGCGGGCGGGCCGGCGGGCGTGGTGCGGGCCGGCGGGTGCGGGCTAGCGGATGAGGGGCCGGCGGGTGAGGGCGTGGACGGGGCGGGCGTAGAGCTCGGCGAGCACCGGAGCGCCGGCCGCGACGGCGAGCGCGTCGGCGCCGCGCCGCTGGGCGATCAGTAGGTCGGCGTCCCGGTGCAGGTGCGAGCGGAGCGCGAACTCCTCGCGGACGACGGTGAGGAAGGCGGGGTCGAGGACGGCGAAGGTCTCGGTCAGCACCAGCAGGTCCGGGTTGACCACGTCCGCGAGCAGGGCGAGGGCGCGGCCGATGACCCGGGCCCGGGCGCGGACCAGCCGCAGGGCCCCGGGGTCGCCCTGCTGGACGGCGGCGATCAGCTGGGCGCGGTCGGCGGTGGCGGTGACCCCCTCGGCGACGGCCGCCTCGAACAGGGTGGTGTCCGAGGCGGCGACCGAGAGGCAGCCGAGCCAGCCGCAGTGACAGAGCGCGTCGCTGTCGGCGACCGGCAGGTGCCCGAGGTCGCCGGTCGCCGAGGGCGGCCCGAGGTGGACCGTCCCGGCGACCGCCAGCGCCGCGTCCACCACGTGGCCGACGAACAGGTGCACCATGCTCCGGCGGGCCGCCGGGTGGCCGAACAGGATCTCGGCCTGGGTCAGCGCACGGGCGTGGTTGTCCACCTGGACGGGGAGTCCGGTGGCCGTCTCCAGCAGTTCGCGCAGCGGCAGGTTGGTCCACCGGAGCGGGCCGTGACGGATCGTCAGGCCGCTCGCCGGGTCGACGGCGCCACCGGTGACGGCGCCCAGGCCGACGATCGTCCGGCCGCCGCGCAGGGCGGTGAGCAGCCGGGGCAGCCGCTCCAACAGTGGCTTCAGGACGGCGAATCCGGTGCGGCCGCGGTTGGAGATCTCCTGTCGGTGGAGCACCCGGCCGCGCAGGTCGAGCAGCGCGAAGGTGGTGTACGGGACGCCGATGTGGAGCCCGGCGACGGCGAGCCGGTCGGGGTCGACGTCCAGCGGGAGCTGCGGGCGCCCGAGCGTTCCGGCACCGCCGCCGGCCGCCAACTCCGGTCGCTCGCGCAGCAGTCCGAGCCGGACCAGGTCCACCACCTGCCGGGACACCGCCGAGGCGCTGAGCCCGGTGCGGGCGGCGACCCGGCTGCGGGCGACCGGTCCGTGGTCGAGCACGGTGCGCAGCACGGCCGAGGCGTTGGCGTCCCGGCGGTCGTCCCCGGCGCGCGGGGCCGGGCGGGGAGCGATGGTGGTGGTCATGGTCGTTCCAACTCGGGTTTCCGGTAGATCAGTTGGCTGCTTCGAGCTCGGCGGCGGGGACCAGGCCGGCCACCCGCGGCGGGTCGGCGGGCTCCAGCAGCCGGCTGGGGGCGCCGTGCACGTCCACCGGCAGGTCCCCGTCCAGGGTGATCCGGCGGACCAGGCGCGGCTCGTCGCCGTAGTCGTTGACCGCGTAGTGCTGGGTGGCCCGGTTGTCCCAGAGCGCGACGTCGCCGACCTGCCAGTCCCAGCGGACGGTGTTCTCCAGGCGCTCGACGTACCGCTGGAACAGCTCGATCAGCGCGCGGCTGTCGGCCCCCGAGACGCCCAGGATGCGCTGCGCGAACGCGCCCAGCAGCAGGGACTTCTCGCCGGTCACCGGGTGCACGCGCACCACCGGGTGCTCGGTCTTGAACGCCGTCGAGACGAAGACCTCCCGGAACAGCTTCGCCACCTCGGCGTTGTCGGCGAGCTCCGGCCGCAGGGCGAGGCTGGCGGCGTAGTCGTAGTCGTTGGTGTGCACGGCGCGCAGGCTCTCGGCGAGGGTCTTCAGCGGCGCGGGCAGGTCCTGGTAGGCGGCCGCGGTGTTGGCCCACACCGTGCTGCCGCCGGCCGGCGGGAGCTCCAGCGCGCGCAGGATCGAGGCCTTCGGGTAGGACGGGACGAAGGTGACGTCGGTGTGCCAGTTGTTGGCCCGCACGCCCTTGGTGGCGTCGAGCTCGAAGATGTAGCGGCCGTCCGCGCTGGGGACGGTCGGGTGGCCGACCGGGTCGCCCAACAGGCGGGCGAACGCCTCGTGTTGGGCGTCGTCCAGGTGCTGCTGGCCGCGGAAGAACAGCACCTTGTGCCGGTGCAGCGCGGCCTCGACGGCGGCCACGGTCTCGGCGGGCAGGTCGCCGCCGAGGCGGACGTCGTGGACGAGCGCGCCGATCCGGCCGGCGACGGGCGTGAGGCGCAGTTCGGTCAGGGCGGTGGTCATGGTGCAACCCCTTTGCGGGTGTGGGTGAGTGGCGCCGACCGGCGGATCCCGGGCGGCGTGCGGTCAGGCGTGCAGTCAGGCGAACGAGCAGGCGGACGGGCACTCGGACGCGGATGCGGACGAGCAGGCGAACGGGTGGCCGAACGGCACGGCGGGGCCGTGCGGGGGAGGGCCCGGCCGCGGTGGGCGCGGACGGGTCAGAGCACGAGCGCGCCGCGACAACAGCGGCGCGCGCAACGGGCGGGGGCGGGGCACGGGACACGGCGGACAGCGGTGTGCATCGGCCCTCCTTCCGGCTCGTCGCGAGTGGGCTCGGCGCTCATCGTGCTGAAGGGGCCGGGGTGCTGTCAATCGCCATCTTGGCTGCTGGGAGCGGGTGTTGCCGGTCCGTTGCGGCACGTTGCGGCGGATGACGGGGGTGCTTCAGCCGGGCGTTCGCCCTTGTGACGGGGGCGCGGCGGTGACTAACGTGCGGAGCGGAAGTAAGTCCGGCGACCGCGGCGCGGACCGTGCGCGGGCATGTCGAACGGGCGGACGCGACACAGCGCGTCCGCCCGCTTCGTCGTGCCGGGGGCGGGGGCCTACTGTCCGAGCAGGCGGGCGAAGTCCAGCCCGAGGCTGCCGAGTACCGGCAGTGCGCCGAGGTCGGTGACGGCGCCGACCGGGATGCTGTAGCCCTGGTTCACCTCGCGGGTCGCGGCGGTCGCGGTGGCCGCGGTGGCCGCCTCGCCGACCGGGAGCAGGACGGCGGCGAGCAGCAGGGCGGTGAGGGCGGTGCGCATGGGGCGGGGCCTCCTGGGCGGCGTGACGGCCTGTCAACACCGTCCCAACACCGTCCGTGGTGGTGCGGTCACGTATCTTCGCTCCTTCGGCCGCATTGGTAAAGCTTCTTGCCCTGTGTCCATGACAACAGGCTGGAGGTCTGGACCACATGGGTCCCGGGCGCATACGTTCGCTCCATCCAGGTGGGTGTGCGGTCGCCGAACTGACGTCCGTCCTCGGCGAGTTAGATCTGTCATGCCCACGACGATCCGGCATTCGCCACCGTATCGGAGGGACCCATGCGCGCCATCGCCATCGGCAAGAAGCTCAGGATCCTCGCCGGCGCCCCGCTCGCCGCCGCCGCCCTGATCGCCCTCACCGCCGGCACCGCCAGTGCCGCGATACCGATCAACAAGCCCATGTCCGGCAAGGCCACCTACTACACCGACGCCGGCTTCGGCGCCTGCGGCACCCAGATCAACGCCTCCACCCAGCTGCTCGTCGCCGTCTCGCACACCTGGTGGACCACCGCCAACCCCAACAACGACCCGGTGTGCAAGGGGATTTCGGTCAAGGTCAGCTACCAGGGCAAGACCATCACGGTGCCGGTCAAGGACCAGTGCCCGTCCTGTGACGCTACCCACATCGACCTCAGTCAGCCCGCCTTCGCCCGGCTCGCCCCGCTCGGCAAGGGCGTCATCACCGGGCTCACCTGGCAGTTCGTCAAGACCGGCCTCAACGGCAAGACGGTCGAACTCTCCGAACCCATCGCCGGCTCCACCCTCGGCTGAGCCGACCGGACGCCGCACGCCCGCCCCGCGCACCCGCCGGGGCGGGCGTTCTACTGTGCTGGGATCGCCGAAACGGAGGAGTCGAGCAGTGGGCGAGCAGCGCAAGCGGATGCTGTACGTGGTGGTCTGTGCGGCGGGGGTCGCGGGTGGGGTCGGGGAGCTGATCGCCGCCGCGCAGGAGGAGGGCTGGGAGGTGGGGGTGGTGGCGACGCCGCTCGCGATGGGCTTCATCGACGAGGAGGCGATCGCGGCGCAGACCGGGTACCCGATCCGCTCGGCCTGGCGCCGGCCCGGGGAGCCGCGCCCGCTGCCGGATCCGGACGCCGTCGTCGTGGCGCCGGGGACCTTCAACACGATCAACAAGTGGGCGGCCGGGATCTCGGACACCCTCGCGCTCGGGATCCTCTGCGAGTCGTACGGCTGGGGGATCCCGGTGGCCCTGCAACCGTGCCTGAGCGCGGCGCAGGCGGCGCACCCGGCCTATGAGCAGAGCCTGGCACGGCTGCGCGGGATGGGCGTGCGGGTCGCGGAGTACGTCCCCGGGGAGTACCGCTGGACCCGGGTGCTGGAGCTGGTGCAGGGCCCGTCCGGTGCCTGACAGGGTGGCTGGCCGGGCGGCCGGATCCTGGCACTGTGGCGGTGTCCGGCGGGCGACGGCGGGAGGTAGCGTCCGGGCAGGTCGGCGAGGGTGCGGGAGGTTCCGGTGGCGGTCAACGGCGAGGTGTCGTTCTGGTACGCGGCGAGCGGGCTGCCGGAGCCGGGCCCCGCGCTGCCCGGGGACACGGACGTGGACGTCTGCATCGTCGGCGGCGGCTACACCGGGCTCTGGACGGCCTACTACCTGAAGCGGGCGGAGCCGTCCCTGCGGATCGCCGTGCTGGAGCGCCGGTTCTGCGGCTACGGCGCCTCGGGGCGCAACGGCGGCTGGCTGTACAGCGGCTTCGCCGGCCGCTCGGCCTTCGCGCGGCGGTACGGCCGCGGCCCGGCGGCGGCGATGCAGCGGGCGATGGACGCCGCGGTCGGGGAGGTCGTCGACACGGCCGCCGCCGAGCGGATCGACGCGGCCGTGCTGCGCGGCGGGGTGCTGGAAGTAGCCCGCAACCGTGCCCAGTTGAGCAGGCTGGCGGCCTTCGCCGAGGCCGAGCGGGCGTACGGCGCGGACCGCGTCGAGCTGCTGGGCGCGAAGGAGACGGCCGAGCGGATCAACGTCGCCGGTGCCGTCGGCGGCACCTGGTCGCGGTACGGGGCGCGGATCCAGCCGGCCGAGCTGGCCCGCGGGCTGGCGCGGGTGGTGCGGGAGCTCGGGGTGGCGGTGTACGAGGAGACGGCCGTCACCGGGATCCGGCCGGCCCGGCCGGGCGGGCGGGCCCGGGCGGTGACGCCGCACGGCACGGTCACCGCCGAGTACGTGCTGCGCGCCACCGAGGGGTTCACGGCCGGGCTGCGTGGCGAGAAGCGCACCTGGCTGCCGATGAACTCGGCGATGATCGCCACTGAGCCGCTGCCCGCCGCCTTCTGGGCCGAGACCGGCTGGGCGGGCCGCGAGGTGCTCGGCGACTTCGCGCACGCCTACATGTACGCGCAGCGCACCGCCGACGACCGGATCGCGCTCGGCGGGCGCGGCGTGCCGTACCGGTTCGGCTCGCGGACCGACTCCGACGGGAGCACCCAGGTGGAGACGGTGCGCCAGCTGCGCGCGATCCTGAACAGCTTCTTCCCGGCCGCCGCGACCGCCCGGATCGACCACGCCTGGGCGGGGGTGCTCGGCGTCCCCCGGGACTGGTGCGCCACTGTCGAGCTGGACCGGGCGAGCGGGCTCGGCTGGGCCGGCGGCTACGTCGGCAGCGGGGTGACCACGGCCAACCTGGCCGGGCGCACCCTGCGCGACCTGGTCCTCGGACGCGACACCGAGCTGACCCGGCTGCCCTGGGTCGGGCACACCGTCCGCCGCTGGGAGCCCGAGCCGCTGCGCTGGATCGGCGTGCACGCGCTCTACGCCGCGTACCACGCGGCCGACCGGCAGGAGGCGGCCGGGCGGGCGACCACCTCGCCGATCGCGCGGGTGGCTGACGTGATCTCAGGGCGGCACTGACCCGGGCGGGGTACCGACCCGAGGGCGGTGCCGACCCGGGCGGGGGTGCCGCCCCGGGCGCGACGCCGGCCGGTGCCGGCGTTGACCCGGGCGTGGCACCGGCCGGACCCGGCGTTGACCCGGGCGTGGCACCGGACCTCTGCCATCTGGCGGTTCAGCACTGGTGGAGCGGCCCGGCGCCCGACACCGTGGGGGCGTGCTGAGGACCCCACTGGCGGCCGTGTCCGCCCTGCTGCTCTGTGCGCCCGCCGCCGGCGCGCAGGCCACCTCGCCCTCGCCCGGGTGGGCGGTCGTCGCGGTGGACCAGGCCTCGCGCCGGGTCCTGGTGCTGGACGGCGCGCGGGACCTGATGCCCTACCAGGGGCCGGAGCGGCTGCCCGTCGTCTGGCGCTGGAGCGCCGACACCGCGGCCGACCTCGCCGACCTGGCTCCCGCCCACAGCTGGACCTTCCCGGACGAGGCGAAGAGCCGGGTCCGGCAGGGGCGGAGGTACCTGATCACCACCGCCTCCGGCGGCCTGGCCGCCGTCGTCGACACCGCCACCGGCACCACCCGCTGGGCCGCCGACGTGGGCCGGGCGGCCAACCCGCACAGCATCGAACTGCTGCCGGACGGCAATGTGGCCGTCGCCGCGAGCGACGGCGGGTGGGTGCGCGTCTACGCCGCCTCGCAGGGCCCGCGCGCCACCGCGTTCGCCGCCCACCGGCTCCCGGGCGCGCACGGTGTGCAGTGGGACGAGCGGACCGGCCTGCTCTGGGCCCTCGGTGACGAGGAGCTGACCGCGCTGCGGGTCGGCGGCACCCCCGCCGCGCCCACCCTCACCGTGGCCCGGACCACCCCGCTGCCCGAGAGCGGCGGGCACGACCTCGCGCCGGTCCTGGCCGCGGCCGGGCGGTTCTGGATCAGCACCTCGACCGGGCTCTGGCGCTACGACCCGGCCGCCGACCACTTCACCCCCGTGCACCTGTCGGACCCGGACGCCGAACGGAACGTGAAGAGCATCGGGGACGAGCCCGGCACCGGCCGGCTGCTCACCACTGCCCCCGACCACCGCGGGCCGTGCGACTGGTGCACCTCCTCGCTCACCCTGCACCGGCCCGACGGCACCCGGCCGCTCCCCGGCACCGCGCTCTACAAGGCCCGGTGGTGGGGTGGTCGGCCGCCCACCAGCGGTCACGGTGCGTGACGAAAGCGCGGTGGCCGGGCGGTGATCGTTGGTGATACCAGCAGATCTCCGGACGGCATTCGGCTGACGGGGCATATTGTGTGCCCCGGCAAACTACTCCAATGGTGGTGAGTTTCCGCTCACCGTCCGCAAACCATCCATCGACCGTCCAGGCTGGGATAGCGTCCGTTGTGCCGGGGGGTGCCGACACCGATCCGGTGCATTCGAACACGACCTACTGAGCCGTAATGGCCGTGAAAGTCCTGGGAGAAACACATGCGCAATTGCCTTTCCGAAAACCAGCCGGACACCGTGGCGGATCTGCGGTTCGCGGTGGACTCGCTCGCCGCGTTTCCGGCCCGCAACGCCGCGGGCGGAGCCGATGTGACCGAGCGCCTGGCGGCCGTCGCCGACCTCTGCCGTTCGGTGGACGCGGTGCTCGACAGCCTGGTCGTCCAGGCGGCCGCAGAGGCTGCCGAGGAAGGCTGGACCGCGGCCCGGATGGCGGCCGAACACTCCGGCTACTACGCCCGGTTGCAGCGGGCGCTGCTGCCCGCGGCGGTCGGCGCGCGGCTGACGCAGCAGTGAGCGCGCCGCGCCCGGGCGCGCACGTGCTGTCCTGTCCCACCCGGTGGAGCGACGTCGACGAGAACGGGCACATCAACAACGCCCGGCTGGTGGGCTACGTGCAGGAGGGGATTTACGACCTGTTCTGCCACCACGCGACCGCCGTCCGGGAATCGCTGTTCCCGTCCGGATTCCTTATCGCGCGGCACGAGATCGATTACCTGGAGCAGTTGCACCACCGCCCCGAGCCATTGTCCGTGCAACTGACCGTGGAACGGCTCGGACGGAGTTCCGCACACGTCGTGGTGAATGTCTGCCGGGATCCGCTCACCTTTATGCGGGCCCGTACCGTGGTGGTCGCGCGGGACCGGGAATCCGGCCGTTCGCGCAAACTCAGCCAGAGTGAGCGGCGATTCCTGGCGGCGTTTATGCCGGACGCGGTGCGGGTCGACACCGCGTCACCCGTGGCGCCTTCCGCGGCGCCCCCACTGCGGGTGCCGGTACGGCTCGGCCCGGCGGCGCCGGGGCGCCGCGCCCGTCGGCGGTGTCGGGCCTCGGCGGCCTGAACCGGACCGACGGCAGACCGGTGGCGTGGTCGACAACGGCGTCGATCCGCCCCACCGGGCCCCGTACGGACCGCGGCGGCCTGGGCGCACCGGTGGTCCGGCAGTACGCTGAGCAGCACGGGCGCCGGTTCGTGCTGCGCCGCCCGGGCCGGACCGTGCCGACGGGTTTCGAAGTGTTCCGGAGCGTTTCGGAGCGTTTCGAAGGGCTTCGACGAGCCCCGGCAAAGAGTTCCGATGAGTTCCGAAGAGTTCCGAACCAGTTCTGACAGTTCTGAAGAGTGCGGCACCCCGCCAGTCCGGGTGGCGGCCCCGTCCGGCGGGACCGGAAGGAGGACGCGATGACCATCTCCTGGGGCGACTTCCTCGCCCGCGTCGTCGAACGCGGCGAATACCGGAGTGAGGCGGAGGCGGACCACGCCGCCCGCGTGGTGCTGGCCCTGCTCGGCGAGCACCTGGTCGGGGCGGAACGGAACGAGCTCGCCGCGCTGCTGCCGGGCACCTACGCCCCGCTGCTGCGCGACGCCCGGCCCGCCGCCGAACCGCTGACCGCCGAGCGCTTCGTGCAGGGCGTGGTCGGCTGGATCGACGGCGCGACCGAGGCGACCGCGCAGTGGGACATCGGGGCGGTGCTCAGCACCCTCGCCGACCTGGCCCCGGCGGAGCTGATCGACGGGGTGATCGAGCAGCTGCCGGACGGCTACGACATGCTGTTCGGGCACCCGCTGCCGGCCTGAGCCCGGACGGCGGCGACGGCCCGGGCGGCGGCGACCGCCCGGGCGGGTACCCGGCGCGGACCTCGGCGGACCGGGCGCCGTGCGGCTTCGGTACGGCCGCCGTGCGGCGCTGCCACGCCTCGGCGTCGGGCCCCGGGGGAGGTCAGCGGCAGAGCCCGGCCGCGGTCACCGGCAGAGCGCGGCCGCGCCGATCAGCCCGGCGTCGGTGCCGAGTTCGGCGCGGCGGACGTCCAGGCCGCGGATGTAGGACAGCGCGGCGTAGCGGTCGAGGTGCCGGGCGAGCGGGGCGAACAGCAGCTCGCCCGCAGTGGCGACCCCGCCGCCGATCACCACCCGGTCGAGGTCGACCAGCGCGGCGGTCGCCGCGATCCCGGCGGCCAGGGCCTGGGAGGCCCGGTCGAAGGCGGCGAGCGCGACCGGATCGCCCGCCTCGGCGTCGGCGGCGACGGCGCGGGCCGAGCGGTCCTCCCCGGCCGGGTGCCAGCCCTCGGCGAGCGCCCGCCGCGCGATCGCGGTGCCACTGGCGATGCCCTCCAGGCAGCCCCGGGAGCCGCACGGGCAGGGCTCGCCGTCCAGGTCGACGGTGATGTGGCCGAGGTGGCCGGCGTTCCCGCTGGGGCCCGGCCGGACGGCGCCGTCCAGCACCAGCCCGGCGCCGACCCCGGTCGACACCACCAGGCAGAGCGCGTTGTCCGCGCCGCGCGCGGCGCCCCGCCAGTGCTCGGCGGCCGCCATCGCGACGCCGTCCCCGGCCAGCCGGACGGGCAGGCGCCGCGCGGCCACCGCCGGATGCGCGGCGACCTCGGCGACCAGCGGGAAGCGGCGCCAGCCGGGGATGTTGACCGGGCTGACGGTGCCGTCGGCGAGGTCGACCGGCCCGGCGCTGCCGATCCCGACGGCCGTCACGCCGGCCCAGTCGGCGGTGCCGGCGAGCTGGTCGAGCACCTTGTGCACGACGGCGAGGACGGCGGTGCCCGGCTCCCGGGCGGGGGTGGGCAGCTGGAGCCGGTGCCGCAGCTCCCCGTGCCCGTCGACGAGCGCCCCGGCGATCTTCGTCCCGCCGATGTCGACGGCGGCGAACAGCGGGGTGGCGGCGGGCTGCGGGGCGAGGGTCATCGCGGCGGGCTCCAGACGGGTACGGGCGGGGCGGGCGGCGCCCCCGGCGGGTGGGCCGGGGGCGCCGCTCAGCGTAGTGCGGCGGTCCGGCGGGCAGCGGAGGGCCGTGGGCTGCCCAGCCGCACAAGGGTCAGCCCGCGGCGCGCAGCCGCAGGGTGACCAGCTCGAACGGCCGCAGGGCCAGCCGCACCCCGCCGTCCGCCACCGTCACCTCGCCGCGGGTGCCCGCCCAGGGGCGTTCCAGCAGGTCGCACGGGACGGCGTCGGCGAGCGGGAAGGAGGTGGTGAGCCGGCCCCGGGCGCGCCCGCCGCCCGCCTCGTAGACCCGGACGACCAGGTCGCCGCTGCCGTCGTCGGCGAGCTTGACCGCACTGACCACCAGCGCGTCGTGGTCGAGTTCGACCAGCGGCCGCACCTCCTCGGTGCTGCCGGTGATCCGCCGCTCGGGCAGGCCGATCCGGTAGCCCTCGCGGACGGCGTCGCCGATCGTCGCGCCGGGGACGAGCGCGTGCCGGAAGCGGTGCAGCCCCTGGTCGGTCCGCGGGTCGGGGAAGCGCGGTGCGCGCAGCAGCGAGAAGCGGACGGTGGTGGTCGTCCCGCCGTCGGTGTCGCGCACGGTGCGGGTCACGTCGTGGCCGTAGGTGGAGGCGGTGACCAGGGCGACGCCCCAGCCGGGCTCGTCCAGGTGGACGAAGCGGTGGTTGCAGGCCTCGAACTTGGCGGCCTCCCAGCTGGTGTTGGTGTGGGTGGGCCGGTAGAGGTGGCCGAACTGGGTCTCGGCGGCGTACCGCTCGGTGTGCAGGTCGAGCGGGAACGCGGCCTTGAGGAACTTCTCGGTCTCGTGCCAGTCGACCTCGGTGTCGAGGTCGAGCCGCCGCTCGCCGGCCCGCAGGGTGAGGGCCTGGACGACGGTGGAGGAGCCGAAGGAGCGGGCCACCCGGACCGTGACCCGCCCGGCGGCGGACTCGGCGGTGAGCGTGTCGACGCCGGTCAGGTCGGTGACGGTGTTGCGGTAGAACTGGTCGACGTCCCAGGCGTCCCACATGTTGGGGAAGTCGGGGTGCAGCTGGAGCAGGTTGGCCCGGCTGCCGGGGGCGAGGGTCTCGCGGCCGCTCGCGGTGTCCACCACCGAGGCCACCAGGCCGTCGCCGTCCACCACCACCTCCAGCAGCCCGTTGCGCAGCACGAAGCCGCCGTCGGGCCGCTCCGCCACCTCGCAGCCGCCGGCCGCAGTCGCAGTGGCCACGGTCGCGGCCCCGCCCGCCGGCACCGCCGAGCGCGGGTGCGGCGCCGCGTTGAACACCAGCTCCCGCCCGCCGGCCGGATCCCCGGCCAGCGCCTGCTGGGCCCGTCCGATCAGCGCCTCCAGCTCCTCGGCCAGCGCCGCGTACGTCGCCTCGGCCTCGCGGTGCACCCAGGCGATGGACGAACCGGGCAGGATGTCGTGGAACTGGTGCAGCAGGACGGTCTTCCAGATCCGGTCCAGCTGCTCGTACGGGTAGGCCGCGCCGGTGCGCAACGCGGCGGTGGCGCACCAGAGTTCGGCCTCGCGCAGCAGGTTCTCGCTGCGCCGGTTGCCCTGCTTGGTCCTCGCCTGGCTGGTCAGGGTGGCGCGGTGCAGCTCCAGGTAGAGCTCGCCGACCCAGACCGGCGGGTTCGGGTACTCGGCCTCGGCCTTGGCGAAGAACTCGGCGGGCTTCTCCCAGTGGACGGTGGCCGAGCCCTCCAGGTTCGCCAGCCGGGCGGCCTTGGCGACCATCTCGCGCGTCGTCCCGCCGCCGCCGTCGCCCCAGCCGGTCGGGGCGAGCGAGTGCCGGGCCACCCCCTTGTCCTTGAAGTTCCGTGCCGCGTGGGCGATTTCGCTGCCCTTCATGGAGCAGTTGTAGGTGTCCACGGGCGGGAAGTGGGTGAAGATCCTGGTCCCGTCGATGCCCTCCCAGAGGAAGGTGTGGTGCGGGAACCTGTTGATCTGGCTCCAGGAGATCTTCTGCGTCAGCAGCCACCTGGAGCCCGCGTTGCGGATGATCTGCGGCAGTCCGCCGGTGAAGCCGAAGGTGTCCGGCAGCCAGGCCTCGTGGTTCTCCACCCCGAACTCGTCCAGGAAGAACCGCTTGCCGTGCACGAACTGACGGGCCATCGCCTCCGAGCTCGGCATGTTGGTGTCGGACTCCACCCACATGCCGCCGGCCGGGACGAACCGACCCTCGGCCACCGCCTTGCGGACCCGCGCGTACACCTCGGGCCGGTGCTCCTTGATCCAGGCGTACTGCTGCGCCTGGGACATGGCGTAGCGGAAGTCCGGTTCGTCCTCCAGCAGGGCGGTCATGTTCGCGGTGGTGCGGGCCACCTTGCGGACGGTCTCGCGCAGCGGCCAGAGCCAGGCCGTGTCGATGTGCGCGTGGCCGATCGCACTGATCCGGTGCGCCGACGGCACGGCGGGTGCGGCCAGTACCGCGGTGAGCTGCGAACGGGCCTGCGCGGCCGTGCCGTTGACGTCCTGGAGGTCGACCGCGTCGAGGGCCCGTTCGACGGCGCGCAGGATCTCCCAGCGCCGGGCGCCGTCCACCGGCAGCTCGGCCATCAGCTCGCCGAGCACCTCCAGGTCGACGACCAGCTGCCAGACCGTCTCGTCGAAGACCGCGAGGTCCATCCGGGCCAGCTCGTACTGCGGCTCCGAGCCGGCGGTCTCCCGGTCGCCCAACTCGGTGGGCAGAAAGGGGTGGTAGTCCAGGACGACCGGGTTGGACGCGGCCTCGACGTGCAGCAGCACCGGCTCGCCGCCGGCCGCCGGGGCGGCGATCCGCACCCACTGGTTCTGCGGGTTGAGGCCCTTCACCGGGGTGCCGTCAGGGCGGTAGACCAGGCCCTCGCACTGGAAGCCGGGCATGTTGGCGTCGAAGCCGAGGTCGATCAGCGCCTCGACGGTGCGCCCGGCCCACGCCTGCGGCACCGTGCCGGTGACGGTGATCCAACTGGTGCCCCAGGGCGCGCCCCAGGCGTCGCCCACCGCGATCGGGGTGCGCGGGGCGGCCAGCCCCTCGGCGACCGGCACGGGCTCGCCGGGCGCCGTCCAGATGCCGACCTCCAGCGGGACGGACTCGGGGTAGACGGCCGGGCGGATGCGCTCGTCCAGGACGCGCTTGAGGCGGGACTCGACCAGCTTGCGGTCATCGTGCATGTCAGCAGGCTCCGTTGCATGGCTGGGGATGACTGGGGCGGACGGTGGGGCGGACGGTACACGGGGATAACGGTCAGCGGCGGAGGACGTCCTCCGGATGCACCACCTCGGTGATGCCGCGGGCGGCCAGATGGCCCTCGTCCCCGGCGCGCTCGGCAAGCACGGTGGTCGGCCGGGCGCCCTGCCCGGCCAGCCGCATGAACGCCTCGTACACCGCGCCGCCCGGGCCGCAGACCGAGCGTTCGGGGGCGGTCACCTCGTCGCCGGTGGTCACCACCAACGCCGTGCCGCGCGGTGCCGGCGGCCGCCAGGAGCGGCGGACCTCGGCGGCGGCCTCGGCGAGCCGGGCCCCGGCCGGCTTCACGGCGCGGTCGACGGTGAGCAGGCCCAGGCTGTACTCCAGCTCGGGGAAGTCGGCGAGCGAGCGGTCGACGTCGTGCGAGCACCACCAGGTGACGCCCCACAGGTCCGGGCAGTCCAGCACCGCCTCGACGGTGGCGGCGGTGAAGCGGGCGGCGTCCGCGGCGGCGATGTGCGGGGCGGGGGCGCCGACCTCCTGGAGCCAGACCGGGCGGTGCGGGTCCTGCGCCCACGCCTTGGAGAGCTCGACCAGGTACGCGGCGTGCTGCGCGCTCGCCGTGGAGCGGGCACCATAGCGCTGGGCGGTGCCGTTGAACACCCAGGAGTGCACGGCGGTCGCGGCGCCGATCCGGGCCGAGTGCCACGGGGTGAAGGGGTGCTCGTCGAGGTACCAGGCGGCGTCGTAGGAGGCGTGCAGGTGGAGCCGGCCGGGCGCGCCCTGCTCGCAGGCGGCGAGCATCCGGCGCAGCCAGGCGTCGGCCTGGTCGGGGGTGATCCGGTCGGGGTCGGGGTGCGGGTCGCCGGCGAACTGGTTGATCTCGTTGCCGACCGTCATGCCGAGGAAGTTGGGCCTGCCGTGCAGCGCCTCGGCGAGGGTGCGCAGGTAGGCGGCCTGGCCGTCGACGACCTCGGGGTCGGTGAAGAGGTTGCGCCGGTGCCAGGTCTGGGTCCAGGACGGCTGGAAGTCGAAGCTGGACAGGTGGCCCTGGAGCCCGTCCACCGCGACGTCCAGACCGCGCTCCCCGGCCGCGTCCACCAGGGCGGCGAGCTGCTCGACGGCGCGCGGGCGGATCATGGTGCGGTTGGGCTGGAACAGCGGCCAGAGCGGGAACACCCGGACGTGGTCCAGGCCGAGCACGGCGACGGAGTCGAGGTCGGCGCGGACGGCGTCGAGGTCGAAGTCGAGCCAGTGGTGGAACCAGCCGGCGGTGGGCGTGTAGTTGACGCCGAAGCGGGGGCGCTGCGGGGCGGTGGCGGTCATCGCGGTGGTCATCGCAGGGCTTCCTCAACGCGGTTGGGGGAACGGGACGGTGTGCTACCCCTTGACGGCCCCCTCCTCGACGCCCCGGAAGAAGAAGCGCTGGCAGACGGCGAACACCACGACGATCGGCAGGAAGGCGATCATGGTGCCGGCCGCGATCAGCCGCGGGTTGGCGGAGAAGGTGCCGTTGAGGTACTGGAGTCCGACGGTGAGCGTGTACTGCTGCGGGTCGTTGAGCACGATCAGTGGCCAGAGGAAGTCGTCCCAGGCGCCGATGAAGGTGAAGATGACGATCACGCTGAGCATGCCGCGCACGTTCGGCAGGCCGACGTACCACAGCCGCTGCCAGACCGAGGCGCCGTCGACCAGGGCGGCCTGGTCGAGTTCGGCCGGGACGGCGGCGAAGGCGGTGCGCATCAGCAGGACGTTGAGCATGGCGATCGAGCCGGGCAGGGCGACGCCGACCAGCGAGTCGGCGAGGCCGAGGCCGCGCACCAGCACGTACTGGGAGACGATGGTGACCTCGCCGGGCAGCACCAGGGTGGCCAGGAACAGGCCGAGCACCAGGCGGGCGCCGCGGAAGCGCAGCCGGGCCAGGGCGTAGCCGGCCAGGGTGCAGCCGATCACGTTGCCGGCGATGCAGATGGCCGCCACCACCAGGGAGTTGAGGGCGTAGGTCCAGACCGGGATGGTGGCGGCGACCTTGCCGTAGTTGGCGAAGGTGAACTGCTCAGGGAGGAAGTTCGGGGTGCGGGTGTAGACGTCCTCGTCGGGGCCCTTGAGGGAGGTGGAGAGCTGCCAGAGGAACGGGCCGAGGACGAGCAGCAGGACGAGCAGGAGCAGCAGGTAGCGGGCGGCGTTCTGGGCGGGGGAGGGAGTGTTGAAGCCCCGTGCGCGGCGCTGGGTCATGGGTTCGGGCCGGTTCACGGGTTCACGCCGCCTTCCGGTTCAGACGGAGCAGGAGCAGCATCGGGCCGAGGGTGATGACGAACAGCATCAGGCTGAGCGCGGAGGCGTAGCCGAGGTGGCCGGTGAAGCCGCGGCTGTACATCTGGATCAGCATCACCACCGACATGTCCCGGCCGCCGGGCCCGCCCTGGCCGTTGGAGAGCACGTACAGCTCGGAGAAGACGCGCAGCGCGCTCACCGAGATCAGCACGGAGATCAGCATCATGGTGGGCCGCACCCCGGGCAGTGTGACGTGCCAGAAGCGGCGGACCGGGCTCGCGCCGTCGACGGCCGCGGCCTCGTGCAGTTCGCGCGGGACGTTGGCGAGGGCGGAGAGGTAGATGACCATGTAGTAGCCGAGCCCCTTCCAGGCGGTCAGGGCGATCGCGCTGAACAGCAGCAGCCAGCGGTCGGTGAGGAAGGGGACCGGGGAGTCGGCCAGGCCGCTCTGCCGGAGCAGGCCGTTGACCAGGCCGCGGTCGTCCAGCGCCCAGCCCCAGATCAGCGCCACCACGACGGCGGAGGCGACGACCGGGGTGTAGAAGGCGGTACGGAAGAAGGTGATGCCGGGGAGCCTGCGCTGGACGAGCAGGGCGAGCAGCAGCGGGAGGAACGTCAGCAGCGGCAGGCAGACCAGCATGAAGACG
Source organism: Kitasatospora sp. NPDC097643 (assembly GCF_040302625.1). Classification (NCBI taxonomy): domain Bacteria; kingdom Bacillati; phylum Actinomycetota; class Actinomycetes; order Kitasatosporales; family Streptomycetaceae; genus Kitasatospora; species Kitasatospora sp. NPDC097643. The sequence continues at coordinate 138,418 of NZ_JBEOSA010000008.1, read as the reverse complement.
ATGCTGTTGAGCAGGGCGTCGGCCAACTGCTCGTCGTCCAGGATGCGTTGGAAGTTCTCCAGGCCGGTGAACCGCCCGCCGCCCAGGGGCTTGGCATTGGTGAAGGACAGGATCACCGTGTTGACGGCCGGCCAGAGGTTGAACACGGCCAGCCAGACGACGGCCGGTCCGGCGAGCAGCCAGGGCGTGAACCAGCGCCGGTGGGTCATGCGGTTGCCTTCCTGGGGGCTTCCTGGGGGCTTCCTGGGGCGGCGGGGCGGTCGTTCCCGGGGGCGGTGCAGATCGTCTGACGATGCGTCAGCCCTTGAGCAGCTTGTTGCACTGCTCGACGGCGGAGTCCAGGGCCTGCTTGGAGCTCGCGTCGCCGCTGATGGCCAGGGCGATCTGCTGGTTGACGATGGTGCTCATCGCGTCGTTGACCTGGACCGGCTGGATCATCTTGGCCTTGCCGAGCGAGGTGAAGGCGATCACCTTGGCGTCGCCCGCGTTGGTGCCGTCGCTCCTGCTGAAGAACGGGTCGTTCGCGGAGGCCTTGGTGGACGGGAAGACGCTGGTCAGGTGGGCCAGCGCGGCCTGGTTCTCGGGGCTGGTGACCCAGCGGGCGAGGGCGACGGCGGCGGCCGGGTTCCTGGTGCTCTTCGGGATGGACACGCCCTGGACGTAGAGCGGCGGGGTGCCCATCGCCGGGGAGGAGACGATCTTCGGGGCGAGGGAGGGGTTGTCGGTGGCGATGCTGGTGATGAAGTTGCCACCGCCGGTGGTCCAGGCCGCGGTACCGGCGTTGAACAGCTTGGAGTTGCCGGCGTAGGTGTTGGTCAGCACGTCCTTGGGGAGCAGGCCCTCCTTGAAGGCGTCGCGGTACTTGTCGAGCAGTGCGGCGGCCTCGGGGGTGTTGAAGGTGAAGGACTTGCCGTCGTCGGACATGATCTTCACACCGGCGTTGTAGAGGTCGCCGAGGCCGGGTTTGCGGCTCATCAGGTAGGTCTGGCCGCCGGACTTCTCCTTCATCGTCCTGGCCTGGGCGATGAGTTCGTCGAGGCTGGCCGGGAGCTTCTTCGGGTCCAGGCCGTACCTGCCGAGGAGCTCCGAACTCCAGTAGTTGACATCGGTGTTGAGGTACCAGGGGTAGCCGTAGACGCCGTCCTGGCCGGCGAAGCGGTAGGCGTCCACGCCGCCGGGGACGTACTCGTCGGCGAGCTTCGGGTCGGCCTTGGCGACGTCCAGGAGCAGGTTCTGCTTGGCCAGCGGGAGGGCGAAGTCCGGCGGGAGGTTGACCACGTCCGGGAGGGTGCCGGCGGCGGCCTGGCTGAGCACCTTGTCGGAGTAGCCGTCGCCGGGCTGGTCCAGCCACTCGACCTCGACGCCCGGGTACTTCTTCTTGAAGCCGTCGATCACGCCCTGCACGTAGTCGGTGAACTTCGGCTTGAGCGCCCAGGTCTGGAGCGAGACCTTGCCCTTGACCTCGCCGGTGGCGGCCGCACCGGCCACGCTGTCGCTGCTCTTGCCGTCGTCGGAGCCGAGTCCGCAGCCGGTGAGCGCGGTGGCGGTGAGGACCGCCGTCGTCAGTGCCGCCCAGATTCTTCGCATGAGGGTCTCCCGGTCCTTTGGGTGGGTGGGGAAGGCGCGCGAGGGGTCTTGGGAACCTGATGGACAAAAGCCGGATGCACTAAACCGGTCTAGCTCTGGCAGGGACTATGCTCCCGGCTAAACTTGGCTGTCAAGAGAGGGTCCGGTGCAGTGGGCAGACCGACGATCGCCGACATCGCGCGCCAGGCCGGTGTCTCCAAGGGCGCGGTGAGCTTCGCGCTGAACGGGCGACCCGGGGTGAGCGAGGCGACCAGGGCCCGGATCCTGCGGGTCGCCGAGGAGATGAACTGGCGCCCGCACAGCGCCGCGCGCGCCCTCGGCGGTGCCCGGGCCGACGCCGTCGGCCTGGTGATCGCCCGTCCGGCCCGCACCATCGGGGTCGAGCCCTTTTTCAGCCAACTGCTTTCCGGCCTCCAGGCGGTGCTCTCGGCCGGCTCCGTCGCGCTGCACCTGATGGTGGTCGAGGACACCGCCGCCGAGATCGAGGTCTACCGGCGCTGGGCCTCCGAGCACCGCGTCGACGGCTTCATCGTGGTCGACCTCCAGGTCCGCGACCCACGGCCGGCCGTTCTGGACGCACTCGGGCTGCCCGCCGTGGTGCTCGGCGGGCCCGGCAAGGGCGGCAACCAGCTGCGGATCTGGGCCGACGACCGGGAGGCGATGCTCTCGATCGTCGACTACCTGGCCGCCATCGGCCACCGCCGGATCGCCCACCTGGCCGGGCTGCCGCACTTCCAGCACACCCAGCGGCGGATCCGCGCGCTGCGCGACGCCTCCCGCCGGCTCGGGCTGGAGGAGGCCGTCTCGGTGCCCACCGACTTCAGCGACGCCGAGGGGGCCGCCGCCACCCGGACGCTGCTCTCCCGGCCCCGGCGGCCCACCGCGATCGTCTACGACAGCGACGTGATGGCGGTGGCCGGGCTCGGGGTCGCGGGGGAGATGGGCGTCTCGGTGCCGGGCGAGCTGTCCATCGTCTCCTTCGACGACTCGGTGCTCGCCCGGATCGTCCACCCGCCGCTGACCGCGCTCAGCCGCGACACCTTCGCGCTCGGCGAGCAGGTGGCGCGCAGCCTGCTGGAGATCGTGGACGAGGCCGGGCCGGGGCGGGACCTCCAGATGCCGACGCCGCGGCTGACCGTGCGGGAGTCCACCTCCCCGCCGGGGGTGGTCCCATCGGCTTCAGCGGTTCCGCCGGTCTCGCGGTTTCACCGTCCGGGGTGATTGCTGCGCGGGTCGTTGACAGGGGTTCTGAACCGGTTTAGCCTCGCTGCGCCATCAGCACCGGCACGTTCGCATGCACCCGGGTCCCCGTCCGCCACGGCGCGGGCCCGGCCCACCCACCTCCGCTCGATCGGAGTCACCGCATGTCACGACGGATCCCCCTGCTGCTCAGCGCCGCCCTCGCCGCCGCCGCGCTGGGCGCCGCACCCACCGCGCACGCCGACGCCCCCGGCGCACCGCCGCCGTTATCCGCACCGGCCGCCGCTGCCACTCCCACCGCCGGGAGCCAGCCCTACGCCTCGTACTGGTACCCCAGCACCATCCTGAACTGGGACCCGGCCACCGACCCGGACGCCCGCTTCAACCGCTCCCGCGTTCCGCTCCAGCCGCGCACCAGCGACCCGGCCCTCAAGGCCAACCCCAACGCCCGCACCGGCGAAGGGAAGATCGTTTCCCTGGTCTCCTTCGGCCCCACCTCCAACAACCCGTCCCAGGGCTCCGCCGACCCCAACTACTACGCCTTCGGCTACTGGCAGTACGTCGACAAGCTGGTGTTCTGGGGCGGCTCCGCCGGCGAAGGCCTGATCCTCGCCCCCAACCCGACCGTCATCGACGCTGCCCACCGCAACGGCGTCAAGGTCTACGGCACCGTCTTCTTCCCGCCCGCCGCGTACGGCGGCCAGCTCCAATGGGTCCGCGACTTCGTGCAGAAGTCCGGCAGCCGCTACCCCGTCGCGGACAAGCTCACCCAGGTCGCGCAGTACTACGGCTTCGACGGCTGGTTCATCAACCAGGAGACCGGCGGCGGGGATTCGAGCCTCGCCACCGAACTGCGCAACCTCATGCAGTACACCAAGGCACAGAGCGGCACCGAGTTCATGTGGTACGACGCGATGACCACCTCCGGCGCGGTCGACTGGCAGAACGCCCTCACCTCCGCCAACTCCCCGTTCCTCCAGGACGGTTCCAAGCGCACCGCCGACTCGATGTTCCTGAACTTCAACTGGGACGCCGCCGGCCTCTCCTCCTCCCGTGCGCTCGCCCGCCAACTCGGCCGCAGCGAGTACGAGTTGTACTCCGGCATCGACACCGAGGCCAACGGCTACAACACCGGCGTCGACTGGAACACCCTCTTCCCGGCCGGGCAGCCGCACACCACCTCGCTCGGCCTCTACCGGCCCGAATGGACCTGGAAGTCCGCCACCGACCGGGCCGACTACTACGCCAAGGACGCCCGCTACTGGGTCGGCGCCAAGAGCGACCCCTCCCGCGCCGACACCGCCGACAGCTGGCCCGGCCTGGCCGGCTACGTCGCCGAGTCCTCGCCGATCACCGCCAAGCCCTTCGTCACCAGCTTCAACACCGGGCAGGGCGACTTCTACAACGCCGCCGGCACCCGGGTGGCCACCGGCGGCTGGAACAACCTCTCGCTCCAGGACGTCCCGCCCACCTACCGCTGGGTCGTCGACTCCACCGGCAGCCGGCTCACCCCCTCCGTCGACTTCACCGACGCCTACCAGGGCGGCTCCTCGCTGCGCCTCTCCGGCACCCTGGACGCCGTCAACACCGTCCGGCTGTACCAGACCAGGCTGCCGGTCGCGGCCGACACCAGACTCGACCTGGTGGTGAAGACCCCGGCGGCCGGGCCGACCAGGCTCAGGGCCGCGCTCTCCTTCACCGACGCGCCGACCACCTTCACCACCCTCGACCTCGGCGCCAACTCCGGGACGGGCTGGGAGCGGCACACCCTCGACCTGTCGCCGTACGCGGGCCGGACGGTCGCCCAGATCGCGCTCCAGGCGGACGGGACGGACCCGGCGTACGACGTGCGGATCGGTCAGATCGCCCTCTACGACGGGACGGTGGACACCCCGGCCGCGCCCGGTGCCCTCACCGTCCTGGGCGCGAGCGACGTGGTGGCGGGCGTGAGCCAGTCCCTGCGGCTCTCCTGGACGGCGGCGCCCGGCGGTGGCGTCCACCACTACGAGGTGTACCGGCGCAACGCCGACGGCAGCCGCACCTTCCTCGGCGCGACCCCCGACGACGCGTACTACGTCGGCCGCCTCGACCGGGCCGGCACCGAGGCCAGCACGGCGATCGAGGTGGAGGCCGTCTCGCCAGGGTACGGCCGCTCCACCGCCGCGACCGCCACCGTCCCGTGGAACGGCGCGCCCTCCGGCAGCAACCTGGCGCTCAACCGGCCCGCGACCGCCTCCGGGCAGTGCAACGCCAACGAGGGCCCGGCGAAGGCCGTCAACGGTAGTGTGAGTGGCGGCACCAGCGACAAGTGGTGCACGCTGACGAGCAGCAAATGGCTTCAGGTGGACCTCGGTTCGGCGAAGCAACTGACCGAGTTCGTGGTCAAGCACGCCTCGGCGGGCGGCGAGAGCGCCTCCTACAACACCCGCGACTTCTCCCTCCAGGTCCGCTCCAGGACCACCGACCCGTGGACCACGGTCGCCACCGTCACCGGCAACACGGCGGGGACCACCACCCACCCGGTGAGCACCACCGCCCGCTACGTCCGGCTGGTCGTCACCAAGCCCACCCAGACCACCGACCCGGCCGCCCGCATCTACGAGTTCGAGGCCTGGGGCCAGTAGCCGCGTCCCCCTGCGTTGAGAAAGGACCCTCCCCGTGCCGGTCACCATCACCGCCGTCGAGAGCACCGACCTCTTCACCGGGCCCGAGGATGCCCCGCGGCAGCTGTTGCGGGTGACCCTCGACGGGCCGGCCGCTGCCCGGATCACCGTCAGCGGACCGGGCGTGCACGGCGAGGCGACCGGCACGGGGCTGGTCGAAGTCCCGCTGGAGATCACCGGCGCCGCTCCCGGCTCCCAACTCCACATCACCGTACGGGCGGAGGGAGCAGTCGCCGCGGGCGTCATCGAGGTCGCCGAGCCCGGCTGGACGATGTTCCTGGTCTCGCACTTCCACTACGACCCGGTCTGGTGGAACACCCAGGCCGCCTACACCTCCCCCTGGGACCTGCTCTCCGCCGACGCCACCACCCGGCCGCGCTGGGAACGCAACGCCTTCGCCCTCGTCGACGCGCACCTGGACCTGGCGCTGCGCGATCCGGTGTACAAGTTCGTGCTCGCCGAAGTCGACTACCTGAAGCCGTACTTCGACCAGCACCCGGAGCGGCGCTCCTCGCTGCGCCGGCTCCTCGACCGCGGGCAGGTCGAACTCGTCGGCGGCACCTACAACGAGCCCAGCACCAACCTCACCGGCCCCGAGGCGACCATCCGCAACCTCGTCCACGGCATCGGCTACCAGCGCGACATCCTCGGCGGCGACCCCCGAACAGCGTGGCAGCTGGACGTGTTCGGGCACGACCCGCAGTTCCCCGGCCTCCTCGCCGCCGCCGGCCTCACCGGCAGCGCCTGGGCCCGCGGCCCCTTCCACCAGTGGGGCCCGATCCAGAAGAACTTCCGTGAGGCCAAGGACGACGCCCGGGTGATGCAGTTCCCCAGCGAGTTCGAGTGGATCGCGCCGAGCGGAGACGGCGTGCTCACCCACTACATGCCGCACCACTACTCGGCCGGCTGGTGGATGGACGCCTCCCCGGACCTCGCCACCGCCGAGCAGGCCGTCTACGACCTGTACCGGAAGCTCAAGCCGGTGGGCGCCACCAAGAACCTGCTGCTGCCGGTCGGCACGGACTTCACCCCGCCGAACCGGTGGGTGACCGGGATCCACCGCTCCTGGGCGGCGAAGTACCTGTGGCCGCGCTTCGTGTGCGCCACCCCGCGCGACTTCCTGGACGCCGTGCGGGCCGAGCTGGCCGCGACCGGCCGGCGCCCCAGCCCGCAGACCCGCGACATGAACCCGGTGTACACCGGCACGGACGTCTCCTACATCGACACCAAGCAGGCGCAGCGGGCGGGCGAGGTCGCCGCCGTGGACGCGGAGAAGCTGGCCACGCTGGCCTCCGTCCACGGGCTCGGGCAGTACCCGGCCGCCGCGTTGGACAAGGTGTGGCGCCACCTCGCCTGCGGCGCCCACCACGACGCCATCACCGGCTCGGAGTCCGACCAGGTGTACCTGGACCTGCTGGGCGGCTGGCGGGAGGCGTACGACCTCGCGTCGGCCGTCCGGGACTCGGCTCTGGACGCCCTGGTGGGGCGGATCTCGACGGTGGGCGGGGTCGGCGTTCGTGCGGCGGTGGTCGTCACCAACACCCTGTCCTTCGACCGGACCGACCTGGTCGCCGTCCAACTGCCGCCCGGTGCACGGTCGGTGCGGGTGCTGGACGACCGGGGCGAGCCGGTGCCGTGCGCCGTCGACCGGGGGACGCTGCGGTTCCTGGCCGTTGACGTCCCGGCGCTGGGCTGGCGCACGTGGCGGCTGGTGGACGGCGAACCCGACACCGTCTGGACGGCGGCCGAGGGGCACACGATCGCCAACGGGCGGTACCGGGTGCGCGCCGACGCGGCGCGTGGCGGCGGGCTGTCGTCCGTCTACGATCTGTGCTTTGAACGGGAGTTGATGCAGGACGGGCGGATCGGCAACGAGCTGCGGGTGTACGAGGAGTACCCGCAACACCCGGACTTCGGCGAGGGCCCGTGGCACCTCGTGCCCAAGGGGCCGGTGGTCGGCTCGGGAGACGCGGTCGCCGAGGTCCGGCGCGAGACCGGCCCGCTGGGTGAGCGGCTGGTGATCGGCGGGACGGTCGACGGCCTGCGCTACGAGCAGACGGTGACCTTGTGGCACGGCCTCGACCGGGTCGACTGCCGCACCCGGGTCCTCGACCACTCCGGCGCCGACCGGCTGCTGCGGCTGCGCTTCCCGGTCGACCTGCCGGGCGCGCTGCCCGTCAGCGAGGTGGCGGGGGCGGTCATCGGGCGCGGTTTCGCGCTGCCGGACGTCGACTCTGCGGAGGCGCCGTGGACCCTCGACAACCCGGCCAACACCTGGTTCGGGCTCGGGTCCACCGCGGTGGCCGTCCTGGTCGATCCGGCTGGATCGCCCTTGGGCGAACGGGCGTTGGGCGTCGCCGAGGTGGTCGTCCCGTCGGTGGACGATGGCGCCGACGCCCGGGAGCTGGTGGTCGCCCTGGCCCGGGTCGGCGTCACGGCCACCACGTCCGGGGCGGACTGGGCGCGGTACGGGTGGCTGGAGGTGGACTCCAACCTGCCCGACTTCCGCATCGTCGTCGGCGGTCCGGAAGTCAATACCGTGGCACGGGAGTTGATCGAGCAGGCGGGGGAGGAGTACGCGGCCGTGCTGAAGGCGTACGGCGCGGTGTGGGTGCCCGCCCGCACCCCGCTCGCCGAGGTCTGGCAGCCCGGCGCCGACCTGCGCGACCTGCGGGCCCTGCCCGCGCTGGTCGTCCTTGATCCGGCTGCGCTCGCCGCCGACCTGGCCGACGCCCGGATCGCTGTGGTCTGCCCGTCGCCGGTCTCGGATCAACTGGTGGACCATACGGTGGCGCTGCTCACCGTCGGCCTGCCCGGCTTCGCGGTCGACGCCGGAGGTGCACTGCACCTGTCGCTGATGCGATCCTGCACCGGCTGGCCGTCGGGCGTCTGGATCGATCCGCCCCGGCGTACCCTGCTGGACGGTTCCTCGTTCCAGCTCCAGCGCTGGACCCATGAGTTCAGCTATGCCTTGGTCAGTGGACCCGGTGACTGGCGGGCGCAGCAACTCCCTGCGCAGGGGCAGGAGTTCAACCACCCGCTGTACGCGCGGCCGGCGCCGGCCGGGCAGGGCGGCCCGCTGCCCGGCGCGCTGTCCTGGCTGCGGGTCGAGCCGCAGCGGGAGGTGCTGCTCGGGGCGCTCAAACCGGCCGGCAACCCGATCGCGCACGGCTCGGCGGCGTCTGCGGGGCCTGAACTCACTGTCCGGCTGGTCGAGTCCACCGGCCTGGGGACGACGGCATCCCTCGGCGGTGCGCTCGGCCTCGCCGACCTCCGTCGCGCCGACCTGCTGGAGCGGCCCCTCGGCCCGGCCGACCTGAACCTCACCGGCTCCCAGATCGCCACCGTTCTCGCCGACCCGGCCGTCACGGCTCCCGGCGGCGGCCCGATCCTCGGCCCCGCCACCGAGGCGGCCCAGCCCGTCCACGCCCGCTACTGGCTGCACAACCGGGGCCCGGCGCCGCTCGGTTACCTTCCGGTGTCCATCGGGGTCTCGCCCGGGCTGCTGCGGACGGGCGGGGAGGCGGTGGAGCTGTCCGTGGTACTCGCCTCCCAGCTGTGCGACGTCGCTGTCGAGGGCACGGCCCTCGTCCTGCCGCCCGAGGGCTGGGCGACGAGCCTCAGTAGCCACCCGTACCGGCTCGATCCCGGCGGCCACCTGCGCTTCCCGGCCACCCTGACCCCGCCCGCGTCGGTCGAGCCGGGCCTCTACTTCGCCGCCGTCCGGATCGAGCACGACGGCCAGCAGATCGAGGACGTGGTGACGATCGCCGTCGGAGACCTCCCTGAGCTGCTTCCCGTGAACGGGGACGCCCCCGAGGACTGGACGGCCGCCCAGGGCACCAAGGCGACGACCGGCCGCGACACCGGCCTGTCCGTTTCCGTCGCTGACGACACCCTCCACCTCACCCCCGGCGGCCGTACCACCCTCACCCTCGCCCTCACGAACCGCACCCGGGGCGAGATCCGGGGCGAGCTCCAGCTCGTCTCGCCGTGGGGCACCTGGGAGGCGATCGCCGCCCCTGTCCAGGGCTTCCGCGTCCCACCCGGAGCCGCCGAGACCGTGTCGTTCGTCATCACCACCCCCGAGGACGCCGACCCCGGCACGTACTGGGCGCTGGCCAAGGTCATGTGGTTCGGCCGCTGCCAGTACGCCCCGACCGTCGCCCTGGTGGTGGAGGCATGACCGAACTCTTCGGCCCGCCGCAGGCAGTGAACGACAGCCGCCCGCTCGCCCCAAGTAAGGCTTATATGTTTGGTCCTGCTGAGTGAAATTCCTTATATTGAGGTTCCAGCGGCGAACTCGATGCCGCTCGGAGTCGATGTGAGGGCGTGGCGATGAAGACGATCGGGCTGATCGGTGGGATGAGCTGGGAGTCGACAGCGGAGTACTACCGGTTGTTGAACGAGTTCACGCGTGACCGCCTCGGTGGACTCCACTCGGCGCGGTGCGTGCTCTACTCGGTGGACTTCGCGGAGATCGAGCAGTTGCAGGTCCAGGGCCGCTGGGTGGAGGCCGGCGAGATCCTGGCTGCGGCGGCCCAGGCTCTTGAGGCAGCCGGGGCGGACATGCTGCTGATCTGCACCAACACCATGCACAAGGTCGCCGACCGCGTCGAGGCGGCGGTCTCCATCCCCCTGCTGCACCTGGCCGACGCCACCGCAGAGGCCGTACGGGCGGCGGGCCTGCACCGAGTCGGCCTGCTGGGCACCGCGTTCACCATGGAGCAGGATTTCTACCGAGGCCGTCTCGAAGCCGGCGGACTCGATGTGCGGGTCCCGGACGCTGACGGGCGCGCGATCGTTCACCACGTGATCTACCAGGAGCTCTGCCTGGGCATCGTGCGGGAGGAGTCACGTGCCGCCTACCAGAAGGTCATCACGGACCTGGTCGCCGGCGGCGCGGAGGGCATCATTCTGGGCTGCACCGAAATCGAGCTCCTCATCGGTTCTGATGACAGCCCCGTCCCGGTCTTCCCCACCGCACGACTCCACGCTGCGGCCGCCGTACACGCCGCACTGTCCGGCGCCCAGACCGACGAGCCAATGACCGGTGATCAGGCAAGCGGCTTGCGGTAACGGACGTACTCGTTCTGCCGCCGGAACCCCACACTCTCGTAAAGGTCGTAGGACCGGTGCTGGTTTGCCGTGCCGGTGAACAGCCGGGCGGTCGTCGCACCCTGCTCGCGAAGGCTCCGCAGCCCTTCCAGCAGCAGGACCCGGCCGATTCCGAGGCGTCGCTGGTCCGTCCGGACGCTCAGCTCGTCCACCTCGCCCACGGTGCGGTCGTGGCGGCGGATGGAGCAGAGGGCGACGCCGACCATGTGCTGCCCGTTCCAGGCAGCCCTCCAGCATGCCGGGTCGGCGGTGTCGACGAAGTCCTGGAAAGGCCATCTCTGAGCGAAGCGGGTGTCCGCGTACGAATCGACGACCGTCCTCCAGGCTGCGCGGTAGTGGCTTGTCCCGATCGGCCCTGTCCGTATCCCGGCCCGCAGCTCGCCGCCCGGCTCGGGCACCTGCTGCAGATCGCCCAGCTCCAGCTCGACCAGGCTGAAGACACGTCGGTAGCCGGCTGCGAGCAGAAGTGCCGTGGCGTCCTGCTCGGAGGCCACGGCGTTCGCGCCGATCACTGCCGTCCGGGCCGTTCCGTGCTGTTCGACGAGCCGACGGATCCGCTCTTCGGCCCAGCTCAGCATGGCTGAGCCGATGCCCTGGCAGCGATGCTCGGGCAGTAGGTAGCCGCGGTGCAGGTACAGCCACGTGCCGTCCCGCTCTTGCCACCACCGGATCGTCGAGTAACCGACGACGCTCCCGTCGAGCACCACCAGGATCTGGTTCCTGGACGGCTCCTCCAACTTGGCCGAAGCCTCGGCGATCTCGGCCGCTGTCGGGAGCCCTTCCACAACCGAATGGACATCGACCCGGTCCCGTTCAACACACCCCAGCCGCACCGCGGCCATGGCGCCGTGGTCGTCGTCGCCGCGATACGGCCGGAATCCGAAGCCGACCGGAAGGTCCTGCCCTGCCGTGCCATCCACCATGACCGGATGATCTCGAACCTCGAGGCAGGCCCGCCACCCTATTCACGCCGCGGTCGTCTGCGGCCGTTCAACGAGCTGACCGCGTTCAACGCCGGCCCCGGCGCGGTGTCCACTTCCGGGATCGGCCCCTCGCTCTGGCGGAGCGAGGGGCCGACGGGTTCAGCTGGGGGTGTTGGCGTGGTGGTCGAACTCGCCGGCCTTGGCGGCTTCGAGGAACGCGGCGAGCTTGGCGGGGGTGGTGCGGACTATGACCTCGCCATCGTCGGACTCGCGTAGCTCGACCAGCCCGTCGGCGGTGCGTACCTCGACGCATTCGTCGTTCGCGCCGGAGTAGCTGGACTTCTGCCACACGGAACTATCCACGCTTGCTTTCCATTTCCTTCTTGATGGATCCGATGAAGTCTCGGGTCTCCTCCTCCGAGAGGGCGCGAGACTCGAACCGGGCGAGCAGGGACCGGAACCTCGCCATGTGGGCCGGGGCATCGAAGATCCGGGTTCCGAGGCCCGTGTCCACCTGCGCCGTATCGAGTTCGGGAATCGGCCCGGCGGCGTAGGTGAAGTTCTCGTTGGAGCTTGGCATCGCGCCGACGTCGAACGGGACCACTCGGATCGAAACGGTCGGTTGCCCGGAGTCTTCGATGAGAGCGTCGAGCTGTTCGGTGAGGACGACCGGTCCGCTGAACTGCATGCGCAGCGCTGCTTCATGGATGAACGCCGAGTAGGGCGTCGCGCCCGATCGGACAACGCGCTGCCGCTGCATCCGGAACGCTGTTCTGAGGTCGATCTCGTGACGGGGCAGGGGCGGGAAGGTCTGAGCGAAGACGGCAGAGGCGTAGGAGCCGGTTTGGAGCAGGCCGGGAATGAAAGCCATCGAGTAGGTGGTGAGCCGTCGGGCCTGGCCTTCGAACTCCGCAACATCAACGAAGTCCGCGGACAGGGTGCCGCGGTACTCCTCCCACCAGCCCGGCTTCTCGCGTTCCGTGATGACGTCCGCGAGGGCGGCGATCAAGGGCTCGTTGACGCACATGCACGTCGCGGCAACTGTGCGCAGCCGCTCCACACTGATGCCGATCCTCCCTGCCTCCATCTGCGTCACCTGCGCCGGGCTCATGCCGACGAGGCGGCCCAGCTCGCTGCCGCCGAAGCCGGCCTGCTCGCGCATCCTTCTCAGCTCGGCGCCGAGCCGACGCTGACGGAGTGTGGGGTTCGCGCGTGGAGCCATGGCTTCCTTCCGGGGCAGGGGGCGACCCCAGTCTGCCGCGCGGCTTGCCGGGCGGTCCATCTGTGGCGGCTGATACCACGATAGGGGGAATATCCCGAAGCAGGGTAAAACTTGATCTGCATCTGGGCTATGGTCACTGGCAGATCGATCCGACGGATCGTCAGTAACGCCTGTTTTCAAGGGCAGTAGGCGCCTGCTGCCCGCGCTCCGCAGAGCAGCCGCGCACGGCATCAACCAGCCTCGCCCAGGCCTGGCTCACGGCGACGGATCCGCTGCTTCGCCTCTCCACTCCACACCACCGCCTCATGGAGGTCTCCATGTGCACCCGTAACACGCCCTCGCTCGCTCTCTCCCGGCAGGCCCTGCGGGACGTCCTGACCCGCGCCGGCTGGGACCCCGAGGTCATCTTCAACGCCGAACTCGCCCTCGCCGAGCTCCTCGTCAACGCCTGGAGGCACGGCGAGACCGCCGCGCCCGTCGTCTACTTCTCCCTCCTCACCTGCACCCTCCGGGTCTGCGTCTCGGACGAGAACGACGCGCTCCCCGAGCGGCGCACCCCCGCCGACCTCGGAGAGTCCGGTCGCGGCCTTCAGCTCGTGGAGGGCCTCACCCACCGCTGGGGCGTCGACCCCCAGAAGCACGGCAAAACCGTCTGGTACGAGCTGGACTTCGCGGCGTGAGCCCGATCCACCCGCCCATCGCGCCGAGCGACCCCCGGATGCGGGACTACACGACGCCCCAGGTCACGAACCTCCTCCGCGAACTGCGCGAGCGCGGGCGCCCGTTCGGGATCCTCTGGGGCTCGGCCGCCGCCACCGAGACGACCCTCGACGGCCGCGTCCTGGTCGACTTCGGCAACGCGCCGGTGAGCACTCTGCTCAACCTCCTCCACCTCCTCCGCGACATCGAAGGAGACGAGCCAGGATGAGACCGGGTCTCGCCACCTTCCTGATCGGCGCGGCCTTCGCCGTCCTCCTGGCGCTCGCCTTCGCCACCGTCGTGCTCGGCGTCATCACGGCCCTCCGGATGCCCAAGCCCGACGAGACCACCGACCTCGACCCTCGGGACCAGGGTCCAACCCGGGGCACACCCACCTGACCGCGCCCAGCGCGGGCCGAGCCGAGTCCTCCAACTCGGTTCGGTGGGGCCCGACCGGGGCGTGCTCCCGGTCGCCGTCGTGGCTCGTCGGCCGGGTGGTGTGGGGAGCGGGTGAATAGGGTGGGGGTGCATGGTGTCGGCGCCCGAGTATGGAGATGTGCATGAGTTCGACCGCTGTTCCTGACGACCTTCTTCCGGTCGGTGTCATCGGGCTCGGTGACATCGCGCAGAAGGCGTACCTGCCGGTCCTCACCGCGCTGCCGGGGTTGGACCTGCGGTTGATGACCCGGGACGGGGTGAAGCTGGACCGGATCGGTGAGGCGTACCGGATCGGGGCGGAGGCGCGGTTCACCGATCTCGGGGCGTTGATCGGGAGCGGGATCCGGGCGGCGTTCGTGCATGCCGCGACCAGCCAGCACGTGCCGATCGTGGAGCAGTTGCTGACGGCCGGTGTGGACGTGTACGTGGACAAGCCGCTGGACTACACCCTGGACGGCTCGCGCAGGCTGGTCGACCTGGCCGACCGTGCGGGCCGCTCGCTGCTGGTGGGCTTCAACCGGCGCTACGCGCCCGGTTACGTCCAGGCCAAGGAGCGTCCGCGGGATCTGATCGTGCTGCAGAAGAACCGCGAGGGCCTGCCCGAGGCGCCGAGGACGATGGTCTACGACGACTTCATCCACGTGGTGGATGCGCTCCGGTTCCTGGCGCCGGGGGACATCGAGCACGTCGACGTCCGCTCGCGGGTGCGCGACGGCCTGGTCGAGCACGTCGTGCTCACCCTGGCCGGGGACGGCTTCACCGCGCTGGGCATCATGAACCGGCTGTCCGGCTCGACGGAGGAGGTGCTGGAGGTCTCCGGCGGCGACTCCAAGCGCGAGGTCCACAACCTCGCCGAGGTCATCGACCACCGTGGCCAGCCCACCATCCGCCGCCGCGGCGACTGGGTCTCCGTCGCCCGCCAACGCGGCATCGAACAGGCCGTCCTCACCTTCCTCGACGCCGTCCGCACCGGCAAGACCCTGGATGCCCACGACGCGCTGCGCACCCACGAACTGTGCGAACTCATCGTGGAGCGCATTGAGACAGTCTGACAGCCCCGGCCTCGTGCAACGGGGGTGGCGGTCATCAACCCAGTCCGACAACCTGCACCGTCACTGACACCCCGCAGATGCCCGCCGCGCTCGGCACCCGAGCGCGGCGGGCAGGCCACCTCGCTGGGCTGCGCCCATGATTCGTGCAGTGGTGTTCGACGTCGGCGAGTGCCTGGTGGACGAGACCCGGGAGTACGGGACCTGGGCGGACTGGCTGGGCGTGCCCCGACACACCTTCGTGGCACAGCTCGGCGCGGTGATCGCCCAGGGGCACGACTACCGTGATCCGCCGGGGGCCGTGGGGCTGGATCCAACAGCACGACCCGGCGGCCGGTCAGGCGACGTTCCGGATCGACTCGCTCGCCGAGCTCCCGGGCCTGGTACCGAAGGCGAACTCGCACCACCCGGCGGCTACCTGACGGCCCCCGCCAGCCACAGCACCTGCACCGGGACACCGAGCCCCCGCGCATACGCCACCAAATCGGCCGTCCCGCCGTAGCCACGGGCGGGACGGCCGTCCCAGACGGCGATGAGCCTGTCGACGAGCCCCACCAGGACCTCACGTTCCTGGAATCCTGCGAGACGCCGCCGTGCTGCTGCTCGACTCCGTCAAGGCGACCCCGCCGGCCGAGGAGCCCGCGACGATGGATGCTCAGCGTCCGGGTGGGGTATGCGTTCGCAGCCACCTGGAGAACCTCCGGATCAAGGGCTAGAGCCCAGTGGTGAAGCGATTGTGAGCGCTGCTCTGACAGAGGCCGGTGTCGCACCCTCCCGCACTGTTGAGACCGGCCACTGCTGACGGTCAGACGGGCCGGGTCTGCTCGATGTACTGGCGGATTGTCGACAGCGGAGCGCCGCCGACAGCCCGGCGAAATGCGAGCCGGACCACAGGCGCTGTGCGCGCCAGTAGTGCTTGACCAGGTCGGGGAACTCCGGTCGTATGCGTTGGGTGCTGACACCCTTGAGGCTGTCGACCAGTTTCGACAGGGCGGCCTTTGGTGGGAAGTTCACAGGAGATGGACGTGATTGTTCTCGCGTTGCACACGACCAATTCCACCTCGAAGTCCTGGCAGACGCTCCGCGTGATCTCTTCCATGTGTGTCAGGTGCCCGTCGGTGAACACCTTGTGCCGGTACTTCGTCACGAAACCAAGTGCGCGTGCAGGGCGAAAGTGCAGTGACGACCAGTGTGGATGTTCTGATACTCAGCCATAAACCAACACGCTACGGTGGTCAGCATGCAGCTTCGGTACGCCTTCCGGCTCTATCCGAATGGGCCTCAGCGTTGCGCGCTGGCCCGTGCGTTCGGGTGTGCACGGGTGGTGTACAACGACGCGTTGCGTTCCCGTGAGGATGCCCGTGCGGCCGGGCTGCCGTTCGTGCCGTCGGCCGTGCTGTCGAAGGCGCTGACGGAGGCGAAGAAGACGCCGGAACGGGCGTGGCTAGGCGAGGTGTCGGCCGTGGTCCTGCAACAGGCGTTGCGCGACCTGGACACCGCCTACCGGAACTTCTTTGACGGGCTCAAGGGCAAGCGCCCGCGTATGGGGGCGCCGCGCTTCAAGTCGCGGAAGGACAATCGGCAGGCCGTCCGCTTCACCGGGAACGCCCGCTGGTCGATCACGACTGGCGGAGATCTGGCGTTGCCGAAGATCGGCGATGTGCGGGTGAGGTGGTCCCGGTCGCTGCCGTCGGTGCCGTCCACGGTGACCGTGGTCAAGGACCCGGCCGGACGGTACTTCGCCTCGTTCGTGGTGGAGACCGACCCGGGCGCCGACCTGGCCCGGATGCCGGAGACGGGCGCCGTGGTCGGCATCGACCTGGGGCTGACCCACTTCGCCGTCCTGTCCGACGGCACGAAGATCGAATCCCCGCGTTTCCTGCGCCGTGCCGAGAAGCGGTTGAAGAAGGCGCAGCGGGCCTTGAGCCGTAAGGCGAAGGGGTCGAAGAACCGTGAGAAGGCCCGTGTCAAGGTCGCCCGCGCTCATGGGCGTGCGGCGGATGCGCGGCGTGAGTTCCACCACCAGCTGTCCACGAAGGTGATCCGCGAGAATCAAGCGGTCGCCGTGGAGGACCTGGCGGTCAAGGGACTCGCCCGCACTCGCATGGCGAAGTCCGTGCACGACGCGGGATGGTCGCGGTTCGTGGCCATGCTGGAGTACAAGGCCGCTCGGTACGGACGAGCCTTCCACCGTATCGGCCGTTTCGAGCCCACCTCTCAGGTGTGCTCGCGCTGTGGTGTCCAGGACGGCCCCAAGCCCCTCGACGTTCGCGCGTGGACGTGTGGGGCGTGCGGGGCCGTCCTGGACCGGGACATCAATGCGGCGGTCAACGTCGCCAAGGCCGCCGGACTGGCGGTGACAGCCTGTCGAGCGCGGGTAAGACCGGGAGCTGTTCCGGCGCAGCGCGAAGAAGCAGGAACCCACCGAGACGGTCAGTCGACCGTGGTAGGAATCCCCGGTTTAGGCCGGGGAGTGGAAGTCAATGGAACTGGGACCGGGTGTGGTGCTGTCCGGAGATGACCCAACCGTGGGTCGACCGGTGGAACGCTCTCGCCTCCGGCGCGCAGCCCCAGGAGGTGCTGCCGTGGCCGGCTCGGCAGACGTCCGGCGCTGCTGAACCGTGTCCACATCGTGGTGACCGCCGGTGGCACTGAGCCGGCTGCCGGTCTTACGACCGTGGGCCGAGCGTCACCTGGAAGGCCAGGCTGCCCAGCAGCGTGTAGTCGCCGTAGAGGTCGCAGCGGGCGGCGGTGAGCATGCCGCCCGGGCAGGCGAGGACGGTGGGTGGCCGGAGCCCGTAGCCTCGGCGGCGGTCCGTGCCGGGGGCGCCGTGGGAGAGCGTGCTGGTGGCGCCCGGGAAGAGGATGGCGGTGCCGTCGGTCCGGTCGCCGTAGGGCGGCGGGAGGAGGGTGCCGGTGTCGTCCTCGGGGACGAAGAACAGGGTCCAGAACGAACCGGCGGGCTCGTCCCCGAGGAGCAGGTTGAAGGTCGCGTCGCCGGTGACGACGTCGCCGAGCACCTTCACGCCGGAGAAGGAGAGCGGCAGCGTCGTGGGACAGCCGGAGTTGTCGATCTCGGCGAGCAGCCGATGCAGGGCGGGGGCGGTGTCGGGCGTGGCGTACTCCCTCAGCGAGATGAGGGCGTCGTCCTGGGCGGGCACAACCTGCTCTTCATCCATGGCGTCTCCTCCGAAACCGCCCTCCGCATCCCCGGAGGGCCGACCGGGGTCACGGATGCCCACGCCGGCCGAGCGCCGCACCGGGAGCACCACGTTGTCCCCCGGACGGCGGACGGACGGTGACCAGTACGGTCCAGCGGCGGCCGGCCGCCGGTTTGACTCGGTGACCGTTCCCTCGCCAGCATCGCGGCCATCAACGAGGAGGGGTTGTGAGGGGAACAGTTCGGCTGCCGCGCCCGTCGAGGCGCATGTGGGTCATCGCTGCGGTGCTGCTGAGCGTCGTGGCCGTGGAGGTGGCGCTGGAGACGTGGTGGCTGCCCGCGAAGTGGCGCGGCTACGACGCGGCGGCGACCGGGCAGGTGCTCGTCAGCGAGGACGGCCGGACCATCACCCTCGCCGTCGACTGGCGGTGCGAGCAGCAGCCTGTGCTGGTGACGCACGAGAGCGCCGACCGCGTCACCGTGCTCATGCACCGCAAGGCGTTCAAGGGGCCGGACTACCAGTGTCCGGAGGACTCCGTCGGCTCGGCGCGCATCAGCGCCCGCCTGGACGCGCCGCTCGCCGCGCGGCAGCTCGTCGACGGGGTGACCGGTCAGCCGCTGGCGCACCTCTGAGACCGCAGGGCGGGAGGCCCGGGAGGCCCGTCCTCTCTTTGATCTTCATGCCGCCGGGGGGTGAAGAACAAGACTCCAATTTCTTCGCTGTGGCGCCCACCATGAGGGCCATGACGTCCGCATCTTCCGACCTCGCAGACCGACTCGCCCACGTGCGCTGGATCGCCGGCGGTACGGGTGCCGGCAAGAGCACGCTGACCCGGTTACTGGCCGATCGGTACGGTGCCGCGGTCTACCGTGGTGATCGCGCCGAGCACGGCTGGCTCGAACGGTGCACTCCGGCCCGGCACCCGCACTTCACCGCTCTGCGGGACCTGCCACCGGGAGGCATGTGGCGGGACCGGACGCCACGCCAGGTGTTCCGGGCGATGCCGGGCCTGCACGGGGAGGCCGTCGGCTTCCTGATCGAGGATCTGCTCGCGCTGCCCGGTGACCGGCTCGTCCTGGTCGACTACTTCGGGATCCTCCCGCGGCACCTCGCGCCGCTGCTGCGCCGCACCGACCAGGCCGTCCTCCTCCTGCCCACGCCCGAGTTCCGGCGGCGCGCACTCACCACCCGGTACGCGGACGCCGCCCGGGCCCGGGCCACCTGGGGCACCGAGGACCGGGCGGACGTCCTCGCCAAGCGGCTCGCCCGTGACGCGCTCTGGGACGAGGAGGTCCGCAGGCAGGCTCGACTGCACGGTCTCGACGGCATCGTGATCGACGGGACGACGCCCGCCCTGGAGCTGGCGGACCGCCTCGCCACGCGATTCGGTCTGGGGCTTCGGTGACGGTTAGGGCTGCGGCCGCGCAGGTTCGTTCTCGGCCCCCGGCCCTTCGGTGGGCCGGGGTGCCGGGCCTGGTGGTGCGTCAGGCGGCCCAGGGGTCGGTGAAGGCGCGGCCGGGGACGGGCTTGGCGACGAGGGCGATCGCGGTGAAGAAGTTGACCTGGCCGATGGCGAAGGTCAGGGTGGTGAGCGCGGTGTCGTCGTAGTGCTCGGCGACCTGGGCGTAGAGCTCGTCGGGCACCCGCTCCCCGCCGGTGGACGGCTGGAGGACCGCCTCCACCAGGGCCAGAGCGGCGCGCTCGGCGCTGCTGAAGTACGGCGAGTCCGGCCAGGACGCCACCGAGGTGATCTGCTCCTCCGGCACCCCGGCCTGGCGCAGGAACCCGGTGTGGAGCACGGTCAGGTAGCTGCTGCCGGCGATCTGGCCGGCCCGCAGCTGGACCAGGCTGATGGTGCTCCGCGGGACGGAGCCGTTGCCGACGGCCTTGAACAGGGCGGCCGACACGTCGGCGAGTTCGGGCACGAGCTGTCCCGGGTCCTGCGCCAGCCGCGGGCGCAGCGGGATTTCCGTGGTGATCGAGGGGGAGGTTCCCATGGCCGTATGCCTTTCGGGTCGCACGGTGCTGTTACCGACCCGACGGATGGCGGCGGAGGAATGTGACAGCGGGCTCTCAGCCGTCGTCCACGACGAACCGCGGCCGGCGGCGCCACCACCACCGGTCGGGGTGGGGGAGGCGCCGGTACCGGCCGAGGAAGAGGCCGTCGTCGGGGGTGGTGGCGGCGCGGAAGCGGGTGTCGAGGGCGAGGATCCGCGGCGTCCACAGCTGGACGACGTGGTCGGGCAGCCGGAGCCACGCCTGGTGCAGCCAGTCGCGGCAGGCGAGCTCGTTGACGTACTCGTCGACGTCCTCGTCGTAGCCCTGTTCGACGGCGGCGACGGTGGCACCCCACCACGTCACCTGGTCGGCGACGGTGAACGGGTCGCGCCAGCCGGGGAGTTGCAGCGGCTCATCCAGCACGGCGTCAGGCCCCCAGCACCGCCGGCGTGGGCCCGTCGGGGCGGACGGTGATGCTGTAGGCGGCGCCGGTGGGGGCGGCGAGGAAGCGGGGGGCGTAACTGGGGAGCAGCAGGTCGAGGAGCGCGGTGGTCTCGCGGACGGCGAACTGGGTGCCGAGGCAGGCGCGGGCGCCGAGGCCGAAGGGGAAGTAGGCGCCCAGGTGGGCGGGGCGGGTGCCGCCGGGGGTGAAGCGGGTGGGGTCGAAGCGCTCGGGGTCGGGCCAGAGGGCCGGGTCGCGGTGGGTGAGGTAGGGGCAGACGAGGACGTCGGTGCCGGCGGCGATGTGGTGGCCGGCCAGGGTGTCGTCCTCGACGGCGTGGCGGGGGAGGATCCAGGCGGAGGGGTAGAGCCGCAGGGTTTCGCTGACCAGGGCCTGCGGGTCGGCGGTGCGCGCCTCGGGGTGGCGGTCGAGGAGGAGGAAGAGCCAGGTGAGGGTGGTGGCGGTGGTCTCGTGGCCGGCGACGAGCAGGGTGACGAGTTCGTCGCGGATCAACCGGTCGGTGTACTCGGGGTGTTGGGAGCTCGCGTCGAGGAGGGTGTGGAGCACGCCGGGTTCTTCGGTACCCGAGGAGGACCGCGCCGCGTCGATGGCGGCCTGGGCGACGGCGTCGATCCGGGCGAGGTCCGCGGCGACGGCGTCGCGGGCGTCGGCGGCGTCGGTGGGCAGGGTCGGCATGGCGGCCACCACCCGTTCCACGGAACGGAGTTCGCGGTCGGTGTGGTCGTCCAGCGGCTGCCCGGTGAGGGCCCGCCAGACGGTGTCGAGGGCGAAGCCGCGCATCTCCTCGGCGAGGTCGAAGGTTTCGCCGGTGCGCGCGTACCCGGCCCAGCGGTCGGCGGTGCGCTGCGCCGCGGCGGCGATCCGCTGCTCGTAGCGGCGCATCCCGGTGCCGGTGAACTGGGACTGGAGCAGCCGCCGTTGGCGCTTCCAGGCGTCGCCGGTGGCGGAGAGCACGCCGTCGCCGACCAGCATCCGGGCGCGGTGGGAGCGCTTGACGTACCGGTCGGGGTGGCGGCCGAGGACGTGCTGGACAGCGGCCGGGTCGGTGACGAGCACCGTCGGGGTGGGGCCGAGGCGGAACGCGGCGATGCCGCCGATGCCGCGCTGGGCGCGGGCGAGCAGGTCGACGAGCTCGGCCTCCTCGGCCCGCCACTGTTCGACGACCTCGGCCGCCAGTTCGGGGACGGGCTGCGCTTCCGCGGTGTCCGTGGTCTCCGTGGTCACGTGCTCTCCGTAGGGTGTCGGCGCTCCGGGCGGCCTCCCGCCCCGGCCGACTGTACGTCACACCCGGGCGACGCGGCTGCGCCGCGATCCGTCCCCCTCGACGGACCCGCGGCGCAGCCAGCTGTCAGGCGAGCGTCATAGGCGCTCCCACAGGGCGGGGACGATCGGCGGCTCCCAGCCGACCTGGGCGGTGTGACCCTGGATGCAGCGGTAGCTGACCCCGTCGTAGGTCACCACGTCGCCCGCCTGGTAGGTGGCGCCGGGCGTCCAGGTGCCGCCGGGGTTGCCCGGGTCGGTGCCGACGACCAGCGAGAACGTGGTGCTGTGGGCGGTCGAGCCGGTGCCGGTCACGGTGATGCTGTAGGTGCCGGCCGCCGTGGACGCGGAGGTGGCGACGGTCATCGTCGCGGACCCGCCGGACTGCACCGAGGACGGGCTGAACGAGACCGTCACGCCCGCCGGGGCGCCGCTGGCGGTCAGGCCGACCGTCTGGGCGGCGCCGGAGGTGGTGGCGGTGGAGACGGTCGCGGTGGCGGCGTTGCCGGCGGTGACGGTGGCGCCGGCCGGGTTGACCGCGAGCGAGAAGTCCGGGCCGGGGGTGGTGCCGCCGACGGAGGTCTTCCACAGGGTGTACGCCACGCCGTCGGCGCTGCGGTTCAGCGCGGTCGGGTCGATGTTGCTGCTGGTGTCGCAGGACTGGTGGTAGCAGGAGTCGTAGGAACGGCCCGCGCTGCCGCCCCACTTGGCCGCCTGTGCGGTGGTCTTGGTGGCGCTGGCGCCGGCCGCGTAGCCGGAGGTGGGGATGCCGGCCTGCTGGAAGGAGTAGTCGTCGGAGCGGCCCTGGCCCTCGACGTTCTCCTCCGGCTGGAGGTTGAGCGAGTCCCAGTAGGCCTTCATCGGCGCGGAGGCGCTGGAGGTGAGGTTGTTGATGAAGTAGCCGGCGTTGGGCGAGCCGACCATGTCGAAGTTGTAGTACGCCTTGATCGCGGAGCGCTGGGTGCTGCTCAGCTGGCCGACGTAGTACTGGGAGCCCTGGAGGCCCTGCTCCTCACCGGTCCACCAGGCGAACCGGATGTGCCGGGTGAGGGTGGGGTTCTGCTGGGCGAGGACGAGGGCGTTCTCCAGCAGGGTGGCGGAGCCGGAGCCGTTGTCGTTGATGCCGGGGCCGGCCGAGACGCTGTCCAGGTGGGCGCCGAACATGGTGACCTGGTCGGACGGGCCGCCGGGCCAGTCGGCGATCAGGTTGTTGGACTGGTAGGTGCAGGAGGTGCAGGTCTGCTCGGTCACGGTGTAGCCGGCGGCCTGGAGCTTGCCCTTGAGGTACGCGACGGACTGGCTGTGCCCGGCGGTGCCGGCCCGGCGGTTGCCGCCGTTCTGGTTGGCGATGCTGTTCAGCTGGCTGAGGTGGGCCTGCACCTTGGCGACGTCGATGTCGGGTGCGGGTCCGCCGGGGTTGCCGCCGCCACCGACGGTCAGGGTGTACGGGGCGGTGTGGGTGGCCGCGCCGGCGGTGCCGGTCACGGTGATCACGTAGGTGCCCGCGGCCGCCGAGGAGGAGGCCGAGAGGGTCAGCGTGGCGGAGGAACCGGCCTGCACCGACGAGGGGGTGATCGTCGCGGTGACCCCGGCCGGGGCGCCGGTGGCGGTCAGGTTGACGGTCTGCGCGGTGCCGGAGGTGACGGCGGTGCCGATCGTCGAGGTGGTCGAGGAGCCGGGCTGGACGGAGCCGGCGGCCGGGCCGAGGTTGAGCGAGAAGTCGTTGGTACCGGACGGCGTGCAGGTGGGGTCGCCGCTCTGCGCGCCCACGCTGACCGCGTCCCAGGCGGCCTTGGCCCGGGTGAAGAAGGCGCAGGAGGGGTCGAGGTTCTTGGCGGCGGTCAGAGTGGTGGTGCGGTAGCGCTTGTAGGTCATGCCGCTGGTCTTGAGCAGCATGCCGCCGTAGAAGACCCGCCCGGCGTCCTTGATCCCGATGCCAGTGACGGTGGAGTTGTTGCAGGTGGGGCTGGTGGGCTTGCCGCCGCCCGGGTTGGAGCCCTCGGCGAGCAGGTAGAACCAGTGGTTGAGCGGACCGGCGGCCGCGTGCACCTCGGTGCTGGGGATGGACGAGGAGTAGCAGTTGGGGTTGTTACCGACCAGCGAGGGGTTGTACATGTTCCGGATCGGCCCGTTGCCGACCAGGTTGATCATCTCGCCGACGGTGTAGTCCGGGTTGTCGTACGGCGAGGGCTCGTTGGCGTAGGCCTCGGTGAGCGCGCCGAAGATGTCGCCGGTGCCTTCGCCGAGCCCGTTCTCGTTGTCGGCGCCGCCCGGGGTGTACTGGTCGATGCCGTGGCCGAACTCGTGCCCGACGACGTCCATCGCGGCGATCCACTCGTTGGCCTGGCTGTGGCCGATCGATATGGAGCTGCCGTCCCAGTAGGCGTTCACGTCGTTCAGGCCGACCTTGACCGGCCAGCTGCCGCCGTTGCCGTCGTGCCCGTTGCGACCGAGCCAGTCGCGGAGCATGTCCCATTCCTTCTGGGCCGCGAACATGGCGTCGCCGCAGCCGGTCTCCTTGCTGGTGGGGCTGCCGTTGCCCCAGGAGTCGGAGGACTTGCTGAACACCTGGCCGGAGCTGTAGTCGGAGCAGCTCAGGCCGGGCCGGTTCGGGTCGCGCAGCGAGTAGGAGCCGC
This sequence comes from Kitasatospora sp. NPDC097643, assembly GCF_040302625.1. Taxonomy (NCBI): domain Bacteria; kingdom Bacillati; phylum Actinomycetota; class Actinomycetes; order Kitasatosporales; family Streptomycetaceae; genus Kitasatospora; species Kitasatospora sp. NPDC097643. The sequence goes on along the minus strand of NZ_JBEOSA010000008.1, from coordinate 114,001 downwards.
CCGAGCCGGTGGTGCTGATGGTGACCGGGGCGGGGCCGTTCCACTTGCTGTTGACGGTGCCGGCCTCGACCTCGTCGTGGCTGTCGACGACCTCGCCGGTCGCGGCGTCCACGAAGACGTGCAGCTTGCTGGGCGCGCTCTCGGTGCGGCCGGTCAGCACGGTCTCCCAGGCGAGCCGGCCGACGCCGCCCTTGACCCGGACCACCAGGCGGCGGGCGTCGACCGACTGCACGGAGGCGAGCTTCGCCCGGGCGGTCTTCTCGGCCTTGGCCGCGCTGATCTGGGGGGTGATGGAGCCACCGATCGGGCCGGGGGCGGCCGCCTGGAGGCCGCGGACCTTGCCCTGGCCGTCGGCGAGCACCACCGCGTCGCCGCCGACCACCGGCAGGCCGCGGTAACTGCGTTCGTACGAAACGGAGTAGAGGCCGCCGATCCAGGGCGTGACGGCCCGGCGCTCGTAGCTCTCGCCGGGGCCCTTGGCGAGGGCGTCCAGGCCGGCGGCCGCGGCCGCGTCGGCGGCGTTCACGGCGGCGGCCAGGGCGCTCGGCGGTGCGGGGGTGGGGCTGGGCGGTGCGGCGGTGGCCGGCCCGGCGGTGGCGGCGAGCATGCCCGCCAGCACGGTCAGGGTGGTGGCCACGGTCAGCAACCGCCCCGTGGACAGTCTGCGTTGCATCGAGGCTCCTCGGATGTGGGGGTCCTCGACCGCGGACGGCAGGGCTGGTGGCGCTCCGCAGGGCCGTGTCAGGGGGACGGCCGTGCGGGCCGTCCGCGCTCGGGTGCCGGAACCCTCACATGGCGTCATGCCCGGGTCAATGGCTGGTGCAGGCGGAGTATGGGGTTGGCAAATTCCGTCAAGCTGGGCGTTCACCACATTGGTTGAGACCACGTCATGTACGGATCGGGTGCCATCGAGTACCGTCCTGCTCGTCGGAGGGTCTCGGAGGGCCCGCGAGGAGCGGGGCCGAACCGCGGGAGGCAGCCGTGCAGACGACCACGGCCCACGAGCCCGGCCACTGGCGCGAGTTCGGCGCCCGGCTGCGGCACTGGCGGCGCCGGGCCGGCCTCACCCAGGCCCAACTCGGCGCCGGCATCGGCTACGACCACACCGCGGTCAGCAAGATCGAACACGGCACCCGCCGGGTCACCCCGCGGATCGCCGACCGGCTGGACGAACTCCTCGGCGCCGGCGGGGACCTACGCACCGCCTGCCACCGCGCCGAGACCGCCGAGCTGCCCGCCCTGGCGCCGTTCACCCCCGGCCTCACCCGCCCCCCGCTGCCCGGCGGACCGCCCGCCGGCCCAGCCTGGACGGCCCCGGCCCGCCCGCCCCTGCTGCTGCCCGACTACGGCCTGCTCTGCCCGCTGCACGGGGCCGCGGGCTGCGCCGTCCCCGAACCCCTCGAACTCGCCGCCCTGCACGCCCAGTTCTGCGCGGACGAACCGGCCGGGGCGCCACCCCTGGACGCCGCCACCGCGCACGCCCTGACCGGGCTGCTCGCCGCCCACCTGCGCTCCGGCGAGACCGGCAGCCACCCCGCCCTGGCCGCCGCCGTCGAACGCACCCTGCACGCCGTGCTCGCCCGGCTGGCCACCGCCACCGCCGCGCAACGCCGCCCGCTCGCCCGGCTCGCCGCCGAACACGCCCACGCCGCCGGGGTGTTGCGGATGCAGGGCGGGCGCAACGCCACCGCGATGGCCTGCTTCGACCGCGCGCTCACCTGGGCCGAACTCGCCGGCGACCAGGCCACCCAGGTCGCCGCGCTCAGCGACATGAGCACCCTGGCCCGGCTCGACGGGGACCCGGTCGCCGCGCTCGGCTACGCCCGGGAGACCGGCCGGGCCGCCCCCGGGCGGCACTGGTCCGGCGCGATGGGCCAGATCGGCCGGGCCCGGGCGTACGCGCTCACCGGTGAGGTCCGGGCGACCGTCCGGCACATCGGCCGGGCCCGGCTGCACCTGGACCACATCGGGGCCGGGGACGAGGCCGACGCGCCGTGGCTGTCCATCGCCTCGATGCGGCTGCGGGTGGAGTCCGGCGCGGCCGCCGCCCTGCGCGACCTCGCCGCCGCCGTCGACGACCCCCGGCTGGCCCGGCGCGCCCTGACCGCCGCCGAGACCGCGCTGCACCTGCTCGGACCGGCCCAACTACCCACCGCCCGGCTGCTGTTCACCGTCCGGGTGGCGGACTGCCACGCCTGCGCGCACGACCCGCAGACCGCCGTCGAGCTGCTCGGGCCCGCACTGGAGGCCTCCCCGGCCGAGGCCCTGCCGGCGCTGGTGGGGTACGAGCTGCGCGGCCTGCGCGAACGCCTGGCGGCGCACCGGCCGGAGGTCTCCCGGCGCCTGGTGGAGCTCGCGGAGTACTCCTCGCTCGCCTCCGGGCGCTCCTGACCGGCGCCGACGCCCGCCCTCCTGCCCACCCTCCGGCACTCGCTGCGCCGGGGCGGGATTCGTCGACCGTGGTGGGGGCAGCAGCTTCGACGGGGCGGGTGCGATCGATCCGACGAGACGTCAAGTAAGTGCCGCCATCGTCCGCCGTTCGGGTTATCGGCACGTCGAATGGACTTCGTAGCGGGTGCCTCGGGCTAGCATCACTGACGTTTCCGTTCGTTAGTCCTCGAATAACCAAGGAGCGCGTGCTGTCTGCCATCGCACGTCGGGTCGGTTATCCGCTGTTGCTCCTGGGAGTGCTGTCGACGGTCGTGGCGACGCTGCGTTTCCGCTGGGACCTCGATCGGGTCAGCGGGCTGACGCTGATCGGTACCATCGGGTACCTGGCGGTGCTGGAGCGGCTGATCCCGTACCGGGTGGACTGGTGGCCGACGCGGCGTGAACTCGGCTGGTACGCCGTGTACTTCGCGCTCAGCATGGTGGGCGGCGGGCTGGCCCAGACGCTGGTGACGGCGTTGGTCGGGCTGATCGCGCCGGCCCGGCCGGGCCTGCCGTTCGCGGTGCAGGTGCCGCTCGCCCTGCTGGTCGGTTCGCTCGGCGACCACCTCGTCCACCGGTGGTCGCACCACAACCGGTGGCTCTGGCGGTTGCACGGCGTCCACCACGTTCCGGCGAAGGTGAATGTCGCCAACAATGGCGTCAATCATTTCCTCGACGTTTTCCTGGCGCAGGCCGTCGTGCAGTGCGCGTTGGCGCTGATCGGATTTTCCAAGGAATCAGTGTTCGCGGTCGGAATATTTCTCATCGCCCAGGGATATTTCGTCCACGCCAACATCGACGTCAGTCTCGGCCGGCTGGGCCACGTCCTGGCCGGCCCGGAGCAGCACCGGCTGCACCACAGCACCGACCTGGCCGAGGCCGGCCACTACAGCTCCGACCTGTCGCTCTGGGACCACGTCTTCGGGAGCTTCACCTGGCGACCCGGCCGCACGCCGGCTGCCGTCGGCCTCGCCGACCCGGCCGCCTTCCCGGCCACCGGTGAGCTCGGCGCCACCCTGCTGCACCCCTGGCGCCGGGTGAAGGCCGCCGAACCGTCCGTCTGACCCGGCCCACGAGGCCGTCCCCTCCGCCCGTGTCCGCGTCGGCACGCCATCACCCTCGGATTGGATCATGACCACCTCGCCCACCGACGTGCCCTGCGACCGGATCGCGATCACCGGTATCGGCTGCCGCCTGCCCGGGCACGCCAACGACCACCGGAGCTACTGGCGCAATCTGATCGAGGGCCGCGACTGTCTCACCCCGACGCCCGCCGACCGGTACGACGTCGGCTCGCTGGGCAGCCGGGACCGGGCCAAGCCGGGGCGGCTGATCGGCGGCCGGGGCGGGTACATCGACGGCTTCGACACCTTCGACCCGGACTTCTTCGGCATCAGCCCGCGCGAGGCCGCGTACATGGACCCGCAGCAGCGCAAACTGCTGGAGGTCAGCTGGGAGGCGCTGGAGGACGGCGGCCACCGGCCGGCCGAACTCGCCGGCCGGGACGTCGGGGTGTACGTCGGCGCGTTCACGCTGGACTACAAGATCGTGCAGTTCGCCGACCTCGGCTTCGAGACGCTGGCGGCGCACACCGCGACCGGCACCATGATGACGATGGTGTCGAACCGGATCTCGCACGCCTTCGACTTCCGCGGCCCCAGCGTCTCGATCGACACCGCGTGCAGCTCCTCCCTGGTGGCGGTGCACCTCGCCTGCCAGAGCCTGCTCCGCGGCGAGACCGAACTCGCCCTGGCCGGCGGCACCTTGCTGCACATGGCGCCGCAGTACACGATCGGTGAGACCAAGGCCGGCTTCCTCTCCGCGGACGGCCGCTCGCGCGCCTTCGACGCCGCCGCCGACGGCTACGTCCGGGCCGAGGGCGTCGGCGTGGTGGTGCTCAAGCGCCTGACGGACGCGCTGCGCGACGGCGACCCGGTGCACGCCGTGATCATCGGCAGCGGCGTCAACCAGGACGGCCGCACCAACGGCATCACCGTGCCCAGCGCGGACGCCCAGGTCACCCTGATCGAACGGGTCTGCGCCGAGGCCGGGGTGCTGCCCGGCAGCCTGCAGTACGTCGAGGCGCACGGCACCTCGACCCCGATCGGCGACCCGATCGAGGCCGCCGCGCTCGGCCGGGTGCTGGGCATCGGCCGCCGCCGCGGCGAGCGCTGCTACGTCGGGTCGGTCAAGACCAACATCGGGCACACCGAGTCCGCGGCCGGTGTGGCCGGGCTGATCAAGACCGCCCTCGCCCTCGAACACCGCCGGATCCCGCCGCACCTCAACCTGGAGCGGCCGAACCCCGCGATCGACCTGGCCGCGCTGCCCTTCGAGATCCCGCGCACCGCGGTCGACTGGCCCGCGCACGACGGACCGGCCCGGGCGGGCGTCAACTCCTTCGGCTTCGGCGGCACCAATGCGCACGTCCTGCTGGAGGAGCCGCCGGGTCGCGCGCCCGCCGCGCCGGTGCCGCCGCCGGCCCGCACGGTGCTGCCGCTGAGCGCCCGGGACGCCGCCGGCCTGCCCGAACTCGCCGGCGGCATCCGGCGCGAACTCGCCGCCGGGGCCGACCTCGCGGACCTCGGCCACACCCTGGCCCACCGGCGCCAGCACCTGCCCGAGCGGCTCGCCGTGGTCTACTCCACCGGGCCGGAGCTGGACGAGGCACTGGCCGCGTACGAGCGCGGCGAGGCGCACCCCCGGGTGGTCCGGGGCCGCGCCCGGGAGCGCCGACTGCGCCGCCTCGCCTGGGTGTTCACCGGCATGGGCCCGCAGTGGTGGGCGATGGGGCGGGGCCTGTACGACACCGAACCGGTCTACCGGGCGGCCGTCGAGGCCTGCGACCGGGAGATCCGCGCGCAGGCCGGCTGGTCGCTGCTGGACGAGCTGCACCGGAGCGAGGCCGACTCCCGGATGGCCGGGACCTGGCTCGCCCAGCCCGCCAACTTCGCCCTCCAGGTGGGCCTTTCGGCGCTCTGGCGGAGCCACGGGGTGCGCCCCGACGCGGTGGTGGGGCACAGCACCGGCGAGGTCGCGGCCTTCCACGAGGCCGGGGTGTACGACCTGGCGGACGCCGTCCGGGTGGTGCTGGCCCGCAGCAGCCTGCAACAGCGCCTCACCGGCACCGGCGGCATGCTCGCCGTCGGCCTCCCGGAGGCCGAGGCCGAGCGGTGGATCCGCCCGTACCGCACCCGGGTGTCGCTCGCCGCCGTCAACAGCCCCGCCGCGGTGACCCTGGCCGGCGACACCGAGGCGCTGCGCGAACTGGCCGGGGAACTCGGCCGGCAGGACGTCTTCGCCCGCCTGCTGGACGTCCAAGTCCCCTACCACAGCGTGCGGATGGACCCGATCCGGAGCGAGCTGACCGACGCCCTCGCCGGGCTCAAGGCGAACGAGGCGCGGCTGCCGCTCTACCTGACCGCCCGCGAGGGCCGCGCCCGCGGACCCGAGCTGGACGGCGCGTACTGGTGGCACAACGTCCGCCACCCGGTCCGCTTCCGGTCCGCCGTCGAGCGGCTGGCCGAGGACGGGCACGGCCTCTTCCTGGAGCTCGGCCCGCACCCGGTGCTCGGCCACGCCGTCCGCGAGTGCGTCGACGGCGCGCACACCCTGGCCTCGCTGCGCCGGCACCAGGACGAGCCCGCGCACTTCGCCCGCACGCTCGCCGAACTGCACACCCTGGGCGTCGAGTTGAGCTGGGACGCGCTCCACCCGGCCGGGCGGCCGGTGCCGCTGCCCGGGTACCCCTGGCGCCGTGAGCGGTACTGGGTGGAGCCGAAGCCCGTCGAGCAGGTGCGGCTCGGACAGGTCGACCACCCGCTGCTCGGCCGGCGCACGGCCAGCGCCCAGCCCGGCTGGACCACCGCGCTCGACCCCGAGCGGCTGCCCTACCTGGCCGACCACCGGATCGAGGGCCAGGTGGTCTTCCCGGCCGCCGGGTACCTGGAGATGGCCGCGCAGGCCGTCCACGCCCTGACCGGCGGCACCGAGGTGGTGCTGGCCGAGGTCGAGCTGAACCGGGCGCTGTTCCTCTCCGCGGCCGAACCCACCCACGTCCAGTTCGGCTACGCGCCCGAGGACGCCCGCTTCACCGTCGCCTCCACCCCGAACGGCGGCGAGCCCGTGGTGCACGCCACCGGCCGGATCCGCACCGGCCAGCGGCGCACCCACGGGCCCGCGCCGGACCTCGCGGCGGTGCGCGCGGGGCACACCCGCTTCGACGGCCCCGACTGCTACCGGCGCCTGGCCGAACGCGGCTACCACTACGGGCCCGCCTTCCAGGCCATCGAGGAGGTCTGGGCCGGCCCCGGCGAGGCGCTGGCCAGGATCCGGCCGACCGGGCACCTCGGCCCCGAGGCGGCCGACCACCACCTGCACCCGGTGCTGCTCGACGCCTGCTTCCAGACCCTGCTCGCCACCCGGCTGCTCGCGGCCGAGGACGGCGGCATCCGGCTGCCGGTCTCGATCGAGGAGGTCCGGCTCGACCGGATCGGCGCCCGGCCGCTCTGGGCGCACGCCACCGTCACCCGGGAGAACGGCACCGAACTCGTCGGCGACCTCGCCCTCTTCGCCGAGGACGGCACCCCGCTCGGCCGGATCACCGGCTTCCGGGTGACCGACGTCGCCCAGGCCCCGGCCGCCGTCGGCCTCGCCACCATCGACGGCTGGCTCAGCGAACTCGCCTGGGTCGACGCCGCTCCGATGCGGGCCCCGGCCGAACCCGGCGACCTGCTGCTGTTCGCGGACGCGACCGGGCGCGCCGAGAAACTCGCCGAGCTGGCCGCGGCGCGCGGGGCCCGCTGCCACCTGGTCCGCCCCGGCGACACCTACCGGAGCACCGCCGAGGGCTCCACCGTCCGCCCCGACTCCGCCGAGGACCTCACCCGGCTCCTCGCCGAGCTCGACCCCTCCTTCCGCACCGTCGTCCACCTGTGGAACCTCGACCTGCCACGGCTCGACGACACCGGGCGGGACGGCCTCGACCGGGTCGCCACCCTGGGCGCCTACGCGCTGATCGCCCTGGCCCAGGTGTTGCCCGCGGCCCGGCCGGACGGGCGGCTGCACATCGTCACCCGCGGCACCCAGGCGGTCGACCCCGGCGACCGGGTGGAACCGCTCGGCGCCGCGGCCTGGGGCCTCGGCCGGGTCCTCTGGCAACAGGAACTCGCCGCCCAGCGCGGCACCCTGATCGACCTCGACGCCGGCGCCGACCTGCTGGACGACGTGGACGCGCTGCTGCGCGAGCTCGGTGCCGACGACGAGCAGGAGATCGCCCTGCGGGCCGGCGGTCGGCGCCTCACCAGTCGGCTGCGCCGGGCCGACGGCCTCACCCGCCCGCTGCCGATGAGCCTGCGGCCCGACGGCGGCTACCTGGTCACCGGCGCGTTCGGCGCGCTCGGCCGACTGCTCTGCCGCACCCTGGTCCGGCGCGGTGCCCGGCGGCTGGTCCTGCTCGGCCGCACCGCCGTGCCCGGGCGTGAGCAGTGGGCCCGCACCGACCCCGACAGCCCGGCCGGCCGGCGCATCGCCTTCCTGCGCGAACTGGAGGGGCTCGGCGCCGAGGCGCGGGTGGCCCCGGTGGACGTCACCGACGAGGCCACCCTGACGGCCTGGCTCGCCGACTACCGCCAGCGCCAACTCCCGCCGATCCGCGGGGTGTTCCACCTCGCCGGCCAGGTCAGGGACACCCTGCTGCCGCAGATGGACCGGGCCGCCTTCGACGCCGGGTACGCGCCGAAGGTGGTCGGCGGCTACCTGCTGCACCGGCTGCTGCGCGACGAACCGCTCGACCACTTCGTCCTGTTCGCCTCGGTCGCCTCGCTGCTGACCACCGCCGGCCAGACCAACTACGCGGCGGGCAACGCCTTCCTGGACGCGCTGGCGCACCACCGCCGGGCCGACGGCCTGCCCGCGCTCAGCCTGGACTGGGGCCCGTGGGCGACCGGCATGATCGAGGAGCTCGGGCTGGTCGCCCACTACCGGAACGCCCGCGGCATGAGCTCGCTCCCGCCCGAGGCCGGTACGGCCGTCCTGGAACGCGTGATCGGCCAGGACCGCGCCCAACTGCTGGTCGCCACCGTGGTCGACTGGCCGGTCTTCCTCTCCTGGTACCCCACGCCGCCGCCCCTGGTCGCCGACCTCGCCGCCACCGCCGCCGAGCCCGCCCCGATCGCGGCGGGCGGCTTCCTGGACGGCTACCGCGAGGCCGACGAGCAGACCCGCCGGGCCCTGGTGGCCGAACGCCTCGCCGCCGCCGTCGCGGCCGTGCTGCGGCTCGACGCCGACCGGGTGGACGAGCAGACCAGGCTCGGCGCGCACGGCCTGGACTCGCTGCTCGCCATGGAACTGCGCGCCCGCGTCCACGGCGAACTGGGCGTGGCCCTGCCGGTGGTGGCCCTGCTGGGCAACGGACCGGTGGGCGAGCTGGTCACCCTGCTCTGCGACGGGCTGGCCGAACTGGCGGCCGCCGACGGCCCGGCCCGGCCGGCGGCCGTCGAGCCGCACCAGGACGAGCGCTGCTACCCGCTCACCCACAACCAGGAGGCGCTCTGGTTCCTCAAGCACCTCCACCCGGACGGCTTCGCGTACAACATCGGCGGCGCCGTCGAGGTCCGCACGGCCATCGACCCGGAGCACTTCGCGGCGGCCTTCCGCACGCTGGTCGCCCGGCACCCCGCGCTGCGCGCCTCGTTCACCGCGGAGGAGGGCCGCCCGGTGCAGCGGATCCGGGACGAGGCGCTGGTCGACACCGCGCTGATCGACGTCGAGGGCCGGCCGTGGGAGGAGATCCGGGACCTCATCGTCGCGGAGTACCGCAAGCCGTACGACCTGACCAACGACCCGCTGGTCCGGCTGCGGATGTTCCGGCGCGGGCCGGAGCGATGGGTGCTGATGAAGGCCGTCCACCACATCGTGTCGGACGCGATCTCCACCTTCACCTTCATCGAGGAGCTGTTCGAGGTCTACGAGGCGCTGCGGCACGGGCGGACGCCGGACCTGCCCGCCGTACCGGCCCGCTACCTGGACTTCCTCAACCACCAGCGGCGCTTCCTGGCCGGCCCCGAGGCCCGCCGGATGCTCGACTACTGGCGCGGCCGGCTGCCGGCCGAGGTGCCCGTGCTCAGCCTGCCCACCGACCGGCCGCGGCCGGCCGTGCAGACCCACAACGGCGCCTCCGAGTTCTTCCAGCTGGACGCCGAACTCACCGCCCGTGTACACGAGTTGGCACGCGAACACAACGCCACCCCGTTCATGGTGCTGCTCGGCGCCTACTACCTGCTGCTGCACCGCTGGTCCGGGCAGCAGGACATCGTGGTCGGCAGCCCCGTCACCGGCCGCACCCAGGAGGAGTTCGCCGCCGTCTACGGCTACTTCGTCAACCCGCTGCCGCTGTACGTCAGCCTGGCCGGGGAGCCGACGGTGGCCGAACTGCTCGCCCGGGTCAGGGAGAGCGTGCTCGGCGGCCTGGACCACCAGGAGTACCCCTTCCCGCTGCTGGTCGAGCAGTTGGAGCTGCAACACGACCCGAGCCGCTCCGCGGTGTTCCAGGCGATGTTCATCCTGCTCACCCACAAGGTCGCCGTGGAGCGCTTCGGCTACCGCCTGGAGTACATCGAACTGCCCGAGGAGGAAGGACAGTTCGACCTCACGCTGTCCGCCTACGAGGACCGCTCGGACGGCAGCTTCCACTGCGTCCTCAAGTACAACTCCGACCTGTTCGAGCCCGCCACCGTCCAGCGGATGGCCGGGCACTACCGCAACCTGCTGGACGCGATGACCCGGGCCGCGGCGGACCGGCCGGTCGGCCGGCTGCCGATGCTCGACCGGGCCGAACGCCGGCGCATCCTCACCGGGTTCAGCGGCGCCGGCCGGCGGATCGAGCACGACGTGCCGGTGCCCGAGCTGATCGCCAAGGCCGCCGCCGAACACCCCGAGGCCGTCGCCGTCGTCGCCCCCGGGCCGGACGGCGTGCAGCGCCTCGGCTACGGCGAACTCGACCGCCGCGCCCAGCGGGCGGCCCTGCGGCTGCGTGAACTCGGCGTCGGCGAAGGGTCGGTGGTCGCGGTCTGCCTGGACAAGTCGCCCGAGCTGATCGTCACGCTGCTGGCCGTCTGGCGGGCCGGCGCCGCCTACCTGCCGCTCGACCCCGGACACCCGGCCGACCGGCTCGCCTTCCAGGTGGCCGACGCCGGGGCCGCCCTGGTCGTGGTCGACGAGCGGCGCCCGCTCCCGGCCGGGCTGCCCGCCGAGCCGGTCACCCTGGAGGAGCTCGACCGGCCCGCCGGCCCGGGCGGCCCGCTGCCCGCCGCGGACCCCGACCGGCCCGCCTACGTCATCCACACCTCCGGCTCCACCGGCCGCCCGAAGGCCGTCCGGGTCGACCATCGCAACCTCGCCGCCGTCACGGCCGGCTGGCGCGCGGAGTACCGGCTGGACACCGAGGCCAGGGTGCACCTCCAGATGGCCGGCACCGCCTTCGACGTGTTCTCCGGCGACCTCGCCCGGGCGCTCAGCACCGGCGGCACCCTCGTCCTGGTCGACCGCGAACTGCTCTTCGACACCGCCCGGTTGCACCGGGTGATGCGCGAAGAGGCCGTCGACTGCGGCGAGTTCGTGCCCGCCGTGGCCCGCGCCCTGCTGGCCCACTGCGAACGCGAAGGCCTGCGGCTGGACTTCCTGCGGTTGCTGATCGTCGGCTCCGACTCCTGGAAGGCCGCCGAGCACCGGCGGCTGCGCGCCCTCTGCGGCCCGCGGACCCGGCTGGTCAACTCCTACGGCCTGACCGAGGCCACCATCGACAGCAGCTACTACGAGGGCGACGCCCAGGAGCTGGAACCCGGCCGGATGGTGCCGATCGGCCGGCCGTTCCCGAACAGCGAGCTCTACATCCTCGACCACTACGGCGAGCCGGTGCCGGCCGGCGTGTCCGGCGAACTGTGGATCGGCGGCGCCGGCGTCGCGGCCGGCTACCCGGGCGACCCGGAACAGACCGCCCACCGCTTCACCACCCTGGAGCTCGACGGCGCCCCCGTCCGGCTGTACCGCACCGGGGACCTCGGCCACTGGGGCCCGGACGGCACCGCCCACCTGCTCGGGCGGATCGACGGCCAGGTCAAGATCCGCGGCCAGCGGATCGAACCCGGCGAGATCGAGGCCCACCTCACCGCCCGGCCGGACATCGCCCAGGCCTGTGTGACGGTCCGTCAGAATATGGTGGGGGAGAGCGTGCTGGCCGGATACGTGGTGCCCGCCGAGGGGGTCGAGCTGGACCGCCGCGAACTGCGCCGCCACCTCGCCGAGCACCTGCCCACCGTGATGATCCCCTCCTACCTCACCGAACTGCCCGCCCTGCCGCTCACCCCGAACGGCAAGGTCGACCTCGCCGCCCTGCCCGAGCCGAAGGCCGACACCGGCGGCGCCCGGCACGAACCGCCCGTCACCCTGTACGAGCACCGCGTCGCCGAGCACTGGAAGCGGCTGCTCGGCCTGGACGAGGTCGGCCTCCAGCACGACTTCTTCGAACTCGGCGGCAGCTCGATCCGGCTCATCGAGCTGATCCACCACCTCCGCACCGAGTTCAACATCGCCATCCCGGTCGGCCTGCTGTTCAAGGGCACCACCCTGCACGGCATGGCCCGCACCGTCGAGCAGATCATCACCGGCGAGCTGGCCGGCGGCGAACCGTACCTCTGGTTCAACGCCGAGGCGCCCCACGGCCGTCCGGTCTTCTGCTTCCCACCGGCCGGCGGCCACGGCCTGGTCTACCGGCAGCTCGCCGGCCACCTGCCCGGGCAGCGGATCGCCGCCTTCAACTACCTGACCGGGGAGGACAAGACGGCCCGCTACGCGGACCTGGTCGAGGAGCTGGACGAGAGCGGGCCGTACCTCCTGCTCGGCTACTCGCTCGGCGGCAACCTCGCCTTCGAGGTGGCCAAGGAGCTGGAACGCCGGGGCCGTACCGTCGGCCGCGTCCTGGTGGTGGACTCCCACCGGATCGCCGAGGCCTTCGAGCTCGGCGAGGAGCACCTGGCCGGCTTCGAGCGGGAGCTCCACGACCACCTCCACCGGCACACCGGCTCCCGGATCGTCGCCCAGGAGACCATCGAACAGGCCCGGGAGTACCTCACGTTCTGCAGCCGCACCCCCAACCGGGGCACGGTCGCGGCCCCGATCGGGGTGATCTGCGACCGGGACCACCTCCCGCTGCACGCCGGCGGTGAACCGGGCAGCTGGCACGGCGCCTCGACGGCCGGCACCACCGTGCACCGGGGCCACGGCACCCACGCGGAGATGCTGGACGCCGAGTACGCGGCCCGCAACGCCGAACTGGCCGGCGCCCTTCTGGTCGGCACGCTCCTGCCCGACACGCTGCCGGCCGACGCGGCTCAGGCCGGAGGGGGCGCCGATGGCCACGCCTGACCGCGGACCCGACTGGACCGCCCGGGACCGCCCCCCGGGCGGCCCGCCCCGGGTGATCGTCATCGGCGCCGGCATCGCCGGCCTGGCCACCGGCTGCTACGCGCAGATGAGCGGCCTGGAGACCCGCATCTTCGAGAAGCACGTGCTGCCCGGCGGCTGCTGCACCGCCTGGTCGCGGGAGGGCTACCTGTTCGACTACTGCATCGACTGGCTGATCGGCACCGCCCCCGGCGCCCCCGGCCACCAGGTGTGGCGCGAACTCGGCGCGCTCGACGGAAAGTCCGTCACCGGGTTCGAGGTCTTCAACCGGGTCGTCGACGAACACGGCCGGGCCGTGACGTTCTTCAACGACCCGGACCGGCTGGAGCGCCACCTGCTGGAGACCTCCCCGGCCGACGCGCCGCTGATCCGCCCGTTCTGCCGGGACCTGCGCCGCTTCGCCGCCCTCGACCTGCCCTGGGAGCTCACCCCGCCGCCACTGCGGACCGTCGCCGAGCGGCTCCGGACGGCGCGGGCCGTGCTCCCCGCGTTCCGGCTGTTCTGGCGCACCGCCACCACCCCGATGCGCGGCTTCGCCGACCGCTTCCAGGACCCGCTGCTGCGGCGGGCCCTGCCCAACCTGTTCCTCCAGGAGCCGGCCGGCTTCCCGCTGCTGCCGTACCTGTTCACGCTGGCCAGCGCCCACAACGGCAACGCCGGCTTCCCGCAGGGCGGTTCACTCGGCCTGGCCAGGTCGGTCGAGGAGCGCTACACCTCGCTGGGCGGGGTGATCGGCTACCGCTCCCGGGTCGAGCGGATCCTGGTCGAGGACGGCCGGGCGGTCGGGGTCCGGCTGCGCGACGGCAGCTCGCACTACGCCGACCACGTGGTCGCCGCCTGCGACGGCCCCACCACCGTGGACCGCCTGCTGGGCGGCCGCCACACCAGCCCGACCGCGGATCGGCTCTACCACGACCTCCTGGACCGCCCGGGCAACCTGTACCCGGCGGCGGTCTCGGTGTTCGTCGGCGTCGACGGTCCGCTCCCGCCCGGCGAGCCGCACAGCACCACCTACCTGCTCACCCCCGAGCAGGGCGCCCGGCTGCCCGGTGCGCTGCAGAACAGCCTGGTGGTGCAACTGCGTTCGCAGTACGCGGACGGCTTCGCGCCCCCGGGCAAGTCGGTGGTGCACTGCATGTACTTCAGCGACCACGCCTCCTGGAAGGCCCTGCGCGCCGCCGACCGCCGCGCCTACCGGGCCCGCAAGCAGGAGGCGGCCGCCTTCGTCCGCGGCTTCCTGGAGCGGACCCACCCGGGGCTCGCCGGCCGGATCGAGCTGGTCTCGGTGGCCTCACCCGTCACCACCGAGCGGTTCACCGGCAACACCTACGGCAGCATCCTCGCCTGGCAGGCCTTCTCCGAGGCCGAGGACGCCGCCAACCGGCTGGTGGGCCGGGACCGGATGCGGCTGCCCGGCCTGCGCGGCTTCTCGATGGCGGGCCAGTGGGTCGGCATGGGCGGGCTGATCCGGGCGGCGACCAGCGGCAGGTTCGCCGTGCAGTACCTCTGCCGGGAACTCGGCCTGGAGTTCCGGGCCTGGCCCAGCGACAACCAGGAGCCCTGGCACACCGGCAAGTGGGGCCGGGTACCGAGGCTCGACCGGCACGGCGTGGGAGCGATGGAGTGAACGAGCGCAGCATGGTGATCGTCGGCGGCGGGCTGAGCGGCCTGTCCACCGGCTGCTACGCGCAGATGAACGGGTACCGCACCAGGGTGTTGGAGATGCACGAGATCCCCGGCGGGTGCTGCACCGGCTGGGAGCGGGGCCGGTTCACCTTCGACCCCACCGTGAGCTGGCTGCTCGGCAGCGGCCCCGGCAACGAGATGCACCAGATCTGGCTGGAACTCGGCGCCCTCCAGGGCAAGCGGATGCGCAACTTCGACGCCTTCAACGTGGTGCGCGGGCGGGACGGCCGGGCCGTCTACTTCTACTCCGACCCGGACCGGCTGGAGGCGCACCTGATCGGCCTCTCGCCGCAGGACACCCGGCAGATTCGGCGGTTCTGCGCCGACCTGCGCAGGTTCCGCCGCTGCCTGACGCTCTACCCCTTCCTCACCCCGGTCGGGCTGATGGGCCGCTGGGAGCGCTGGCGGATGCTGGCCTCCTTCGTGCCGTACTTCAACCTGATCCGGCGCTCGCTGGGCGAACTGATGACCGACTACTCCACCCGGTTCCAGGACCCCCTGCTGCGCGAGGCGTTCAACTTCATCCTCTACGAGAAGCACCCGAACTTCCCGGTGCTGCCGTTCTACTTCCAACTCGCCGCGCACGAGGGCCTGTCGGCCGGGGTGCCCGAGGGCGGCTCGCTGGGCCTGGCCCGCTCGATCGAGCACCGGTACAAGCGGCTGGGCGGCGAACTCACCTGCAACGCCAAGGTGGTGGAGATCCTGGTGGAGGACGACCGGGCCCGCGGCGTGCGGCTCAGCGACGGGACGGAGATCGCGGCGGACGTCGTGGTGTCCGCCTGCGACGGCCGGAGCACGGTGATGGACCTGCTCAAGGGGCGCTACCTGAACGACACCTACCGCCGCCTCTACACCCAGTGCATCGACCAGCGCGACCAGGTTTTCCCCGGGTACGTCGCCGTCTTCCTCGGCCTGCGCGAGCCGTTCCCGACCGGCGACCCCTGCACCACCCACCTGCTCGACGACGAACTGGCCGCGCGCCTCACCGGCATCCGGCACCCCAGCATCAACATCCAGTTCCGCAGCCGGCACTACCCCGAACTGTCGCCGCGGGGGACCGGCGTCGTGTTCGCCAGCTACTTCAGCGACATCGCCCCCTGGCGCGCCCTGAGCACCGGCCCCGAACAGGCCGCCCGGATCCGCCGGGGTGAGGAACTGCACACCCTGCCGGTCGGCCGCGGCCGCGAGTACCAGCGGGAGAAGCGCCGGGTGCGGGACGCGGTCGTCGAACTCCTCGAACGGCACCACCCGGGAATCCGGGACGCCATCACGGTGAAGGACGTCTCCACCCCGCTCACCCAGCTGCGCTACACCGGCAACTACGACGGCTCGGTGCTCGGCTGGCAGCCCTTCGTGGAGAGCGGCGAGACCATGGAGGAGGAGATCAAGCGGAACGGCCCGGTGCTGCCGGGCCTGCGCAACTTCTACCTCTCCGGGGTCTGGGCCACCACCGGCGGGCTGATCCGGGCCGCCGCCTCCGGCCGGCACGTCATGCAGTTCATCTGTCACGACGAGGGCCGGCCTTTCACGGCCACCGTGGACGACACCGCCCCCCTGCCCACCCATGTGGTCGACCCCGTCGGCCAGTTCGGTCAGTTCGGTCAGTTCGTCCGATGAGGAGCCAGTCCGTGAAGATCGAGAAGTGGGTCGTCCGCGAGCACGTCGAGGGCGTCCCGGACGTCGACCGGATGTACCAGAAGGTGGTCGAGGACGTGGACGTCCGCCTCGCGCCGGACGAGATGCTGCTGCGGACGAAGTACCTCTCGCTCGACCCGTACCTCCAGGGCATCGCGCTGGACACGCCGATCGGCGACCACATGGGCGGGGACTCCGTCATGGAGGTCCTGGAGGCAGGCTCCGAGGCGCCGTTCGCGGTGGGCGACGTGGTGCACGGCTTCGGCGGCTGGCGCAGCCACGTCGTCAGCAACGGCGCGCCGTCGCCGTGGCAGACCGGGACGTTCCCGATGGTCTTCCCCGCCTACCGTCGGCTCGACCCCCGGGACTACGACGACGCGCTGCCGCTCTCGACCGTGCTCGGGATCATGGGCGGCTCGGGCATGACGGCCTGGGGGACGGTCACCAAGTTCCTGGACATCCGGCCCGGCCACACCCTGGTGGTCGCGGGCGCCTCCGGATCGGTCGGCTCGCTGGTCGGCCAGCTGGCCAAGCGGCGCGGCGCCCGGGTGATCGGCACCACCGCCTCACCCGGGAAAGCGGCCCGGCTGCGCGAGCTGGGCTTCGACGCCGTCGTGCCGTACCGCGACGGCGACGAACCCGAACGGCTGGGCGAGGCCCTGCGCGAGGCCGCGCCGGACGGCGTCGACCGGTACTTCGACAACCTCGGCGGCACCCTCACGGACGTCGTGTTCACCATGCTGAACGTGGACAGCAAGGTCGCGGTCTGCTGGCAGTGGGCCAGCCAGGTCGGTGGCGACTGGGTGGGGCCCCGGCTGCTGCCGATGATCATGTTCCCGCGCACCACGATCCGCGGCATCTTCGCCCCGGAGTGGTTCACCGAGGACAACTGGACGGCGCTGCGCGAGGAGTTGGGCCCCCTGGCGCGCGCCGGCGAGCTGAGCTACGAGCAGACGGTGCACCACGGCTTCGACGCCATCCCGGCCGCCTACCGCAGCCTGTACGTCGACCGGGCCGCCAGCCGGGGGAAGGTGCTCGTCGCGCTCTGATCAGTCGGTTGTCAGCAGCTCCGCGAAGCGTTCGAGCTGCGGCGCGTCCTGCGGCCGGTGCCGGGCCAGCGCCCGCAGCCGGGCGGCCCCGGCGGCGCGTTGGACCTCGGTGCCCTGCTCAGCGGCCGCGGTGAACAACCGCTCGGCCTCGGCCAGGTGCTCGGGTCCGTCGGCGGTGTGGAGGGTGTAGATCCCGCCCAGGTACGGCCCCCAGAACGGCGTGTCGAGGAGCTCGGGCACCGCCATGACCAGCGGGAGGACCGCGTCGGTGTGCCCCTGGTCGAGCAGGTCGGCGGCGGTCTCGACGGCGGTCGCGGGGTCGGTGATCGCCTCGTACACCTCGGCGGCCGGGAGATGGGGGAGGAGGTTGAGGATCCCCAGGTGCTGGCGGGCGTGGTCGTCCGTCACGTGGTCGAACAGGTACTGGCGGACGAGCGGGTCCGTGGTCAGCTCCGGGTGGGCCTGGAGGTGGTCGAGGGATTCCGCCCAGGTGAGGGTGGTCAGCCAGGAGGTGACCAGGGTGATGGCGGCCTGGGTGGCGTTCAGCCGGGCGAGGACCTGGTCGAGCCCGAGCTTGGCGGCCTCGGCCAGCACCGCTTCCAGCAGGGCGAGTTCCGGGTGCTCCGGGAAGAGGACGAGGGCTGCGGCCAGTGCGGCGCCGCCCTCGTCCCGCGCCAGGAGGGAGTGCCACTGCTGGAGGACGGCCGCGCGGCCGGACCAGTCCCGGGCTTCCACCCAGGCGCTGAGCGGGACGGAGTACGCGTCGGGGATGTCGGCGGTGGTCCAGGCCGGGAGGTCCGGGAGGATGCCGTCGAGCGCCGGCGCCGCGGCGGGGTCACGGCGGAGGGACGCGACCTGGAACTGCACCTGGCGTCGGGCCGGCCCGACGGCCGCGGGGTCGCCGGACGCGTCGGCCAGCCGCGCCGCCTCCCGGAGGTCCGCGATGCAGCCAGTGAGGTCGCCGCGCTCGTGGTGCCAGCGCGCGCGGGCCGCCAGCAATTCGGCGGCGGGCGCCGGATCGACGGTCGCGATCGCGCGCTCCCAGGCCGGTAGCGCCGATGCGGGCCGGCCGGCTGCCGTCTGGTGGGCCGAGAGCAGACGAAGACATGAGAGGAGGTCGGGGAGGGCGGCAGGCGGGGCCAGGTAGAGCTCGAACGCCTCGGCGGCGGTGGCCAGCGCGTCTTCGGTTCGGCCGGTCTCACCCTCCACCTCGGAGCGAAGGGTGAGGGCCAGGGCGAGCGATTGACGGTGGCCGGTGGGTTCCTTCCGCACCAGAGCGCGGAAGAGGTCCACGGCTTCGGTGAGCGTGGCCAGCGCCGCCCGGTGCTCGCCCGCGACCTTCTGCTGGGTGCCGAGACTGACCAGGCCGAGAGCGAGTTGGGGGCGGAAGGCTTCGGGGTGGTCCCGGGCGAGGAGCCGGCAGTGGGCGACGGCCTCGGTGGCGGTCTCCCGGGCCTTCTCGCGTTGCCCGGTCTCGGCCAGCCAGTAGGCCTGGTTGTGAAGGGTTTCGGCGAGGTAGGGAAGGAAGGCGTCGGGGTCGTCGTCGACGAGGCGGCGCTGGATCCCGACCGCCTCGGCGTAGGTCTCCAGGGCGGTGTCCGGATCGCCTGCGGCCGCCCGCAGGTTGGCGAGGTTGGTGAGAGCCGCAGCCAGTTCGGGGCGGAAGGCCTCAGGATGATCGTCCATCTGGGCGCGACGGATCTCGACGGCCTCGGCGACGGTGGCCAGCGCCTCCTCGACCCGGCCGCCCGCGAACTGCCGAATGGCGAGGTTGTGCAGGGCGATGGCAAGCTCCGAGCGGAAGGCGGTCGGGTCGTCCCGCGTCAGCAGACGGTAGACGGCGACGGCCTCGACCGCGTGCTCCGTAGCCGCGGCCGACTGGCCGAGTTGGGCCTGAAAGCGGACCGCGTTGCTCAGGACGTTGGCGAGGCCGGGCAGGTGGGCGTCGTCGTCCCGGACGAGGTCGCGGAAACGGTTGATGGCCTCGGTGACGGTGTCCAGTGCGGCCTGGTGACGGCCGGAGTCCGCGTACCGGGTGGCGAGGTTGTCCAGCGCGGCGGCGAATGAAGGAACGCGGGCGGTGGGGTCGTCCCGGAGGAGGTCGCGGTAGTGGTCGACGGCCTCGGTGGCGTTGTCCAAGGCCTCCCGCCGTTGGCCCGCTTCCGCCTGCTGCCGGGAGAGGTTGGTGAGGGAACCGGCGAGGATGGGCAGGAAGGCGTCCGGGTTGTCGCGCGCCAGGGCGCGGTAGTGGGTGACGGCTTCGGCGATGGTGTCCAGAGACCTCCGGCGATGGCCGCCGTGCGCCAGGTGTTGGGCGAGGTCGTTGAGCGAGCTGGCCAGCCCGGGGAGGAAGGCGGCCCAGTCCTCCCGCACGAGATCCCGGTAGAGCTCCACGCCTTCGAGGGCGGTTTCCAGCGCCTCGCCGTACCGGCCGTCGGTTGCCTGCTGCCTGGCCAGGATGACGAGGGACAGGGCGAGGTCGGGCCGGTTAGCGGCGGGCTCGGAACGCACGAGTGCGCGTTGGAGGTCGACCGCTTCGGAGCTGCTGGCCAGGGCATCCTGCCGACGGCCCACGGCCGCCTGAAGCTTGGCCAGGTTGGTGAGGGACCTGGCGAGGTGGGGCCGGTGGGCGGGCTCGGAATGTGCGAGGCGGCGGTCGATCCCCACGCCCTCTGTGGCGGTGTCCACCGCCGCCCGGATCTGCCCACAGTTCGACTGCCGGGCGGCGAGGTGGCCGAGCGCATTGGCGAGGCCGGGCAGGTGCGCGGCGGGGTTGGATGCGGCGAGGTCGCGGTAGTACGCGACGGCCTGGAGGATGGCGCGCAGCGCCTCCTGTGGGCGGCCCGCGTCGCCCTGGGCGCTGGCGAGTGCCCCGAGGGCCTTCGCGAATTCGGGCAGGTCGGCGGTCCGGTCACTCCGGGCGATCGTCCGGTGGATCTCCACGGCCCTGGTGGCGGTGGTCACGGCCGTGCGGGCGTCGCCGACCATCGCCTGCTGGACGGCGAGGTTGCTGAGCGCGATGGCGAGCAGTCGGAGGTGGGTAGCCGGATCCTCCTGGGCGAGGCTGTCCTGGATCCCGACCGCCTCGGTCGCGCTGGCCAGCGCTGCCCGGCCGTCGCCCGCCTCCGCTTGGTAGACGGCGAGGTTGCTGAGGGCCATGGCGAGGAGGGGCGAGAACCGGGCGGCGTCGTCGCGGGCCAGGATCCGGTAGTGAGCCACCGCCTCGGTGCTGCTGTCCAGCGCGGCCCGGTGCTGCCCGGCCCGGGCCTGCCGGGGGGCCGAGTTGTGGAGCCAGGTGGCCCAGTCGGCCCGGGCGGACTCGGAGGCCTCCGGGGACTCCGTCGGGCGGAGGCGCTCGACGGCGATCGACGCCAAGCGGCTGAGCGTGGTGTGGTCGGCGGGGACGGAGACGGCGATCCGATGGAGCGGGAGCGGCGTGGGTTCGGCGCGGGCCAGGTCCTCCAGGACCGGGACGAACGGTCCGCCCTGGGCGGAGGCGACCAGCAGCGCCTGCGGCCACAGTTCGGGCTCCGCCGTCATCGCCGCCGCCGCCAGACCGGGCCCGGCCTCGTGGTGCTGCGACCCGGCCACCCGGGTGATGCCCACGCAGGCGCTGAGCCGTTCCAGCTCGCTCGCCACGCCGAGGGAGGCCCCGAGCAGCTCGGGGGCGTCCCGGAGCACGGTGGCCGTCAGGTGCGTCCCCAGCGGGTCGGGACGGACGGCGACCGTGCCGTCCTCGGGGGCGGCCGGCAGCAGGTCCTCGAACAGGGCGGTGAACTGGTCCCGTCGGACGCCGTCGCGGGCCAGCTCGGGGACGGCGGTGAGCACGTGGTCGAGGCGGTCGGCGCGCGGGGCGAGCAGGCTGATGCAGGCCCCGGCCTCGCGCAGCACCTGCTTGGTGCGCCTGGACGGCGGGCCGATCTGGGCGGTGTACGCGCGCTCCCAGTAGCGCAGTTCGTGGGCGAGGATCTCCTCGTGCAGGTCGGCCTCGGCGGTGGGGCGCGCGCCGACGGGCCGGGCGCCGGTGTGGCGGGCGGCGAGCCAGGCGAGCATGACCAGGTCGAGAGTGGTCCAGGGGTCGCTGCCGGGGTCCTCGGGCGGCGCGGCGCCCAGGACGGTGGCGTCGGGGACGCCGAAGGAGCGCAGGGCCGCCCGGTAGACGCCGGTCTGGCGCGGGTGGCGGGCGGCGAGGGCGACCTTGCGCTCGTGGAACGGGTGGCCCTCGCGGCGCAGTTCGGTGGCGACGTCGTGCTCCCACCAGTCGCCGATCGAGCGGGCGGTGAGCAACAGACAGGTCGGCTGCTCGCGGCCGCGCAGCACGCGCAGCAGCAGGAGGAGGTCGTCGGTCCTACGGTCCTCCGCGTAGTCGACGACCACCAGCAGCGGGGAGGCGACCCGGGCCAGCCAGGCGCAGTCCTGCGGGTGCGGGGCGCGGGCCAGGAAACCGGTGTACCAGCCCTCGGCGGCCAGCCGGGTGGCGAGTTCGGCGGCCAGCCGGGTCTTTCCGGCGCCGCCGGTGCCGTGCAGCAGGGCGATCCGGGTGGCGGGGGTGGCGTTGCGGTCGGGGCCGGGGTCGCGGTCGCGGTCGGGGGAGCGGAACCAGTCGCGCAGGTAGTCGAGTTCGTCGCGCGGGTGGAAGCGCACGGTCTCGTGGCGGGCCCAGAGCAGGCGCAGCGGGCCGACCTCGTCCGGGTGGGCGGGCAGCGGCTGGTAGGGCGGGGCGAGGACGGCGCCGGCGGGCTGGTCGGGCAGCGGGTGGGGTGCCCGTTCCGGGTAGCCGAGGCCGATGTCGAGCGTGACGGCGAGTCGGCCCTCGGCAGCGGCCGCGCGCAGCAGCCGGGCGCCGTGGGCGACCGAGTCCTCCCAGGGCTGGACGGTACGCCGCCTGGGGTCGGCGGCGTCGGCGCGGGCGGCGGTGCCGGTGATGTCGACGGCCAGGTAGGCGCCGGGGGCGTCGGCGGTGTCGGCGAGCTGGTCCAGCAGGTCCGCGGGCAGGGTGCGCCAGTCGGGCGCGTCCTCCTCGGCGCGGTGGTCGCGGTCGGCGCGGTTGGCCCAGGTGCCGTCCAGCCGGACCGCGACCAGGGCGTGCGCGGGCTCGCCCGGTCGGCCCGCGAGGACGGCGAGCAGCGGGTGCAGGCCGGCGTCCAGGCAGGCGCCGGCGTAGGCGAGGGCGAGGTCGAGGCAGGTGGCGTGTCGAGGCGTCTCCAGCACCTCGTACGGCGGGCGGACGGTCTGCTGTCCGGGGTCGCTGCTCGGCGCCTCGTCGGCGTAGCTGATGCCGCGGGCGGCGAAGGCCTCGTACAGCGCCCGGGCGCGGCCCGCGGCGGGTCCGTCGCCCGGGGCGGGCAGGGCGCGGCCGAGCAGGTCGGCGGGCGCGCCGCGGACCGGTTCGTCGGGGCGGCGGCGCTGGACGTAGGCCAGCAGCTGGGCGGGTTCGTCGGTGGCCCAGCGGGGCCAGGCGGTGCTCACGCCTCGACCTCCAGGGTGCCGGGCGCCAGGGTCTCGTCCTCCAGTGCGTCGGCCTCCAGTGCGTCGGTGTCGAGGATGCCGAGGACGTCCCCGGTCGTGAGCCGGCCGGTCACCGGCACCTCGGTGGCGGCGACCTCCACCCGGTACGTCCCGGCGGGCAGGGGCCCCAGCTCGGTGTGCCAGGACGCCCCGCCGGTCGACCTGGCGGCCTCCCGCCACGGGGTGACGGACCCGCCGGCCGGGCGGAGCCGGACGCTGACCCGGGTCCGCTCGTCGGCGTCGGCGCCGTGCAGGGTGACGCCGAGCGGGACGGGCCGCCCGGCGGGGGCGGTGTCGTCCAGGTCGAGCCCGAGCCACGGGCGGTCGGGGGCGTCGCCGCGCACCGCGTGCAGGGGCTCGCCGGCGTGTTCGGCGAGCAGGTCGAGGACGAGCGGGGTGGCGGCCAGCGGGACGTGCCGTTCGACGGTCGGGCGGCGGGCGTTGAGGTCGGCGTCGAGCTCGATCGGGATCGCCGAGACGGCCGGGACGGTGCCGTCGCCGTGCCAGTCGGGGTTGGGCAGCCAGGGCGCCGGGGTCTTGCCGACCTCGATCCCGGCGGCGGTGCGCAGGGCCTGCTGCGGGGTGGCGTGGCCGCGGCTGAACACGGCGGTCAGCAGCGGGCGTTGCGGCGATCCGGCGAGCTCGTCCCAGGCGGTCTCGATGTCCCGGTGCAGGTCGTACGCGGCCCTGGCGCGGGCCGCGAAGCCGGGTGGCACGAAGCCGGGGTCCGCGAGGCCGGGGTCCGCGAGGCCGGGGTCGTGCGCCAACTGGTGGGGGTACAGGGGGGATTGGCCGTCGCCCGGGCCGATGGCCGGGTAGCGGGGCAGCAGCTCGTACACCGAGGGCCAGCCGCGCAGTACCCCGGTGAGGCCGGTGAGCCGCTTCGGCCCCACCCGCACGCCGTTGACCAGGACGTCCAGGGCCTTCGGCGCGCCGCGGTGCGGGGTGCCGAGGGTGATCAGGGCCGCGCAGTCGGGCGCGCCGCCGCCGGGGCCGAGCCAGTACCGGGCGACCAGCCCGCCCATCGAGTGCGCCACCACGATGACCCGCCGTCGGCGCGTGCCGGGGAGCTCGCCGCCGAGCCGGGCGGCGATCTCGGCGCCCAGCCGCCCGGCGGCGTGCTGGACGCTCTGCCGGAAGTCGTACGGGAACAGCAGCAGGTCCGCCCTGAGGTCGGGCGTGCGGCCCGGGCGTGCGACGTCGACCCGGACGTCGTCGAAGCGGGCGGTGATCCGCTGGACGAGGCGCTGGTAGCCGGGCAGCACGGTCGCGCCGAGCACGGTGACGTCGGGCAGCAGGTCGACCGGGACGAGCTCCGGGGTCTCGTCCAGGCCGAGCCGGTGCGGGCGGGTGCCGGCGGCCACCAGCGCGCGCTTGCGCTCGCTCCACCGGGCCGCGCCCCGCGGCGTGTGCAGCACGCTCCCGCCGATGCCCGGAACCACCACGACCAGATGCCTCAGCCGCGCCATCCGCGCCCCCAACCCTCGCCGTCCGCCGGTCCGTTCCCCCGGTCGGTAAGGACGGTAGCGCCGCGGGCGGTGGTTGCGGGGGCGATCGGGAAAGGCCCGTGCCGGGGCACGGGCCTTTCCCGATGGCGGAGCCTCAGCTGATGGTGAACCAGGTGGTCCGGGACTTCTTCCACTCCGGGTGGGTGAGGTCCTTGGCCGCGGTGCCGTCGCCGTAGAGGTCGGCGGAGCCGTCGTCGGTGATCAGCTGCGTGCGGGCGCCGGGGGCGTCCAGGTTCGGCACGTCCGGGACGGCCTCCCAGGCGCCGGCGTCGCTGGTCGGCAGGTCGAGCAGCTTGACCGGCCGCGAGGTCGGCCGGCCGTCCCAGCGGTACAGCGCGTACGGGTCGGAGTTGTCGTCGGCCGCCCAGGAGCCGGCCACGATCAGGTACTGGCCGAGGTCGTTGCGGCGAAGGTCGCGGACGGAGAGCCCGCCGAGGTCCAGCTCGATCGGGTCGCCGAAGGTCGCACTGGTGGCCGAACCGTCGAACAGCGACGGGAAGTTGGTCACCGGCACGAGCAGCGCGCGGCCGCCGGTGACGGCCGGGGTGAGCGGCGCGCGGAAGCCCACGTAGGCGGTGGTGGTGCTGCCGGGGGCGAACTCCAGGCCCTCGACGTTGAACCCGTCGATCTGCTTGGGCGCCTGACCGTCCGCCGCGCCCGCCGCGAAGCCGTAGCGGTCGCCGTTGGCGACGTCCCAGGCGATCAGGTCGTCGCGCAGCCCGGTGTACGAACCGGCCAGCGTCAGCTGGGTGGTGGCGCCGGAGCCGGTGACGGTGGTGGTGAACAGGGTGTGCCGGTCCGGCTTGACCACGCCGTCCTTGTTGTTGCCGAGCGAGCCGGTCCAGTAGATCGTGTTGCCGACCCGGGCGGCGGCCTCGATGTCGATCTCCTTGGAGACGCCGAGCGCGGCGCTGAAGTCCCAGGTGCGGACGGGCGCGCCGGAGGTGTTGCGGTCGTACAGGCGCAGCGTGTTGGACTCGTCGTCGCCGACCACGATGAAGCCGCCGCCCACGTCCACCGCGGCCGAGGCGTCGCTGGAGCCGGTCAGGTAGCGGCTGGTGGCGGCGAACTGGACGGCGGGGGAGGCGGCGTAGTGCAGGGTTCGGGTGGCGGTCTTGCCGCCGAGGCCGGTGACCTTGACGGTGAGGTCGGTGTAGCCGACGCCCTGCGCGGCGACGGCCAGGGTCCGGGTGCCGCCGGTGCCGGTCACGGTCACGTCGCCGGTGCGGGCGACGCTGCTGCGGGTGGTGGCCGAGGCGGCGACGGTCAGCGCCGAGGCCGAGGCGCCGCTCTGCGCCACCGTGACGGTCACCGTCGGGTCGCCGGTGGCGCCGACCGCGCCGGACAGGTAGCCGGCCGACAGGGTGATCGTCGGGGTGCCGTACGTCACCGCGGCGGCCTGGCCGGCCGGCAGGGCGAGCACGGGCAGCGCCGCGACGGCGACGGCCAGCGGCAGCAGACGGCGGGGGGAACGGGACACGGGGCAGCCCTTCGACACGGGGGCGGTACAGGTCGCGACCAGCCTGGCGCCGCCCGGCGAACGCCGCGCCTACGACAGCGGGCCGGGCGGCGAACAGCAGCGAGTGATTGAGCGCGCCCAGGTGAGCGCGCTCAGGGCTCGTCCGGCATGGCGTCAGCCGCGGATCCCGGCGGCGTGCAGCCGGCGCCGGACCTCCTCCCACTCCGGGGCGACCGGCGCGGTGGGGTGCGCGCCGACGCCCCGGTCCTTGAACCCGCTGGACGTCGAGATGCAGACCACCGGCCCGTCGATCCCCTCCGCCTCCGCCGCCCCGCCGAGGCTGCGCAGCCCCGCCAGCCCGGCCGCGGCGGACAGCTCCGTCCAGAGCCCGGCCCGGGCCAGTTCGGCCTGGGCATCCGCCAGTTGGCCGTCGTCCAGGGTCAGCGCCCGCCCGCCGTCGCGCAGCGCGACCACGCCCCGGTAGCCGCTCACCGGCGCGACGATCGCGTACGCCCCGGTCGGCCCCGGCGTGACGTGCGCGGCCGGCAGCCCCTCCCGGACGGCCCGGGCGAGCGGGGCGGCCGCGGCGGTCTCGCAGGAGTAGAGGCGCGGCATCCGGTCGGTCAGCCCGAGGCGGCGCAGCTCGGCGAAGCCCTTCCAGACGCCGAAGAGCAGCTCGCCGTAGCCGACCGGCAGGAACACCGCGCCCGGCACACCGATCTCCTGGAAGATCTCGTACGCCACGGTCTTGTACCCCTCGGGGCCGTACGCGTGGCCGGTGTGCGTGTTGGTCAGGTTGCTGACCGGGTGCAGGCCGAGCCGGTCGACGACCTGACGCAGCAGCGGCCAGCGCGCCTCCCAGGGCACCGGCAGCACCACCGCGCCGTAGGCGTTGAGGAACGCGTCGACGGCGGGCGGCAGGTCCGGGCCGGCGAACACGACGCAGCGCAGCCCGGCGCGGGCGGCGTAGGCGGCGGCCGAGGCCCCGTGGTTGCCGGAGGAGGCCACCGCGATCCCGGGCGCACCGGCGGCCACGGCGGCGGAGGTGGTGCAGCGGTTCAGCCGGTCCTTGTGGCTCCAGGTGGGGTTGCGGGACTCGTCCTTGACGTACACCCCGGGTTCGAGCTCGATCAACGGGGTGCCGCCCTCGCCCAGCCCCGGCGCGAGCAGCGGCGGCAGCAGCGGGGCCCAGCGGTCCAGGCCCGCGCGCCCGGCGGACGGGGCGAACAGGGCGGCCGCGTCCAGCTTCTCGTAGGCGTAGTCGACCTCGACGGGGTAGGCGACGTCCGCCGTGCCGGTGCGTGGGCAGCCGGCCGTCAGCGGCGGCTGGAGCGGGTAGTCGAGGCCGGGGTCACCGAGGGAACGCTGGCCGGTCGCGAGGGAGGTGTCTGTCGCGGTGTTCGTTGCCGTGTCTGTCGCCATGTCAGGAGCCTAACCGCGTTTCGGTCGTGCGGTACGGAGTGTGTGAATCCGGTTCGGTCGGGCACACTCACCCGGTCGGCGAACGGTGCAGTACCGGGAGGTCGGGATGGACAGCGGCGTGCGGGCGATGGTCGAGGCGGTCGGCGAGGCTCGGCGGCAATTGCGGGAGAACGCTCTGCCGAAGACCCGGGACGGCGGCCGGGACAAGGTGCCGCAGGCCGAGGAGGCCGCGCTGCTGGGCGCCCTCGCGGCACTGGTCGAGGCGGCGGGGGAGCTCGCCGACGGCCTGGTCGACCGAGTGACCACGCTGGACTCCCGCACGGTCTACCACAAGGCGGGCAAGCGGCTGCGCGAACAGGCCACGTACCTGCGGGCCGACCAGCTCAAGGTGACGGCACACACGGGACCGTCCGCGTAGCGGGACCGCCGACGGCCGCCGGCACCCGGGGCGGGTGCCGGCGGCCGTTTCGGTCGTGGTGGGTCGGTCAGCGGTGGGCCGGTCGTTGTGGGCCCGTCAGCGGTGGATCGGTCAGCGGTGGGCCGGGAACTGCACCACCTGCTGGTAGGTCGGCCGGTTCTGCCAGGTGGTCTTGGCGTCCGTCACCCCGCCCAGCGGGCGCTGGATGATCGTGTCGGCGCACCACTGGTCGCCCGCCGCGCAGTCCGCGTCGCCGGGGTAGACCTGGGCGGCGGTCTGGGCGGCCGCCCGCTTCAGGGTGTCGAGCAGGACGGCCCGGCAGGCCGCGAGGTCCCCGCCGCCGCAGTACGGGCGGGCCAGTGGCCCGGCCACCTGGTCGCCGAGGACGGCTCGCAGGTCCTTGTCCAGGTAGCTCCACCAGCCGTACTGGAAGGCCGAACCCTTGTGCGGGATGGCCTCGTTGGCGCTCACCGGCCCGCCGCCGGGGCCGCTCTGCCCGCCGGAGGGGGACTCGTTGACCTGCAGTGCGCCGGCCAGCGCGGTGAACAGCTGGTCGCCCAGCCCGGGCCGCATCACGCCCTCGGCCAGCAGCGGCCACCAGGCGTCCATCACCCGGATGGCGGCGGCGTCCGCGTACGTGTGGCTGCCCGCCGAGGTCTCCTTCCGCAGGCCGCCGTCGGCCAGCCAGGCCTCCAGCTGTTGCAGGGCGGTGGCGGTGGCCGGGTCGGTGACGGGCCCGCCGCGCAGCACCCGGATCAGGTCCGGCAGCACGTCCTCGGCCCGCAGGTCGGCCAGGGCGGCGCCCTCCATGGCCTGGGTGAGCGATACCCGGCTTGCCCGCCCGCCGTTGGCCAGCAGCGCCTTGACCCGGTCGTCCAGCAGGTTGCCGCGGTGCACCGAGCCGTTGCCGAACCCGGCGGCGGTGTAGGCGTCGGCCTGCTTGTTGTTCCAGGAGACGTAGTAGTCCTGGTTGACGGACTGCGGGTGCTCGGCCGGCGGGGTGTACCGGGCGGTGTTGCTGGCCGGGTCGAAGTCGGCCCACTCGTACGCGGGTTCGGCCTTCAGCGGGAGTCCGGCGTCGACGCCGGGGGCGCGTACCGGGTTGCTGCCGGAGTTGTAGTAGGCGATATCGCGGGAGTCCGCGTAGAACCAGTTGAAGGTGTAGTTGATGTCCTGCGCGGCCCGCTGGAAGCTCGCCGCGTCGTGCACCGCGCCGGGGTCGTTGAGCTCCTGGAAGCCGATGATCGAGTCGGCCTCGTGCCGGTAGGTGGAGCGCAGCGAGGTGAACGCGACCGGCGCGCCGCCGACCGTGCCGCGGGCGGTGACCAGGCCGTACCGGGAGCGGTACATCACCAGCGTGTAGGAGCCGGCCGGGGTGGAGTCGGCGGTGGTCGGGCTCCAGGCGTTCCTGCGTTCCAGCCGGTCGAAGGGCAGGCACTGGCCGTGCCAGAGGTAGGAGTCGGCGGCGGTGGTGACCGGGGAGCCGTCGGTGGTGCAGAGCGGCACGGCGTAGGTGTCGGTGATGTCCTGGCCGGCGGAGGTGGCGCTCCAGGCGTAGTCCTGGCCGCGGCCGAGCTGCACGTAGAAGCTCAGGCCGGCGAAGGCCGCGCCGCGCGCGCTGATGCCGGGGCCCTGGATCTCCTCCAGCATCAGCAGCTGCGGGGCGAAGTAGCCGGTCTGCGGGCCGAACACGGCGACCGGGTGGCCGTCGTCGGTGTGCGCGCCGGAGACCAGCAGGGCGTTGGACATGCCGTGCTTGGCGCTGAGCAGGTTGCCGGGCAGCACGCCGGGGGCGGCCTGCGCCGTGGCCGTCGCGGTGGCCGCCGTCGTGGCCTTCACCCCGGCCGAGCCGGTGGCGTCGTAGACCATCCGCTCGGGCACCACCGAGCCCGGGTCGGGCAGGGCCGCGCCCTGCGGGGTGTCCGGCACCGGGGCGTACGGGAAGCGCTGCCCGTCGTGCAGGGTCTGGACGGCCTCGGGGTCGTCGGCCTCGCGCAGCGACTTCCAGACCGCGTCGCCCGCCTCCTTGCCGTACCGGGCCTCGGCGGCCGACCTGACCTGGGCGGAGTTGAGCTCACCGCCGCCGCCGGAGCCGAACAGCGCGCCGACCACGGAGGCGAGGGCGACCAGGTCGGTCAGCTTGAACGGCTCGATCGACCCGGCGTTGGTGATCGGGTCGACGTGCCCGGTGAGGTCGTACTCGCCGGGGAAGTAGCGGCCGTTGTAGGACTCCTTGACGTACTGGTTGATTCCGTCCAGGTAGGCGGTGGCGTCGGCGAGCGCCTGGGTGGCCCGGCCGCCACGGGCGGCG
Source organism: Kitasatospora sp. NPDC097643 (assembly GCF_040302625.1). Classification (NCBI taxonomy): domain Bacteria; kingdom Bacillati; phylum Actinomycetota; class Actinomycetes; order Kitasatosporales; family Streptomycetaceae; genus Kitasatospora; species Kitasatospora sp. NPDC097643. The sequence continues at coordinate 84,114 of NZ_JBEOSA010000008.1, read as the reverse complement.
ATCGCGTCGATCTGCTGCTGGAGCTCCGCCTCGGTGTACGGGGCGGCCTGCCAGAAGGACTGCTCCAGCTGGCGGTTGGCGGCGGCCCCGCCGGCGAAGCCGGACAGCTGGCCGCGGCCGACGTGCCGGAACAGGTCCATCACCCAGAGCCGGTCCTGGGCGGCGGCGTACCCGGCGCCGAACTCGGTGCCGTACCGGGTGGTGCCGGTGATGTGCGGGACGCCGGTGGCCTTGTCGCGGACGATGGTCACGTCGCTGCGCGGGTTGCTGGTGCTGGCCACCTGGTCGGCGGGGACGCCGAAGGAGGCGTCGTTGAAGAAGTTGCGCAGGGTTGCCCCGGTGAGGCCGGGGTAGCCGGAGGCGAGCGCGGCGTAGGGGCCGAGCTGGTCGTCGGTGTGGGCGGGGCGGCTGCCGAACATCCGGTTGAGCAGGATCTCGGCGAGGGTGGCGTTGCCGTTCTCACCGGGCGGCAGGATGTCCGCGCAGTGCCCGCCGCAGTAGTCGCCGGCCACGGTGACGGCGGGGGCGGCGGGGGCGGCTGAGGTGGGGGTGGCGGGGGCGGCCGAGGTGGGGGTGGTGGTCAGGGCGGCGGTGACGAGCAGGGCCGACGCGACGGCGGCGGCCGGGAGTCGGAGTCGGAGGCGGTGGGGGTGGGGGTGGGGGTGGGGGTGGGGGTGGGGGTGGGGGTGTGAGGGCAAGACGAGCTCCTCCGTCGAAGCCACGGGGAGTCGACGGTAGGGGTGCTACTGGCCGGTTGGCTAGGGGCGTGCATGTCATTTCCACTGGGGTGCCGCGGAGTTGACGGGCCGTGAGGGCGACGGCCGGGCGGCGTGCCAGCGGTGTGTCAGCGGTGTCGGTGGCGTCGGCTAGGGTTCGGGCGCGGCGATGTGGAGATCATCGCGAGGGTCGTCCGCCGGAAGGCGGGGGAGGAGGCGAACGGCCATGGAGACCAGCGTGCACGGCGAGGAGGCCCGGCGACTGCCGGCCGGGCTCACCCACGCCCCGAGCCGGGCGCGGCTCGCCGCCGGCGGGCTGCCCCGGTCCTACGCCTACCTGGACTTGACGGCATCGCACGAGCCGCTGCACACCGCGGCCTCCTGGTACGACGACCTGTCGGCGGCCGAGGCCGCGGCCGCCGAGGGCCTGATCGTGCTCGGTGAGGCGCAGTACCACCCCGAGCTGGCCGACGAGCCCGCCACCGTGCTGCTCGACGGCGCGACCGGCGAGGTGTACCTGGCCTTCGTGGACGACGGCGGCACCCTCCGGCGGGACTTGCTCGCCAGCAGCCTGGACACCCTGACGGCCCTGATGATCGAGGTCGAGGCCGTCACGGCGGGCGCGGCCGAGGCCTTCGGGCCGGACGAGGAATCCGACGAGGAACTCGATGAGGAGGAACCCGACGAGGAGGACGGACCGCGCGGACCGGCGACGGTCGCCGAGGCCGCCGCGATATCCCGCGGGCGGATGCGCGCCGCCGACCCGGAGCTGTTCGAGCGCACGGCGGACCACCCCGCGCACTGGGAGACGGCGATGCTGGTCCGCTCCCTCGCCTGGGCCGCCCTGCCCGGCGAGCCGGACGGCCTCACGTACGCCCTCGTGCCGGCCCTGGTCGAGGAACTGGCCGAGCTCACCGACGCCACCGTCCGCCGCTTCGCGGACGCCGAACTGCCGCCGGAGCTCACCCATGCCCCGACCCGCCGCCTGCTGACCGAGCTCGGCCTGCCGCAGTCCGGCCGGGGCATGCTCCAGGTGGATCCGGAGAGCCCGCTGTCCCCGCTGACCGAGGACGACGCGGAGGACGACGACGCCGACGTCGAGGACGACACCGAGCCCGAAGACCGCCCGTACCTGGCCCTCGCCGACTGGACGTACGACCTCGTCATCGCCCTCGACGGCACCACCGGCCGCCTCGAACTGCCCGGCTGGCAGGAGGAGGGCGAGCCCGCCGCCTACCTCCACCACGACGTCTCCGTCCTCCTCCTCGTGCTCTGGACGCACGAGCGCCTGCGCGCCGAGCGCCACCGCTGGCACAGCGAGGACGCCCGCGCCGCCTGGTCCGTCTTCGACCCGCGCGAACTCCTCGACGCCGCAGCCGAATCCGCGCTGCGCGCCGTCGACCCGGAGGCCTTCGCCACCGAGGAGCACTTCTGGCCGATGCTGGCCGAGGACGGCCACATGGGAAGCCTGCTGGAGTGACCCCGGCCACGTCCTCAGCCGGCGGCCCGGGCCTGCGCCTCCCCGGCCGGGGCCCGGGCTACGGTGGGCGGCCGGTCGGGCGGCCGGTGCTGGATGGTCAGGAGACCAGGGGCGGCTCCGGCAGCTCGGTCAGGGTCACCGTGCAGAGGCCGCCGCGCTCGGCGCGGACGTCCGTGACCTCCAGCTGGGTGCCGGGGAGGAGGATGAACTCCTCCTCGCCGGTGAAGGCGGAGAACTGGCGGATGCCGGCGGCGCGGAGCGGGCGCACCTCGAAGAGCGTCCGCTTGCCGCGGCTGCCGAGGAAGGCCCTCGCCACACCGGGGTCGGAGGTGCAGGAGGACACGCCCCACCAGGTCACCGTCTTGCCGAGTGGGTACTGCCCGCGCAGGTCCAGCGGCACCCCGCGCCACAGCGGCCCGGTGCGGGCGGGGAGCTGGGAGACGGCCGCGAACAGCAGCCGCAGGTACGGCAGGTAGGGGACGAGCCGGGTGCGGTCCGGGGAGCGCAGGACGGCGTTGATCTCCCGGTAGAACGCCGACTCGCAGGTGTAGAGGTAGAGGGCGGCGATGGCGTCGGCCGACAGGCCGTCGGTGGACAGTCCCCCGGTGGACCGGCCGTCGGCCGCCGGAACGGTGGTCGCCTCCGCCCGCCGGCCGCCGAACTCGTACGACCGCGCGACGTGCCGGTCCAGCCCGGACAGCAGCTCCGCGACCGGGCCGACGGCCGTGCGGAAGTCCATCAGCGGGGTGTCGAACACCCCGGTGATCGCGGGCAGGGCGAGCCCCTCGTCCTTCACGCCGGCGAGCCGCTCCAGGTACAGCTGGTGCAGCTCCATGGTGGAGGCGATGAACGCGCCCATCCGCTCGGCGACCTCGCCGCCCGCCCCGCCCGCCGCGCCGGCCCCCGCCGTCGTGTTCCACCCCGTGCTCGGCAGCCAGTCGATCTCCTCGGCGCCCAGCGAGGCGAGCGCCGCGTTCACCGTCCCGAAGTGGTCGTCGTCGCAGAAGACGTCGCCCTGCGCGGCCGGGTTGGGGTGGTCGATGTGCCGGACCTCGACCCCGGGGTACTTCTTCTGGAGCCGGAGCACGACGCTCTTCAGGCTGCGCGCGTGCGCACCCCACCAGGCGAAGACCACACCGCGGTCCTCCTCCTCGGGCGCCTCCTGCTTGGCCCGCAGGATCTCCTCGACGATCCGCTCGGCGACCGGCCGCCAGAACGCGGTGTGCCGGTCCGGCCCCAGCGCGCCGTCGCTGCTCGCGGTGAGCGCCGCGTTCAGCAGCAGCACCCCCTGGGTCAGCATCGCCTGGAACCACTCCGGCGGCTGGACGGCGTCCTTCTCCCGCAGCAGCGCGCGGATGTCGGCGATCGGGGTCTTCTTGGGGATCCCGTACTTCCACATCGCCGCGGCCTTGATGATGCAGCGGATGCTGACCACCCGGCCGAACTGGCTGTCCTTCCAGTCGTGGAAGGTGTTGTCGAACATCGCTATGCCGGTGGCGCTCTCCGGCCGTGGGTAGGGGTTCTGGCCGAAGACGACCACCTTCCACCGGTGCGGCGCGTGCGGCTTGAGCGCCTGGAAGGTCAGCTCCCGGACCGGGACGACCTCCGGGGACCGGCCCGGGCCGATGAAGGAGGCCGCGTCGGGCTGCGCCTCGATGACCGGCTTCAGCAGCGGGAGCCACGGCTCGCCGCCGCCCTTGAACAGCTCCGCGAGGGCCAGCGGGTCGTTCGGGTCGCTCGGGTTGTTCAGGTCGGTCGGGTTGGCCGGGTTGGCCGGGTCGTTCGGACCGGGCTGGGCGGGGGTGTGCGCACTGGTCATGGCGGAGGGCTCCGAACTGCTCGCAGGCGGGTGAGGTGCCGTCAGGCCCTCGGTGGTTCAGCACAGTCCTACCGCCCGGGTCCGACAACGCCCGGACCAGGCGTTGTCAGTGGTGTCCGCTAGCGTCGTGGCCAGTTGAGAGACCCCGGCTCGAACGGAGCGAAGCATGAGCATGGACCAGGTGCGGCCGCCGCTCAGGGTGGTGCTGACCGACCTCAACGCCACCGTGGTGGAGGCGTGGCGGGCGGCGTTCGCCGACACCCCCGGCATCGAGATCCGCCAGGGCTCGATCCTCGACGAGGACGTCGACGCGTGGGTCACCCCCACCAACTCCCGTGGCCGGATGGACGGCGGGGTCGACGCGGTGATCAAGCGCCACCTCGGTGCCGGCATCCAGCTGCGCGTCCAGCGCGCGATCCGCGACGGGTTCGGCGGCGTGCTCCCGGTGGGCGCGGCCGTCTGCGTCCCCTCCGGGGCGAGCACGCCCCGGTTCCTGATATCGGCGCCCACCATGGCGAGTTCGGCGCAGAACGTGAGCGAGACGCTGAACGTCGCCCTCGCCTGCGCCGCCGCGTTCCAGGCCGTCCACCAGCAGAACCGGCGCGCTCCCGGCAGCATCACCTCGGTCGCCCTGGTCGGCATGGGCGCCCAGACCGGCCGCGTCCCGGCCCGGGTCTGCGCCAACCTGATGTGGACGGGCCACACCCTCTTCCACGACCACGACTTCGACGACTACGCCGACCTGCGCGCCACCGTCCTCGCCCAACTCGATGACCTCGAAGCCGCCCCGGCGACCCACCGGGTCCGCCTCACCCCGCCCACCCGTACGACCGGCCGGCGCTGATCACCGGCCGCGAGGCCGGCCGACACCCTGACGCCCGTTCACCCCGTGGCGCCGTTGACCGCCCAGACGCTGAACGCCGCGCCCTGCGGGTCGCGCAGGGCGGCCAGCGGGCCCACCGGGGTGTCGACCGGTCCGTGTACGACGGTGGCGCCGAGCTCGGCGGCGCGGGCGGTGACGGCGGCGACGTCCGTCACGGCGAAGTAGACGATCCAGCGGCTCTCCACCCCCTCGCGTGGGGGCGGGATGATCCCGCCGATCATGTCGTCACCGGCCACCAGACCGGTGAACGGGGTGCCGGCCAGGTCCACGGTCCTGGTGGTGAGGCCGAAGACGTCCTGGTAGAACCGCAGGGCGGCGTCCCGGTCGGCGGTCATCAGCTCGCTCCAGGTGTACGCGCCCGGCTCGTTGACGACGGTGGCGCCGGCCTCCGGCCCGGCCTGCCACAGCCCGACCGTCACGCCGCTGGCATCCGTGGCGAGGGCCGCCCGCCCGGCCCCGTCCGCCCCGGTCACCGTGCTCGCGGCGCCCGGCGGCGGTGCGAGCAGCGCGCCACCCGCCGCCCCCACCCGGGCGGCCGCGGCGTCGAGGTCGTCGACGGCGAGGTACGTCCGCCACGCGGAGGCCCCGTCCGGCGCCACCGTGATTCCGGCGACGACCCCGTCCTGCCCCAGCGCCACCGACCCGCCGGGCCGGTCCTCGAACTCCCAACCGAACAACCGTCCGTAGAAGGACACGGCGGCCACCCGGTCGGCGGTCCACAGCTCGACCCGGCTCGGGGTCCCTTCACGACAGGACGTGCGAAGCGGCACTTCGGATCTCCTCAGTTCATCGGGGGCGGCACGGCCACGCTCTCCGGCCTGCGCACCGAACGCAGCCGCCCCCTGCTCGGCGAACCGAACAGGGGGCGGACACGTTCTCTGACGTCATTTCAGTCTAGGCGCACCGCCCCCACCGGCGCGACCCCCGCCGGCGCGACCCCCGCCGGCGCGATCCCCACCGCCCCGCGACGCCTGCCCCCACCTGCGCGACGCCCGCCGTCCCCGCGACGCCGAACGGCGGGGCGCCTGGGCGCCGGGCGGCCGGTTGGTCGGAGATCGTTGTGGATCGTCCAACCGAGCGGCCGCACCCGCCGGGTAAACCGATTTCGTGTTTGGCCGGTGCGTCGCATAGAGTGGTCTCACCGACGCGGGGTGGAGCAGCTCGGTAGCTCGCTGGGCTCATAACCCAGAGGTCGCAGGTTCAAATCCTGTCCCCGCTACTACCGGAAGCCGGGGTCGATGCGTGATCGCATCGGCCCCGGCTTCGTCGTTCGGTGGGCCACTCATCAGTGAGCCGCCGTTGATCCCCCTTGAGGCAATTAATTCGCGTCAAGGGGGACGCACGAGTGCCGGAGCCGAAGCGCGCCCCGGTGGCCGGCCGTCAGCCCTGCGCGGTCGGCCGGACGACGAGGTCGTTGACGTCGACCGCGGCCGGCTGGGCGATCGCGAAGGCGATCGTCTCGCCCACCGCCTCCGGCGGGATCGCGAACTCCTCCTTGGCCGCGGTGAGTTCCGCGCGCACCTGCTGGTCCGGGACGGAGTCGACGAAGTCGGTCCGGACGAATCCGGGCGATACGACGGTGACCCGCAGACCGGCTCCGGCCTCCTGCCGCAGGCCCTCGGAGAGCGTGCGCACGGCGTTCTTGGTCGCGGCGTAGACGGCCTGGTTGGGCACGATCCGCAGGCCCGCGGTGGAGACGACGTTGACGAAGTGGCCGCTGCCCTGCGCCCGGAAGACCGGCAGGGCGGCGGCGATGCCGTACAGCACACCCTTGAGGTTGACGTCGACCATCGCCTCCCAGTCCTCGACGCGCAGGTCGTCGAGCGGGGACACCGGCCCGATGCCGGCGTTGCCGACGAGCACGTCCAGGCGGCCGAACCGCTCGCGTGCGAGCGCCACCAGGGTGGCGAGGTCGGCGCGGCGGGTGACGTCGACGGCGGTCCAGGCGGCCTGACCGCCGTTCGCCGTGATGCGGTCCGCGAGGTCCCGCAGGCGCTCGGTGCGCCGGGCGCCGAGGACGACCTTGGCTCCGCGCTCGGCGAGCAACAGGGCGGTGGCCTCGCCGATCCCGCTGCTGGCGCCGGTGATGGCGACGACCTTCCCGTCGACTCCGGACACGTCGAACCTCCTCTACACTCGAACCGGACACGTGTCCGGTACTGGTCCGGACAGGCTACCGGACACGTGTCCGCTTTGCTGTCGAGGACGACGATCGGGAAGGCCCGGAATGACCCAGGAGCCCCACGCGGCACGGCGAACCGACGCCGAACGGAACCGCACGCTCATCCTTGAGGTCGCGCGTGACGCGCTCGCGCGCTCCGGCGAGGTCACCATGAAGTCGATCGCGCAGCAGGCGGGCGTCGGGCAGGGCACGCTCTACCGCCATTTCCCGACCCGCGAAGCCCTCGTGCTGGCGGTCTACCGGCACGACGTGGGCGAACTGGTCGACGCGGCGAAGGACCTGCTCGCCGAGCACGAGCCCGCGGAGGCGCTGCGGCTCTGGTTCGACCGGTTGGCGGCCTTCGGGCGGGTCAAACACGGCCTCGCCGGTGTCCTGCACGCGGCCACCCGACGGGACCTGTCCGCCACGTACTACCAGCCGGTGGTCGACGCGATCGACCGCCTCCTGCACGCCGGCCGGCAGGCCGGCCAGGTGCGCGCCGACGTGGACGCGGCGGACGTCCTGCTGCTGGTGAGCTTCCTCTGGCGCGCCGACCAGGACGAGGACTGGGACCGGCGCGCCCGGCACCTGCTGCGGATCGCCCTCGACGGGCTGGTCACCACCCGCTGAGCCCGCAACGCTCGCGCCCGGCGGCAGAACCTGCTGCCGCCGGGCGCGAGTCGCCGGGTGCCGGTCAGTGGGCGGGCGGGGTCCAGTCGGCGGGCAGGCCGGACCGGGTGAGGATCTCGGCGAGGCTGTAGTGGTCCTGGTCGGAGGCGATCAGGCCGTGGTCGTCGAGGTCGAGCAGGGTGGTCATCGGCACGGCGAAGGCCGTGCGCGCGCCCTTGAGGTGGCCGGCGTAGACGGTCTCGACGGTGATCCGACCGCCGTCGCGGTTCGCGGCGCGCACGGTGACGTGGATGTCGTCGATGACGCGGTCCGCGCGGGCCTTCCAGCCGGAGATCTCCCGGCGGCCGTGGAAGGCGACACCCACACCCAGGTCGGTGTAGACGCCGTCGGCGGTGAACAGGGCGCCGAGCTCCTCGGGGTCGGTGCCGTTCCAGGCGCAGGCCCAGGCGGTGACGATCCTCGGCGGGCGCCGACCGGCGTCCGGCGCGTCCGTCGCGGCGGACGCGGAGGTGACGGGCGCGGCGGACAGGGCTGCGGCGGCGATCAGCGTGGTCGCGGCTCGGGGCAGTCGGGACATTCGTGGGCTCCTTTCAACGGGTGCTTCGGGCGGTGGCGCGTCGGGTGCGCGTACGTCAGCCCCGGTCGGCGTCCGGGTCGCCGTCGGGGATCCAGGAGCCGTGGATGCCGGCGGTCACCCGGTGGGGCAGGTGGACGGTGGCGACCCGGTCGAGACCGGCGGCGTCGAGGACCAGCAGCTGCGAGGCGTCCTGCTTGAGGTCGGAGACGACGGTGAGCAGGTAGCCCTCGTCCTCTCCGGTCGCGCCGGCGGCGGGGACGAAGACGGCCTCACTGGGCAGCCGGGCGTCGCCGATCTGGCGGATCCGGCGGGCGCCGGTGATGCGGTCGTACTTCACGACGCCGTAGCCGCCGAAGCCCTGGTCGTCGGGGAAGGAAACGGCGTACTGGTACCGGTTCTCGGTGCCCAGGTAGGCCTCGTTGAGGGTCGGGAACTCCACCGGCAGGTCGTCGACGATCTGCTCGTCGACGCTGCCGGCCGCCAGGTCGATCACCCAACGGCGGGTGTAGGAACGGGAGTTCGGCTCGCTGCTGCGCCCCGGGGCGCCGATCCACCAGTTCCAGGAGAGCCGGAACCCCTCCCGGTCCACGGTGGGGCCCTCCAGGACGATGCGACCCCGGCCGTCCTCGTAGGCGTTGGCGACGTGCAGCATGTTGCCCGGTTCGATGGAGAACCAGCGGATCTGCCGGGCGCCGTCGCTCCCGCGCGGCATGATGCCGATCCGGGCGGGCTGCTGGTCGCTCCAGCCGTACGGGATGCCGGACCGGTCGGTGGGGTCGAAGGTCACGTTGCCCTCGATGAAGACCACGTGGTGACGGGTGATCGCGAAGTCGTGCTTGAGCGAGGCGGTCGCCCCCGGCACCTCGACGCTGTGGACGATCTCGCCCTTGGCGTCGGCGACGTGGTACGTCAGGAACGGCGGGACGGGCGAGGACCCGAAGAAGTGGAGCTCACCCGTCACCGGGTCCTCCTTGGGGTGGGCGGTCATCGCGGTGCGCAGCCTGCCGTTGAAGTCGAAGGCGCCGACGGTGTCCAGCTCCGGCGTGAGCTCGAAGGGCAGGTTGGCCTCGCAGAGGGCGAGCAGCCGTCCGCCGTGCTCGATGACGTGGGTGCCGGCCACGCTGGCGGTGAGGTCGGGTCCGTTCTCGGTCATGTAGGGTGCGCCGTCCAGGGCGGGGGTGTGCACCCAGCGGTTGCGGTACCACTCGGCGCGGCCGTCGCGCAGCCGGATGCCGTGGACCATGCCGCTGCCCTTGAACCAGTGGGTGGGCGTGACGCCGGGCTTGGGGTTGTGGCTGTTGCGCAGCAGTCGGCCGGTCAGCTCGGGGGGCAGGGTGCCCTCGACGGTGAGGTCGGTGGCGGTGACCTCCTCGGTGAGGGGGGTGTAGTGGCCGGTCAGGTACGGCTTGCGGGTGGTCATGGCGGAACCCTTCGGTGGATGTGTGACGGTTGGTCGGATGGTGGATGGTCAGGCGGACTGTCTGGCCGGGGCCTTGCGGCGGCCGGGCGAACCCGGAGGGGGAGCGGCGTGCGTGGTCGCGGTCGTCCGGCCGGTGCCACGGGTGAGGAACGGGGTGAGCAGCGCGGTGGCGGCCAGGACCGCGGCGGAGACCGCGAAGGCGGTGCGGTAGCCGGCGGTGAGGGCCTCCAGCCGCGGCTGGTGGGTGGCCGCGCGGGTGGTGACGGATCCGGCGAGGGTGGTCAGGACGGCGAGGCCGATCGCGCCGCCGACCTGGCGGGTGGTGTTGACCAGCCCGCCGGCCAGCCCGGCGTCCCGGGGCGGGACGCCGTCCACGGCGAGCGCGGTGAGTTGGACGAACGCGATGCCGAGCCCCAGACCGATCAGGAGGCTGGGGCCGAGGACGTCGGCGAGGTAGCTGCCGTCGGCGCTGATCCGTGACAGCCAGAGCAGGCCGGCGGCCTCGGTGAGCAGGGCGGCGATCACGGTCGTGGTCGCGCCGATGCGCCGGGAGATGCGCGGCGCCAGGGCGGCGCCGACCATGTTGGCGCCGGCGAGCGGGAGTTGGCCCGCTCCGGTGGCCAGCGGCCCCGATCCGAGGACCTGTTGCTGGTAGAGCGGGAGGAAGAAGAACAGCGCGATCCATCCGGACCCGAGCAGCGCCATCAGCAGGTTGCCGGTGGCCACCCGGCCGGTGGCGAGCAGCCGCGGTGGGATCAGCGCGTTCGGCCGGCGGAGCTCGATCACGCCGAAGGCAGCGAGCAGGGGGGCGGCGGCGCCCAGGGCAGCGACGACCCGGTCGTCGCCCCAGCCGGCGCCGCGTGCGGTGGTCAGGCCCCAGACCAGGCAGGTCAGGGCGAGGGTGACGGTGGCGGTGCCCAGCAGGTCGAACCGCCCGGCCGCCCGCCCGGCCGCCGCCGGCACGAGGGCCGCCACGGCCGCCAGCACCAGCGCCGACCCGAGCGCGACCGCGTGGAAGATCCACGGCCAGCCCCAGGCCTGGGTGAGCACACCGCCCAGCAGGACGCCGCCCGCCCCGCCCGCGCCGGAAACCGCGCCCCACACCGCCAGGACCCTGCCCCGCCCGGGCCCGGAGGGGAGCTGCTCCATCGCCAGGGCGAGCGCGGCCGGGGCGATCGCCGCCGCGGCGAGGCCCTGGACGGCCCGGGCGGTGATCAGCACGCCCGAGGCGGTGGCCAGTCCCGCGGCCAGCGAGGCCGCCGCGAACAGCGCGAGCCCGCCGGTCAGCACCCGGCGGCGGCCGAGCAGGTCGGCCGCCCGTCCGCCGGCCAGCAGCAGCGCCCCGAACGCCAGGCCGTAGGCGTTGACCACCCAGGTGACGGCGCCGTCCGAGAGGCCGACCCCGGCGCGGACCTGCGGCAGCGCCACGTTCACGATCGAGGTGGCGAGCATGACGGTGAACTGGGCCGCGGCGAGCGCCGCGAGGGCCGCCCCCGGACGGCCGGACCGGCTGGGCGCCGGCCCGATCTGCGGGCCGGCCGGTCCGACCGCCGCCGACCCTGTCTGCGTGCGTGCAACGTTCATGCCGCACAGGCTCGGGCCGGGCGCTGTCCACTTGCCAGGCCAGATCCGGGGCGAGGACTGTCCACCGCTGTCCGCACCTGTCCGGGCAGGCCACCCCGCTCCGGGGGCTGACTCCGAACGGCGCTCAGCGAGGCCCGTGCAGCTCCTGCTGCCACAGCGCCTCGCAGAGCAGGTCCAGGCCCTGCCGCAGGTGCCGCCGGTACGTGCCGTAGGGCAGGCTCAGCCGGCGGGCGGCGGCCTCCTGGGTGGGCGCACCGGAGAAGTAACCCGCCGTCAGGGCCTCGCGGGCGCGGGCACCGCGCGGGTCGCGGGCGAGGTCGTCCACGGTTTGCCGCAGCAGGGCGCGCAGCTCCCTGACGGGTTCGCCGAGGTCGGCCGCCAGCCGGGTGCGCAGCAGCGCGCAGGCGGCGAAGGCGCCCGCGTCCCGCCAGTGCGCCAGGGCCTCGCGGACGGCCTGGTCGAACGCGGTGCGCGAGACGCCCGGCAGCCCGGCCTGGGTGGGTACGGCCGTGGCCGCTATGAAGTGGCGGAGCCAGGTTTCGACGGGCACCTGGCGCCAGTCGACGCCGAACACGCCGTAGGTGTGCGCGCCGACCCGCGGTCGGGCACCGGTGTCGGCGAGGCTGCCCTTGACCCGCTCGGCCCAGGTCTCGGCGTCCCGCCAGACGGCGAAGCCGTAGGCGCGACCGCGGGCGCGGGCGGACTCCGCCTGGGCGCGGGAACTGCTCAGGTCGATGACGCGCGAGGGGACCTGGTACCGCTCGGGGTAGACCGTGAAGCGGCTGATGCCGATGTGCTCGCCGGGGCGCACCGGCGCGGTGGCGTCGGTGTACTCCCATGCGGCGGCGACCACGGGATCGGTGGCCAGGTCCTCGGGGTCGGCGGGGGCGGGCAGGGCGAGGCGGGCTGTGAACGCCACGATCCGGCCCGTGCTCACCAGTCGGTAGACACTGAAGGCCTGCGGCTGGCGTTCGGCCCAGTAGCGGACCAGCTCGGCGGACTCCTGGCCCTCGGTCTGCGCGGCCATCCGCAGCACGACGTCGAGGTCGTCCGGGTGCAGCGGCCGGTCGTGCACCTCGTCCTCACGGGACCAGGTGCGCAGCCGGGCCACGATCTCCCCGTCCCGGAAGAGGTGGAAGAGCTCGTCGGTGACGGTCCAGACCCGCTCCTCGGGGGCCTCGCGCAGCAGCCGCAGGTACTCCTCGGCCAGCCGTTCGCGCATCGCCACGAAGGCGTTCGGGGCCCGCCAGCGCAGGTCGGCGGCCAGCGTCTCGCGTGCGGCGTCGTGCGGGTGGAGCCCCCGGTGGGTGGACTCCATGAAGGGCAGGTCCCGGAGCCAGCCGAACAGCAGGTGGGCGTCCTCGTCGGGCAGCACCGAGGTGAGCAGTTCCTCGGAGGTCGAGTAGGCCTGCGCCGCCACCTCCAGGGCGCGGCGGTGGGCCGCGGTCGGCACCTCGCCGATCAGGCCGGACAGCAGGGTGCGCAGGACGTCGGCCGAGGGCGTCCAGACGTCCTCCCGGCTCCAGTCCGCCACCCGGGCGGCGGCCGCGAGCGACAGGGCCAGCGGGTTGCCTCCGGCGAACCGCAGGACCCGCTCCCGCAGTTGGGGCAGGACCTGGGCCGTGGCCAGCAGGGCCCGGGCCTGCTGCTCGGAGAACGGTTGCAGTTCACGGACGCACAGCAGCCCGGCCCAGGCGGGATCGGTGGTCCACTGCGGCTGCGGTGCGAGCCGGCCGGCCAGGACCACCAGGGTGTCGTCGGCGGCGCGGGGCAGGAAACGCTGCCACAGCCAGCTCTCCAGCCACTGGCAGTGCTCGAAGGAGTCGACGAACAGGACCGTCCCGGGGACGTCCAGGAAGGGCGCGGCGACCCGCTCGACGTCCGCCGGGTCCCGGCTCAGGAACCGGCCGTCCAGCTCCAGCAGCGACCGTCCGGCCGCGCGGGCGTGGTCCGCCAGGCGGCGGAGCAGCGTCGACTTACCGATGCCGCCCGGTCCGACCAGGTAGAACGCGAACGGCGCCCGCGGATCGCCGGCCAACGCCTGTGCGAAGCAGGCGAGTTCCTCGTCCCGGCCGATGAAGGCCTGGACCCGTGCGCTGCTCAGTCGATCGTTGACGGACGCCATGACGGCTCCTCTCCCCAGATGTCGGCACCGGACCGTGCCGTCCGGAACTCCCGTGCGCTGCCCCTTCGACGACTGAACGAAGCAGCCCCAAGAGTTCAACGCCTTCGGGGCGCCGGTGGTTGGAACCGCCCCGCCGGACGCGGGTGGACAGCAGTGGACATCCACCGCCCCCACCAGGCCTGGATAGTGGACACCGCCCCGGACCAGGGTGTGCGTCATCGAACATCCCGTGCACCGAGGAGCACTGATGAAGCCTCTTCTGTTCCCCGACGACGCGCAGTTCTGGTACGAGACCCTGCGCTCGTTCGGCCACATCGCCTACGGCGGGGCCGACTTCGGCGAGGTCGTCTCGACGGCCGGACGCATCGTGGAGGGCGACTACGACAGTTGGCACGACGAGTGGCTGGCCACCGCCGACCGGGTGGCCGGCGAAGCCCGGAAGACGCTGGAGGCGGGCCACCTGGTGAGCGCCCGGGACGGATTCCTGCGGGCGTCGAACTACTACCGCTCGGCGGAGTTCTTCCTGCACGGCAATCCCTGCGACCCCCGCCACGACCACGCCTACGACCGCAGCGTGCAGTGCTTCCAGGCCGCGGCGGCCCTGTTCACCCCGCGGATCGAACCGGTCCGCATCCCCTACGAGGGCACCACCCTGCCCGGCTACCTCTACCGGGTCGACACCTCCGGAACCCCCCGGCCGACCCTGATCCTGCACAACGGCTTCGACGGCACGGCGGAGGAGATGCACTTCGGCGGGGCGATGGCGGGCGTGGAGCGCGGCTACACCGTCCTCGCCTTCGACGGACCGGGGCAACCGGGGCCGCGTCACCGCGACGGACTGGTCTTCCGCCCCGACTGGGAGAACGTGGTGGGCCCGGTGCTCGACTTCGCGCTGACCCTGCCGGAGGTCGACGCCGAGCGGGTCGCGCTGCTCGGCAACAGCATGGGCGGCCTGCTCGCCCCCAGGGCGGCCGCGTTCGAACGCCGGCTGGCCGCGGTGGTCGCCCTCGACGGCGTCTACGACCTCGGCCGGGCGGTCACCCCGTTCGTGCCCGCCGGCGGCGCCCCGGCCGAGGAGCGGCTGCGCGCGGCCTTCGATCCCGAACTCGACGCCCGACTCGACCAGTTGAGCGCCGGCAACCCGGTGCTGCGGTGGGCGCTGAACCACGGCATGTACGTGATGGGAGCCGACACCCCCCGCGCCTTCGGTGCCGCCTACCTCGACTACCACCTCCGCGACGGCATCGCCGAGCGGATCGAATGCCCCGCCCTGATCTGCGAGGCCGCCGAGGACCTGTTCTTCGCCGGACAGGCCCGGGAGCTCTACGACCACCTGACCTGCCCGAAGACCCTGATCGAGTTCACCGCGGAGGAGGGCGCCGACGCCCATTGCCAGGCCGGAGCCCAGCGACTCGCCCTGGCCCGGATCTACGACTGGCTGGACGACACCCTGGGTCACCGGCCCACGGCCGGCTGAGCCAACTGGCCCCGGTGTCCGGTGAACCGCACACCGGGGCCACCCTTGGGTCTCTACCGCGGTGCCCTCGGCGGGGGCGCGGCAGGTGGCCTGACCGGGGCGCCGCCCGGTCAGCCGGTGGCCGGTACCACGACGAGCTCGCCGACCGCGTCGGCGAGCGCGCTGCGGGCCGCCGCCGGGAGGGCGTCGTCGGTGATGAAGCAGTCGACCTCCGCCAGGGAAGCGAAGCTGCTCAGGCCGACGACGCCCCACTTGGTGTGGTCGGCGACGACGACGGTACGGCGGGCGGAGGCGATCAGGGCCCGATTGGTCTGTGCCTCGGCCAGGTTGGGCGTGGTGAGTCCGGCCTGCTCGCTGACGCCGTGCACGCCGAGGACGAGCAGGTCCACGTGGAGCGTGCGGATGGTCTGATCGGCCAGGGCTCCCACCAGGGCCGCGGAGCGGGTCGGCGTCCCTCCGGTCAGCAGGAGCGACGGCACGCTCTCCCGTCCTTCGCTCTCCGCCGCCCACAGCAGGTCGGCGATCCGCAGGGAGTTGGTGACGACCGTCAGCTGCGGGATCTCCAGCAGCCGGGAGGCGACCGCGTAGGTGGTGGTTCCGGCGGACAGCGCCACCACGCTGCCCGGCTCGACGCGTCGCGCGGCCGCGTCCGCCAGCGCGGCCTTGGTGCTCTCCTCCAGCCCGGACTTGACCTCGAAGCCGGGTTCGTCCGTGCTCGCGGCCCCCATCGCGATGGCCCCGCCGTGGACCTTCTGGACGGCTCCCTGACGGGCCAGTGCGTCCAGGTCGCGGCGGATCGTCATGTCCGACACGCCGAACTGTTCGACCAGCTCGGCGACGCGCACCGCGCCGGCCCGGCGGGTGGCCTCCAGTATCAGCGCCTGGCGCTGCGGGGCGAGCAAACTCTGGTCAGCCACGGAGGCCCTTTCGATCGAACGTGCGCGGCTCCGCGGAGGGCCGGGCGGGGCGGCCGGCGCGGCCGCGTCGGTGACCGGGAGCCGTCGGCGGCGACATGATCCAGTATCCCAGGACGTCGGCGCGCCCCTTCCCGGTCGGTCGGTCGGCCCGGACGGCGGGGGCACTGCCGCACCGGACCGCAGGCACGGCCCTGCCGGTGCCACCGGCAGGGCTGGCACCGGCAGTTCCGGGCGGGGCGGGGCGGGGCGGGGCGGGCGGTCAGGCGGGCAGGCCGACCGCCCGTTCGCGGTTGCGGCGCTGCTGGATGACCACGGCGGCGACCAGCAGGGTGCCCTGGGCGACGTTCTGCCAGAAGGCGTTGATGCCCTGGACGGTGAGGCCGTTCTGCAGTGCGCCGAGCAGCGCGACGGCGAGCAGGGTGCCGCCGATGCTGCCCTTGCCGCCCTTGAGGGCGCAGCCGCCGAGCGCAGCGGCGGTGATCGACTGGAGCTCCAGGCCCTCGCTGCCGGAGACCGGCTGGCCGCTGCCGGTGCGGGCGGTCAGCAGCACGCCGGCCAGGGCCGCGACGGTGCCGGAGAGCGCGTAGGCGGCGATCAGGTACTTGTTGAGGTTGATGCCGGCCAGGCGGGCGGCGGTGTCGTTGCCGCCGATCGCGTAGATGTTGCGGCCGATGTCGGTGTAGGTGAGCAGGGCGTGCACGGCGGCGGCGGTGAGGATCAGCAGCCAGACCATGGTGGGCAGGCCGGCGATCTTGCCCCGGCTGAGGAAGACGAAGACCGGGTCGTTGCGCACGTAGCCCTGGGCGCGGCCGTCCGAGACCAGCTGGGCCACGCCCTTGTAGGCGGCGAGGCCGGCGAGGGTGGCGATGGTCGGGTTGACCCGGCCGTAGATGATGACGACGCCGTTGAACAGGCCGATGCCGGCGCCGATGGCGAGTGCGGCCCCGATGCCGAGGTACGGGTTGGCGCCGGTGGAGGTGAAGACCATGGCGCTGGTCACGGAGGCCAGGCCGGCCTGGGAGCCGACCGAGATGTCGAGGCCGCCGCAGATGATCACGACGGTCTGGACGACGGCCAGCAGGCCGGAGATGGTGGCGGCCTCGGCGATGACCTGGATGTTGTCCCAGCCGACGAAGTTGGAGTTGAGCGAGCCGAACAGGGCGACGACGGCGACGAGGGCGCCGATCAGGCTGAGGTTCTGACCGCCGATCGCGGCGAGCAGGGCGCGCGGGCCGCCGGACCGGACGGGCAGGGCCCCGGCGTCCGGCGCCGGGGGAGTGGCAGTGGTCATCGGACTTCTCCGGTCTGGGCGGGGGTGGTGGCGGCGAGGTCGTCGGCCATGGCGAGGGCGAGGATCGCCTCTTCCGTCGCCTGGTCACGGGTCAGTTCGCCGGTCGTGCGGCCGTTCTCCATCACCACGACCCGGTCGGCGAGGCCGAGGACTTCGGGCAGTTCGGAGGAGATGACCAGGATGGCGGTGCCCTCGCGGGCGAGGTCGGCGATGATCTGGTAGATCTCGGCCTTGGCGCCGATGTCGACGCCCCGGGTGGGTTCGTCGAGGATCAGCAGGTCGGGCTTGCGGGCGAGCCAGCGGGCGAGGACGACCTTCTGCTGGTTGCCGCCGGAGAGGGTGCGGACCTGCGCCTCGATGGAGGGGGCGCGCACGCGCAGCCGGTCGGCGTACTCCTGGGCGAGGGCCCGCTCCTGGCGCTGCTTCACGAACCGCCAGCGGCTGAGCCGGCGCAGGCTGACCAGCGAGGTGTTGTCGCGGATCGTGCGCTGGAGGAACAGCGCCTGGGCCTTGCGCTCCTCGGGGGCCAGGCCGATCCCGGCGGCGATGGCGGCGCGCGGGTCCTTCAGCCGCAGGATCTCGCCGTTGAGGGCCACCGTGCCGGAGCGGATCGGGGCGTCGCCGGCCAGGGCGAGGGCGAGTTCGGAGCGCCCGGCGCCGATCAGGCCGGCCAGGGCGACGACCTCGCCGGCCCGGACCGCCAGGCTGACCCCGTGCACGTCGTCGGTGGTGAGGCCCCGGACGTCCAGCACGACGCGGTCGGTGGCGACCTGCTGGCGGACGAACAGCGAGGAGAGGTCCCGGCCGACCATCAGCCGGACGAGCTCGCTCTCGTCGGTGGCGGCGGCCTCGACCACCCCGGCGACCCGGCCGTCGCGCAGTACGGCGATGCGGTCGGCGAGTCGGAAGATCTCCTTCATCCGGTGGGAGACGTAGATGACGGCGATGCCCTCGTCGCGCAGCCGTCGGATGAGGGCGAACAGGGCCTCGACCTCGTGTTCGGAGAGCGAGGAGGTGGGCTCGTCGAAGGCGATCGCACGTGGCGGCACGGCGCCGGTCAGCGCCCGCATGATCTCGACCAACTGGCGCTGGGCAGCGGTGAGTTCGGAGCCGAGCAGATCCGGGTCGAGGACCTGGTCGAAGCCGAGGCGGGCCAGGTCGGCGGTGATCCGGCGGCGCAGCTCGGCGCGGTCCAGGCGGCGCAGTCCGGTGCGCGGCAGCGAGCCGGCGTAGACGTTCTCGGCGACGGGGACGTGCGGGATGATCTCGGGTTCCTGCGGGATGATCCGGATCCCGGCGCGGCGGGCGTCCTGCGGGGAGTGCAGGTCGACGGGCCCGCCGTCGAGCAGGACGCGCCCCCCGGTGGGGCGGTGGTCGCCGGTGAGGATGCGCAGCAGGGTGGACTTGCCGGCGCCGTTCTCGCCCATCAGGGCGGTGACCCGGCCGGGCGGGAAGGCGAGGGTGACGTCGCTCAGCGCCTGGACGGAGCCGAAGCGCTTGGACACGCCCTCGGCGCTCAGGCCGGCGGAGCTGCTCGGCGGAGGGAGGGGGGACGGTGCGGGTGTGGTCATCGGGGCCTCGCTGGCAGTGCGGTGCGTACGGTCTGGGGGAGCCGCGGGTACGGTCGGCGGCTCCGGTGGTCGCGGGTACGGTCGCCGGGAGTGGTGCCGGTGCGGCGGGTCGGTGCCCGCCCGCCGCACCGGCGGCTCGACGCGGCGTCAGCTACAGGACACGCCCGCGGACTGCCAGGTGGCGGCGTCCACCATCTTGGTCGGGGCGAAGGCCTCCTTCGGGAAGTCCTTGCCGTTCTTGAGCTTGTCGTACATGGTCTGCACCGAGAGGGCGCCGACGTCCTTGCCGTTGATGAACAGGGCGGCCTTCATGCCGGAGGGCTTGCCGGAGGCCCAGTCCTTGCACGCCAGGTAGGCGCCCAGGCCGACGCCGTCGATGTCGGCGGGGCTCACCCCGGAGTTCTCCAGGGCGGTGACGGCGCCCTGGACGTTCTCGTCGTTGCAGCCCCAGGTCACCCAGTGCTTGATGCCGGGGTTGGCGGTGATGGTGGCGGCGACCTTGTCCTGCGCGCCGGTCGGGGTGTTGTCGGTGGCGACCTCGATGGTCTGCACGCCCGGTGCGGCCTGGTCGAACGCCGCCTTGGCGGCCTTCACCCGGTCACCGCAGACGGTGACGTCCTGCTTCCAGGCGGCGATGATCCGGGTGTCGGCCGGGTTCCAGCCGGCCTTCTTGAACTCCTCGGCGGCGCGCTGGCCGACCTGCTGGCCCATCTGCTGGCCGGAGAAGCCGATCCGGGGCACCAGGTCGGTCGCCGCGCACTGCGCCGGGGCCGGTCCGCTCGCGCAGACCTGGTCGTCGGAGGTGAGCAGTGCGGCCTTCGCGTCCCGGGCGGTCTGGACCACCTGCGGCCCGACCGCCGGGTCCGGCACCACGATGATCAGGCCGTTGCTCTTCTGCGCGATCGCGGCCTGCACCTCGCCGACCGTCTTGTTCGCGTCGTTGCCGAGGTTCACCACCTTCAGGTCGGCCCCCAGTTCGGCCGCCTTGGCCTTCGCCCCCGCGGCCTCGTCCACGAAGTACTGCTGGTCGCCCTGCTTCTGCAGGTAGGTGATCGAGACCTTGCCGGACACCGGCGCGACCGGGGCGTCCGCACTGTTCGAGGACGTCTGCCCGGTGGAGCAGGCGGTCAGGCCGAGGAGGGTGACCAGGCTCAATGCGGCGGCCGGGGCCAGGTGGGCACGAGGGGAGAGGCGCATGGGGGCTCCTGAGGGTGGGGGAGTGATCGGCCAGAATCAAACACGGCCGATCAGAAAGCCTCGCAATCAAACGTGGCTGCAAGGAAGCGCCCGGACAGCTTCGGGCAAAGCTGAGTCAGCGTCAATAGTGCAGGCAAGGAGTGCTGGAGTGACGGGAGAGGCATCGAATCCCCGCTCGGAGGATGCCTGATCACAGCTGCCGGCGCGCGGAAGGTGCGACCGGTGGCGTTGAATTTGATGCCAACTTGTTGATTGCTGTTGGAAATTGGGTCTACTCTCCTGCCCGGCGTTCCGACATGCACCCGCCAGGGCCCGCCGTCCCGACGTGCCGTCCGTGCCCCGAGCCCTGTCGACCCCCCACCCGCGCATGCCGCCAGAGCCGCAGGACAGGAGTAGCCGATGAGCGAACCACCCCGCCCGTTGCGCCGGAGGATCGCCGCACTGGCGGCCCTCGCGCTGGGCGTCGCGACCGCGGTGGCGGTCGTACCGACGGCCGCCGCCGCACCCACAACTGCGGTCCGGTCGGTGATACTTGACGGATCATCAGCAGGCCGCGCCTTCGACGGCCTCGGGGCGATCAGCGGCGGCGGAGCCACCTCACGGCTGCTGATGGACTACCCGGAACCCCAACGCAGCCAGGTGCTGGACTACCTCTTCAAGCCCGGCTACGGCGCCTCGCTGCAACTGCTGAAGGTGGAGATCGGCGGTGACGCCAACACCACCGACGGCCCCGAGCCGTCCCACATGCGCACCCCCACCGAGGTCGACTGCAACCGCGGCTACGAGTGGTGGCTGATGGAACAGGCCAAGGCCCGCAACCCCGGGATCACCTTCTACGGCCTGGAATGGTCCGCACCGGGCTGGCTCAACGGCGGCATCTGGTCCCAGGACAACATCACCTACCTGGAGTCCTGGCTCGGGTGCGCCCAGCAGCACGGCTTGAACGTCGGCTACCTCGGTGGCTGGAACGAGCGCGGCTACGACAAGGCCTGGTTCGAGAAGCTGCGCGCCGACCTGGACGGCCACGGCCGCCAGGGCGTCACCCTGGTCGCGTCCGACAACGACGACGAGCACTGGTCGGTCGCCGACGATCTGGCCGGCGACCCCGCCTTCGCCAAGGCCGTCGGCGTCGTCGGCGTGCACGGCACCTGCTGGCACTCCGTCCCCGTCTACACCGCCTGCCCGGGCAGCAGCACGGCGACCGGGCTGGGCAAACGGCTGTGGGCCGTCGAGGACGACAACGACAGCGCCGGCGCCGACCCGGCGGCCCTGGCCCGCAACGTCAACCGCGAGTACATCGACGCCAGGATCACCGCCGACATCAAGTGGGCGCTGGTCGGCTCCTGGCCCGCGAACCTGCCGTACGCGGGCGCCGGCCTGATGGCCGCCGACCAGCCCTGGTCCGGTAACTACACGGTCGGCCGGGACATCTGGGTGATGGCGCACACCGCCCAGTTCGCCAAGCCGGGCTGGCAGTACCTGGACGGCTCCAGCGGCTACCTGTCCGGGGCGGGCGCCAACGGCGACCCGCACAGCGGGAGTTACGTCACGCTCAGGTCCGGCCAGGACTACAGCACGGTCATCGAGTCCACCGACGCCACCACCGCGCAGACCCTGAGCCTCAAGGTCGCCGGGGGCCTGTCCACCGGCCCGGTGCACGTCTGGGCCACCGACCTGCGCTCCACCGACCCGTCGCGGTGGTTCGTCCACACCCAGGACGTGACACCGCGCGGCGGTTCGTACTCCCTGACCGTGCAGCCCGGTTACCTGTACACCGTGACCACCACCACCGGCCAGGGCAAGGGCGCCGCCGTGCCGCCCGCCGCCGCCGGAATGCCGCTGCCGTACCAGGCCGACCTCAGCGGCTACGCCGCGGGAGCCACCGCCCGCTACTTCCACGACTGGGCCGGCGCCTTCGAGACCGCGCCCTGCCCGGCCGGGGCGACCACCCCGGTGTGCCTGCGCCAGGTCATCACCCGGGCCCCCATCCCCTGGCACGACGACATGAACTACACCCCGCTCACGCTCATGGGCGATCCGGGCTGGACCCACTACCGGGCGAGCACCGATGTCTCGCTCGAACAGGCCGGCAGCTCCGCCGAACTGCTCGGCCGCATCGACCACGTCGACCACGACCGCTCCGGCTACCACCTGAAGATCGACGACACCGGCGCCTGGAGCCTGTTCAGCGAGGACCGTTCCGGCACCGACACCGTGCTGGCGAGCGGCAGTTACCCCGGCGCCGGTGCCGGCACCTGGCACAACCTCACGCTGGCCGTCCAGGGGCAGACCATCACCGCGTCGATCGACCACAGCCAGGTCGCCTCGGTCGCCGACGCGGGCCACGGCATCGGTCAGATCGGCCTCGGCGTCGGCGGCTTCCAGCAGGCCTCCTTCGCCAACACCACCGTCGCGCCGCTGGCCGCACCGGCCACCCACACGGTGACCAGTGTCAACAGCGGCAAGTGCCTGGACGTCACCGGGGCCTCCACCGCCGACGGCGCCCAGGCCGTCCAGTGGACCTGCGGGGCCGGCCAGGCCGGCCAGCAGTGGTCCCTGGTCCCGGTCGCCGGAACCGGCACCGTCCAACTGGTCTCGGCCAACAGCGGCAAGTGCCTGGACGTCACCGGGGCCTCCACCGCCGACGGCGCCCAGGTCATCCAGTGGACCTGCGGGGCCGGCAAGGCCAACCAGCAGTGGACCCTCGTCCCGACCCTCGGTGCCCGCGTCCAGCTGGTGTCGGCCAACAGCGGCAAGTGCCTGGACGTGACGGCTGCTTCGACCGCCGACGGCGCCCAGGTCATCCAGTGGACCTGCGGCGGCGCCGGGCGGGCCAACCAGGAGTGGACCGTCTCGTAACGGGCCTGCGAAATCCCCTGCCCTCCCACGCCGTGCCGGGCGACCCCATCCGGGCGTCCGGCGCGGGACCCCCCACCCCCTCCACCCCCTCCCCACCTCGGAGACGCCCATGGGCCGTCAACACCCCACCTCGACCTGGCGCACCGCGCTGAGTGCGACACTCGCCCTCGCCGGCGCGCTGAGCGGTCTGGCCGCCCCGGCGGCAACCGCCGCGAGCGCAACCGCTCCGAAGACCGCCACCTCCACCAGCGTCGTCATCGACGGCACCAAGCCGGGCCTCACCTTCGACGGGGTCGGCGCGATCTCCGGCGGCGGCGGCAACTCGCGCCTGCTGGCGGACTACCCGGAGCCCCAGCGCAGCCAGCTGCTGGACTACCTCTTCAAGCCCGGCTACGGCGCCTCGCTCCAGGTGCTGAAGCTGGAGATCGGCGGCGACACCAACTCCACCGACGGCGCCGAGCCCAGCATCGAGCACACCCGGGGCACCGTCGACTGCAACCAGGGCTACGAGTGGTGGCTGGCCGAACAGGCCAAGGCCCGCAACCCCGACATCACGTTCTACGGCCTGTCCTGGGGTGCCCCCGGCTGGATCGGCAACACCGGCAGCGGCGGTAAGTTCTGGTCCCAGGACACCGTCGACTACCTGATGTCGTGGATGGGCTGCGCCGCCCAGCACCACCTGAACATCTCCTACCTCGGCGGCTGGAACGAGCGCAGCTTCGACAAGGCCTGGTACGAGAACCTCAAGAGCACGCTCGTCGCCCGCGGTTACGGCGCCACCAAGGTCGTCGCCGCCGACGACAACTGGACGGTGGCCGACGCCATGACCACCGACCCGGCGTTCAGGAACGCCGTCGACATCGTCGGTGTGCACTACCCCTGCGGGTACATGAGCTCCTTCACCGACTGCCCCAGTACGGCGAAGGCCCAGGCGCTCGGCAAGCCGCTGTGGGCGAGCGAGAACGGCTCCGAGGACGCCGACGGCGGCGCCCCGGCGGTGGCGCGCGGGATCAACCGCGGCTACCTCGACGGGAAGATGACTTCGTTCCTCAACTGGCCGGTGATCGCCGCGCTCTACCCCGACCTGTTCTTCTCCACCGACGGCATGTCGATCGCCGACCAGCCCTGGTCCGGCAACTACCACATCGGCAGGACCACCTGGGTCACCGCGCACACCACCCAGTTCACCCGGCCCGGCTGGCGGTACATCGACTCCGCCAGCGGCTACCTCGGCGGCGCGCGCGCCAACGGCAGCTACGTCACGCTGCGGAGCGCGAACGGCACGGCCACCGGCGACTACAGCACCGTGGTCGAGACCCTGGACGCCACCGCCGCCCAGACCGCGAGCTTCACCGTCACCGGCGGCCTGTCCACCGGCAAGGTCCACGTCTGGTCCACCGACCTCAACTCCACCAACCCGGCCGACTGGTTCGTCCAGCAGCCGGACGTCACCCCGGCGGGCGGCCGCTACACCCTCACCCTCCAGCCCGGCCGGGTCTACACCGTGACCACGACCACGGGCCAGGGCAAGGGCACCGTCACCCCGCCGGCCGCCGCGCCGATGACGCTGCCCTACGCGGACGGCTTCGACACCCCGGCCGCGACCACCTCGCCGAAGTACTTCGCGGACATGAACGGCGCCTTCCAGACCGTCGCCTGCGGCGGCGGCCGCACCGGCACCTGCCTGCGCCAGATGGCCCCGACCTCGCCGATCCGCTGGACCGACGAGCGCTACAACGCCCCGTACACGATGATGGGCGACGGCAGCTGGTCCAACTACACCGTCACCGCCGACACCCTGTTCGAGCAGTCGAGCACCGTCGAACTCCTCGGCCGGGTCAACCAGCAGGGCCGCAACAACAACGGCCTGAACGCCTACCACCTGCGGGTGAGCGACACCGGCGCCTGGTCCATCGACAAGAGCGACACCAGCTGGAACTTCACCACCCTCGCGAGCGGCACCACCACGGCCCTCGGCACCGGCCGCTGGCACACCGTCGCGCTCACCCTGGAGGGCACCGCCCTCACCGCGAGCATCGACGGAACCGCCGTGGGCAGCGCGACCGACGCGAGCTTCACCAACGGCCGGGCCGGCCTCGGCGTGACCGGCTACCAGACCGACCAGTTCGACGACTTCGCCCTCACCCCCGGCACGCCCACCACCCACACCGGCCCGATCACCTCGGCCCTGCCCGGCAGGTGCGCCCGCCCCACCGGCGGCACCAGCGGCGCCGCCGTGCAGCTCTGGGCCTGCGACGGCAGCGCCGAGCAGGTGTGGACCCGGTCCAACGGCACCCTCACCCACAACGGCAAGTGCCTCGACGTGACCGGCGGCGCCACCGCCAACGGCTCCCCGGTCGAACTCTGGGACTGCAACGGCGGCGCCAACCAGCAGTGGACGCCCCAGCCGGACGGCACCCTGAAGGGCGCCCAGTCCAACCGCTGCCTCGACGACCCGGGCTTCGCCACCACCAACGGCACCCCGCTGGAGATCTGGGACTGCAACGGCGGCACCAACCAGCGCTGGACCCTCCCGTAACCTCCCGCCCGGCCCATGAGAAGGGGGCTCCTGTCGCACTGGCGCCGGAGTCGATCTTCGCGGGGACAGAGCTCGAGCGGATCAGGGCCCGGGTGGCCGACACGCACAGCACCTCCGTCGTGACCCCGTGCCTGGACCTCGGCACCGAACAGCAACAGCACCCCATGTCGTACGGCGGCCCGGGCACCCCGACGGTACCCGGGCCGTCCCGGACGTGCCCGTGAGCCGTCCGCCCGCGACCGCCGCCAGCGCCGACACCACCGCGGGCAGCAGCGCCGCCGTTCCCGCCGCGGTCAGCGAGAAGCCGCGGTCCTCGCTGAGGTACGTCGGCCCCCAGGTGTCCGGCAACGCCTTCTCCGAACTCGACCTCGCCCTGATCGGTGCCCTCCAGGCCGACCCCCGCGCCCCCTGGACCCGGATCGGCCCCGCCCTCGGCGTGAGGGACCGGTGGCCCCACCGACGAGCAGACCGATGGAGCAGATCCGATTGACCGCCAGAGGGCCACCAGGAAGTCCTCGTCGACGAACGCCGACGCCTCGCCATCCTCCCCCAGCGCCGGGTTGCGTCCAAGGAGTTGGTGTGCGGCTTCCACCCGTTCCGGGGTCTCGCACGAGAACGCGGTGTGGTCGAAGTCGGTTCCCCTGCTGTCCGGTGCCGTCTCGCGCACAGTTGGTCGGGGGTCAGGTCGAACGGTTCATCGCGGGGTTACGAGGCGGTCGACGGTCTGGCTGATGAACGGTGGCTCAGTCGCGTAGCCGGCCACGACGGCGGCGGGCAGAAGCACACCCGCGTGCCGGATCTCCTGGCGCACCTCGACCACGAATTCGTGCAGTCGGTACGGTCCTCGGCCCAGGCGCGTCCATCGCGGTGTGGTGACCCGGAGCAGCCGGCCGTCCTGGGCGACGGTGAGCGACACCGGGTGGGCGCAGCCGGCGACCGGCACCAGCATGGTCACGCTGTCCGGGCCGTCCTGCTGCCAGTCGATCGCCCGGTCGAGGGCGGCCGGCGGCCACAACACCGTCTCGGCGGCCAGCCGACCGGCCGCGCTGCGGGTCAGGTCGGGACCGGCGGCGTGTACGAGGGGGAGGCAGCCGAGCAGGGTGTGCCGCATTTCTCCCGCGGAGTCGGTCAGCCGGTCGTAACCGCTGACCGGCAGGCCGCACAAGCGGGTCCGTTCGGCCCACAGGTAGCCGTGCGGTGCCGCGAGGACCTGCCGGGCCCGGAAGCTCCGCCAGCCCGCCAGCCGGATCCTGCCGCGGAGCTCCAGCCCGACAGCCGGGTGGCAGAGCGTCCCGGCCGGGACGGCGTGCCGGAGCCAGCGGCGCGCAGGCTCCGGCAGGGCGTCGAGTGCGGCCGGCTCGAAGCGGTACGCCGAACCGCCCGAGAACAGTGCCGACCAGGCGGCGCGGAGCGAGTCGGGCAGCACGCGCGGTGGCGGGAAGCGGTCCGACGCCGCGGACGCGGCAGCGAGGTCGGTAGTGCCGAGCCCGGTCATGGCGGTGCCTCCGTCGCGGATTCCTGTCTGCCGCTACCCACGCTAGGCGGAGAACCGTGCGCTGCGCCGGGCCGAAAGGCCCGGACCTCCCGGGTCCAACGTCGTCCGGCCGTGAGCCCTTACGCAATGACGTACTTCGTATAGATATCAATTGTCACACGAGTAAGCCGTCCGTCAAGGCCCTGGCTCGGTGATCTCCGTTGGCGCCCCCGGCGTGCACGCCGACAGCCACCACCGGCACGCGTCCTCTCCGCCCGGGACACCCGGGACATGACGGTGCGTCACCCGTCACTCCTGACTGTCGGGGCCCCTCCCCTTCACGGGCGGTGTGATCGACAAGGCCAGGCCGTCCGCACGGCGCGGTGGGCCGTACGGGCGCCCTGCCAAGCGCTCTCGGAGTAGCAGTCAGGAGCCTGCCATGGCAGCGTGGAAGACAGGAGGACTCCGCACGGGTCGCGATAAGTCGGCGACAGCACTCTTCCGAAGGAGACCTGAAATGGCCAGCAACGCCACGGGAGCACCGACGAGTGCTCGAACCTCCCGGAAGCCCTTCGCTACCGGTCTGACCGTGTTCGCCGCATGCCTGATGCTCTTCGGCGGCACGATGGCGATCTTCGAGGGCATCGGCGCGATCGTCAATGACGACCGGTACGTCATCACCGGTAGTTACGTCTACAAGTGGGACAGCACCGGTTGGGGCTGGATGCACCTCATTCTCGGCATCCTGATCGTGCTGGCAGGCTGCGCGCTGTTCACCGGCGCCGTGTGGGCACGGGCCATCGGCGTGGTGATGGCGGGCCTCAGCATGATCGCCAACTTCCTCTGGCTGCCCTACTACCCCTTCTGGGCCATCGTCCTGATCGCCCTCGACGCCTTCGTCATCTGGGCGCTGACCGCCGGCACACACCGGGGATCCGCCGGAGGCTAGAAGAGCAGGAGCAGGAGTTGGGACACCCGCCGTCGACCTCGGCCTTCGCGGGCGTCGGGGTCGCGCTGCTGGTGACGTTCCTGGCCGGTCTGCTGGCCAAGCGGGCTAGGGCCCAGCCGCAGCCTGCGGACCGGACCGGGGGATAGTGGGCCGGTGGCGGGCTTCCTCGGTGCGCTCGGGGAGCAGGAGGACGGCGCCGACGAGGAAGCACAGTGCACCGATCAGGGTCTGGGTGTCGGCCCGGTCGACGTTGTGGACCTGGCCGGTGACCGGGTCGATGTAGCCGGCCACCGCGGAGACGCCGAATGCGACGGACCCGATCAGGTTGGCGAGCGTGATCCACCAGGCCCAGGACCGGGGGCGCCAGGCGAGCCAGCCGTGGCAGGCCTCGTACCAGGCGAGCGCGCTGGCCACCAGGAAGCAGACGGAGCCGATCGCGTCGGGCCGCCACACGTGCTGGTGCGCGGCCTCGGCGGACAGGTTGTCGGCCATGGCGAGACCGGTGCTGACGTTGAAGTAGACGGTTCCGACGAGTTGCACCGCGGTGGCCCACCAGTCGATCCGGTGCGGCTGGTAGGTGAAGAACCGCCGGTGGTGGGGGTTCTGTGCCGGCGGTGCGGCGTCGACCGTCTCCCGGTAGCAGAGGAAGGACGCCGACGTGAAGAACAGGGAGCCGACGAAGTACGTGACGGTGTCCCCCCGGGTGCCGACGGCGTCGGCATAGCCGGGGACCGAGCCGACGGCGAACAGCAGCGACCCGACGGCGAACAGGACCGCGATCCACCAGCCGCGGGCTGCGGGGGCCCACCAGGTGGAACCGGCGGCAGGCTGCTGGTGCTTGCGGTGACGGCGCGATCCGCGACGGACGACCGTGCTGTCCTCGCGGACGTGGTCGACGAACGTTGCCGGGGCTCGGTGGTGGCGGCGGGCGGTGCGCCCCCGCGCGGTCGGTGGCGTTGCCCTGCCTGCTCGGCTCATGGTCCCTCCTTCGGAAGCCGGGGCGGGTCATGCCGCTGCCGGCATGGGTGAGGCGCGTTCCCGAGGCCCTCACCGACCGAAGGCAGTGAGAATGACGGACGAGATCGGTCGAGTCGGTTGGTTCACCATCGGTGTCACCACGATGGCACTCGCTGGCGCCGGCCGTGCCGTGGCCCGTACCGGGCGCATCGCCAGGGAGGCGCTGCGGACGTCGGCGGCGGAGAGCCGCGCTGCCGCGTCGGGTCGCCGGACTCTCGAGTCGGCCAGCGGAACGGGCGGCTGGGTCCTGTTCAGTGCCCTGATTCCGGCAGGTGCGGTCGTCCGCCGCTGGCCGGCTCCGAGACGATCGTCAAGGAACTCATGGAGCCGGCGGCTCAGTGACCGGCACCGGGCGGACACCCGTGCGCGCCCTGTACGGGGCGCAGCGATCGCAGCCCGGGCGCTCTTGGGCAATGCACCTGGGGCGACCGTCGGTCGCGACACGCAGCAGGTTGGCCGATTGTCAGCGCTGCGGGGTAGCGGGTGCCACTCCGCTGTCGGCCGTGACCGTCGGCTCCGCGCGCCCGGTGCCCGCACAGGCACGCGCCCAGTGTCGGCCCGGGCGCGTGCCGGTGCGGCCTCCCCAGCGCTGAACTCCGTCGGGCGGCTGTAGGGCGCCTACGCCTTGTTGGACATGTCCTCGTTGGCGACGGCGATGGCGATGCCGAGTGCTTCGGCGATGTGCCCGGCGGCGGACATGACGCGGGCGGTGCCGACGATCGGGGCGATGGCGACCAGGACGTCCTGGAGCTTGTCGGCGGTCAGGCCGCTCTTCATCGCGGGTTCGATGTGGGCGAGGTAGGAGAGCGGGGGCGCGTCCATGGCGGCGAGCGCCGCGATGCGGGTCAGGATGAGCATGTCCTGCGGGAGGCCGCAGCGCTCGATCGAGTCCATGGTCATGGCGGCGAGGGTGTCGAGGACAGGGGTGTCGGATTGCGTGGTCACGTGGATCTCCTCATGCGGGGGCGCCTCCGCACCGGCCGGGTCCTTCAGACGCGGGGGACCGGGCTGGTGCCGGCAGCGGCGTGGAATCGGCCGTGCTCAGACCTTAGGAACTGGCTCGGTCGGCTGCAGGGCGGTCGGGGCGTTCGGGTGACGCTGTTCCGGGGCCCCGCCCTCCCGGTCGGATCTCTTCGGGGTGGTCGCGATGCGAGCCGACGATCTGCTCCGGCGGGAGATCTGCCTCGAGGGCGCTCCCGAAGCCGTGCTCGACCCGGCCGTGCTCGACCCGGCCGTGCTCGACCCGGCCGTGCTCGGGGCGGACGCGGTGACAGCCGCGACGGAGCGGCTTCCTGTGTGGCGCCGCGGTCGCCCTGCGGCGACCGCGGGACCCGACGTCGGATCAGATGAACCGCCACAGGTGGTCGCTGGTGCCGTTGTCGTCCCAGAGCACGGCCTGCGCTCCCGCGGCGGTGGAGGCACCGGAGATACCGAGGACGCGGCCGCTGCCGGCGCACTGGATCCGGAAGGTGTCGCCACCGCCGTGGCGCAGACGCCACCGGTGGTCGGCGGCGCCGTTGTCGGCCCACTGGACGATCCGGGTGCCGTTGGCGGTGCCGCCGTTCTCCACGGCGAGGACCTTGCCGCTGTTGGAGTTGCGCAGGCGCAGGTAGCCGCCGGTGTCGAGGTCGGCCGTCCAGAGGTGGTCGGCGGTGCCGTTGTCGTCCCACTGGATGGCGAGGCCGCCGTCGGCGGTGGACATGTTCTGGATGCCGAGGACCCGCCCGCTGGCGACGTTCTGGATCCGCCTGGCCCCGACGGGGGCGAACTGCCACTGGCCGGCGGCGGCACCGCTGTCGGGCAGCTGTACGGCTGCGGCGCCCTGGGCGGTGGAGCCGCCGGCGATGCCGAGCAGCTTCCCGGTGTGGACGTTCTGGACCTTGTGGTAGCCGTTGCCGGCGTCGACGACGGTCCACCGGTGGTCGGCGGTGCCGTTGTCGGCCCACTGGAGGATCGGGGCGTTGTCGGCGGTGGACATGTCCCTCACGCCGAGGACCTTGCCGCTGTTGACGTTGCGCAGCCGCAGTGCGGTGCCGTCGACGACGAGGGCCCAGTTGTGGTCGGCGGTGCCGGTGTCGCCCCACTGCAGGGCGAGGCCGCCGTCGGCGGTGGACATGTTCTGGATGCCGAGGACGAGTCCGCTGGCCGCGTTGACCAGACGGAAACTCGCACCGCCGGTCCGCCAGTAGACGGTGTAGTTGAAGCCCTGGGCGTCGTGGAACGGGCCGAGGTCGACCGTCGCCCCGTCGGCGGTGGCCGTGAAGGCGAGGGCGGTGCCGCTGGTCCGGGTGATCGTGGCGGCGTCCAGGGCCGGGAGGGCGGACAGTGCGGTGCTGCCGTAGTTGCCGGCCAGGACGATGGGGCCGTAGGTGATCGCCGCGACGTCGGGGCTGTCGTTGGCGGCTTGGAGGGCCACCCGCATGGGGAGCTTCACGGTGACGGTGTCGCCGGAGACCCAGGATCGGGTGAGGGTGGCGTACGTGCCCGGGGCGGGCGCGACGCTCTGCGCGACGCCGTTGACGCTGACGACGGCGCCCGAGGTCCACCCGGGGATGCGGACGCGCAGGGACCACGTACCGCCGACACTGCCGGTGACCTTGAGCGTCGTGGTGTCCTCGGCCGGGAACGCGGTGGTCTGGGTGACCGTGATGCCCCGCTGGGTCCAGTCCAGGATCGACGGGAGGAACAGGTTCACCGTGAGGGTGGTGCCGTCGTGGAAGTAGATGGAGTCCATCAGCTTGGTGTTGGACTCGACCCCCGTCCCCTGGCAGCACCAGAAGCTGCTGTAGTCGGTGCTCCAGGTGCCGCCGCCCCAGGCCGGGCCCTTGCCCCGGCGGCCGCCCGGGTTGAGGGAGCTGAAGTACGTGATGTGGCCGTGCGGGTCGGCCGGGTTCTGGGCGCCGATGACGTGGTTGAGCAGCGCCTTCTCGTAGAAGTCGAAGTACGGGGCCCGGTCCGGGCTCAGCTGCCACAGCTCCCGGGTCAGCTTGAGCATGTTGTAGGAGTTGCAGAGCTCGCAGGTGTCGTCGGTGAGGTAGCCGGAGATGGCGTTCGGGGCCCGGAAGTGCTCCGCCTGGCTGTTGCCGCCGATGGCGTAGGTGTGCGCGCCGGTGGTGATCGACCAGGCGTTGGCGGCGATGTCGCGGTAGCGGGTCGTCCCGGTGGCCTTGTACTCGCGGACGGCTCCGATCCACTTGGGCACCTGCGTGTTGGCGTGGATGCCGTTGAGCTGGTCCAGGTTCGCGGCGAGCGGGTCGAAGGCCGCGGCGTGGTCGAACCGCTGAGCGACCGTCAGCCAGCGGGTGTCACCGGTCTGTTGGTAGAGCGCGGCCAGCACGTCGTTCATGCCGCCGAACTCGGTGCCCAGCATCGACTGCATCGTGCCGTAGCCGAGCGCGGCGGTGCGGCGGTCGACCCAGCCGGCGAGCGCGAGGAGCACGTCGCGGGCCTGGGTGTTGCCCAGGAGGCGCCACACGTCGAGCAGACCGGCCATGGTCTTGTGGACGCAGTAGTACGGGACGTTGCCGTTGCTCAGCCTGCCCGCTTCGAGGCTGGCGAAGTCGGCCTCGGGGAAGCCCGACAGGTAGCCGGCGGAGAAGCCCGCGGCAGCGTTGTTGGCCTGGCACTTGGCGAGTTCGGCCACCATCCGGTCGGCCTTGTCGCGGCAGGTGGTGTCCCCGAGCGCGGCCGCGGCCTGGGCCCACGCCGCGAGGAAGTGGCCCTGTACGTGGGTGCGGAAGGGGAACCCCGGGTCGTCCCAACCCCCGTTCGCGGCAGCGGCATTGGTGGAGAGCCGGTGGTTGGCGCGGAAGTTGTACAGCAGGCGGTCGACGTCGATGAAGCGGAGGTAGGCCAGGGTGCGGTTCTGGTTGTCGAGCCATCGGCTGCTGGTGAGCCGGACCTGACCCAGCTCGAACGGGAGCGCCGACACTCCGACGTCGGACCTGATCGGGGGCGTCTGCGCCGCGGCGGAGACGGGGCCGAGGGCGGGGCCGGCGGCCGCGGCCACGGCCGCGACGCCGGTCGCCCTGAACATGGTGCGGCGGCTGAAGGGTCGAGCCGGCATGGCGAACTCCAGGGTGCGTGAGAGAGGCCCGGTAGCGGAGATCGGCTGGGGAGCCCTTCGGGCGGAAGTCATCCGAGCGGAAGTCATCCGAGCTTCCACTGCTGGTTGGTCTGGCCGTTGCAGGTCCACAGGTCGATCAGCGCGCCGTTGGCCGTGGATTTGGCGGTGACGTCGAGGCAGAGTCCGGACTGGGCACTGGTGATGGTGCCGTCGGCGTTCACCTTCCACTGCTGGTTCGCCTGGTTGTTGCAGGTCCAGATCTCGACCTTGGTGCCGGGCGCGGTCTGGCCGTTGTACGCGTCCAGGCACATCTGGGTGCCGCCCGAGACGAAGGTCAGCTGGCCGGAGGGGGTGCGGGTCCAGGTCTGGTTCGGTTGGCCGTTGCAGCCCCAGATGATCACCTGGGTGCCCGGGGTGGTGGTCGAGTTCGGCACGTCCAGGCACTTGTCCGCACCGACCGCGCGCACCGGGCCGGCCGGGTTCGTCCCGCCGCCGGTGCCGCCCGAGACGCGGAACATGGTGGTGCCGTGCGCCGGAACCGAGGCGCTGATGGTGCCGGTGGTGGTCGAAGTCGCGCCGGACCACAGGTCGGTGAGGCCGTAGCCGGAGGCGTCGGTCTTCCCGATCGCGGCGGCGGAGGTGCTGATGGTCGCGGTCGATCCGGTCTCGTTGAACAGGGCCACCGAGACGTCGCCGTTCGCCAGCGGCTTGGCCAGCACGTCGAGACCGCCGGCGGAGGACACCAGGGTGCCCTGCTTGCCGAGCGGGTCCTGGTCCACCGCGATCACCCGGGCATTGGTGAGCGTGGCCAGGGTGGTCGGACCGGCCGAGGCGATGTTGGTGCCGGCGATCAGCGGAGCCGCCATCTCCGCCCACAGGCTGAACTCCGAGCGGGCCTCGGTGTCGGTGAGCGGGCCGTTGCCGACCTCCAGCATGTCCGGGTCGTTCCAGTGACCGGGCCCGGCGTAGGCGGCCAGGTTCACGTTGCTGTGGAAGATCGACAGCATGCTGGAATAGCTGGCGTTGATGTCGCCGGTGGTGCGCCAACTGTTGCCGACGCCGGCGCCCCAGGTCCACACGCTGTCCTCGCCCCAGCTGCACAGGCTGAACAGGATGGGCCGGCCGGTCGCGGCCAGGGCGTCGCGCATCGTGGTGTAGCGGGTCTGCGCGGGCGCCTTGTTGCCGTTGGGGCAGGTGTTCAGCCAGCAGCCCGGCCCCGCATAGCAGTTGTCGTACTTGAGGTAGTCCACGCCCCAGGCGGCGAAGGTCTGCGCGTCCGTGCTCTCGTGGCCCAGGCTGCCCGGGAAGCCGGCGCAGGTCTGCAGTCCGGCGTCCTCGTAGATGCCCAGCTTCAACCCCAGCGAGTGGACGTAGTCGGCGGTGCCCTTGATCCCGTCCGGGAACTTGTTCGGATCAGGTACCAGGCGCCCGTCGGAGCCCCGGGTGTGGGTCATCCAGCAGTCGTCGATGTTGACGTACTCGTACCCGGCGCTCTGCATGCCGTTGTTGTGCATGGCCAGCGCCGTGTTCTTGATCAGCGGCTCGGAGACGTCGCAGCCGTAGGCGTTCCAGTCGTTGAAACCCATCGGCGGCGTGGTCGCCAAACCGTTCCCCAGGGCCGCAGCCGCCGGGGCCGCGCCCAGGGCCGCGCCCAGGGCCGCGGCCGGTGGAGCCGCGCCCAGCGAAAGCAGCGGAATCGCCAAGGACAGGAGTAACGCCGAGAGTACGCAGGCAAGCGTCCTCCGCGGCCGTGTGCGCGCCGATGGCCGGGTGACGCGCAGGTCCGCGTGGAGCATGTGATCGCCTCCTGGTGGAGTAGTTGTGAGCATGACAAACGCATTTCGGTGGACGGCCCCGAAGAAATGGAGGACTGTGCGCCGGCATTTCCGGTGCGGCTTCCCCGGCATGTCCGGGCGTCGAATCCAGCCCGGGTCTCCGATTCGCCCTCGTGGATGCCGGAAGAAGCGGAAGAAGTCGGCGAGTTGGCGCGACTCCTCGCTCGCCGTCCGGCCGCGCAGCGCCCCGGGTGGCCGCACGAGGCCCGTCGGCGGCCGGTCGTGGCGCTCAGGTCCGCATGCCGTCCTCCCGATCGGCGGTGGATTCGACGATTGGATGTTAGCGCTAACAATCAATCGCAAAAAGATCACCGGGGGAATGCCCCCGGCGTCGGCCAAGGGGAGCTTCCAATGCCCTGCGCGCAGTGTCAACCCTTCTTGCAACAATGCGCGCCCGGTGGCCTGAATCGCCCCGGGTTCGGTGGAGATTTCAGGTTGTGGCCGTGGCCGGGGGTTTCGTGTTCGTCAGGTAGTAGTTGGTGTCGTACTCGACGGCGATTTTGTGATGCCGCCCTCGAGTCACCCCCGCTGCAGCGCAGCAGTCCGATGGCGCCACCGCGTCGGATGAGTGACTGTCGAAGTGTGCGCGAACACCGAGCCATGGTCGGGCCGACCGTCATCGCGTCCGTCGCGGTCGTCTTGGTCCTGCATGCCCTGGTCCTGCGGCCGAGGATGCTGACCTGGGGCGCGACGAGCGAGGAGGCTGCGCGGTCCTATCCCGGGGATGACCTCGTAGCTGGTGCCGGGAGCGGCTCGACCATGGCCACGACCCTGCCCGCGCCGCCGTCGACGGTGTGGCCGTGGCTGGTGCAGATGGGCTGCGACCGCGGCGGCTGGTACAGCTGGGACCGGCTGGACAACGGCGGACGGCCGAGCGCGGATCGTATCGTCGCCGCGTGGCAGAGCCTGGCGGTAGGGCAACGGCTTGCATCGGTGCCGAGCGGCCGCGCCTGGTTCACGGTCGCGGTACTCGTGCCGGAACGGACCCTGGTGCTTCGCGACGACACGAGTGTGCCGTCGGGCCGCCCGTTTGATCCGACCAACGAACGCGCGCCGCGGGCGTTCGTCAGCTCGGTCTGGGGCTTCCACCTCGAACCGGCGGGCCCGAACACCCGCCTGATCGTCCGCACGTTCGGCCGGAGCCGCCCGCGCGTGCTCACCGGACCGACCGACCTGCTGTTCTGGGAACCCGCCCACTTCGTGATGCAGACCCGCCAGTTCCGCAACCTGCGCACGCGGCTCCGGCGGGCCGTGACCGGGCATCCGGGGAGGCCGTGATGAGCGCCGACTCCACCTTCGATCCGGCGGGCGGCACGCTGCTGCTGGACGGTGCGCTGCCCGAGTTCGGATTCTCCCGGCTCGAGTACGTGGCGGTCGCCGCGGCACCCCCTGTGGTGTACGAGGCGGCGCGAGGGCTGGACCTGCTCACCCTTGATTCCCCGCTCCTCAACGCGGCCATGTGGGCGCGCGGGCTGCCGGACCGGCTGCGAGGCCGGCCCATCCCCACCCCGCCGTCGATGCGCGTGGCCGACCTGTTCGACGGTACCGCGGAGGCGTGGGAGGACCAGCCCTGGGTGGCGCTGGGCGAGAGTCCCGGGCGTGAGCTCGTCTTCGGGGCGGTCGGCAAGCCGTGGCAGGCCTCGATCGACTGGCGGCGGGTCGAACCGGAGGAGTTCGCGTCGTTCGACGAGGTCGGCTGGGCGAAGATGGCGGCGGCTTTCGTGGTCCATCCGTACGGCACCCGGCGGTCCCTGCTCACCTACGAGGCGCGCACGGCCTGCACCGATCCGGAGTCCACCGCCCGCTTCGGCCGCTACTGGAGGCTCGTCTCCGCGGGCGTCGGCGTCGTTCTGCGCGGGACACTCCGAGCGATCAGGACGGCGGCCGAAGAACAGGCCGGAGCTCATCGGTCGGACATGCCGCCAGCCCGGTGACTCGATCACACGGGCAGCGCGGTGCCTCTTGCTATTACCCCGCTTCGGCATGTGGCCGGGAGGGCCTGAACGCCTGGAGGTGTTTCCGCACGCCGTCGGCGAGGACCTCGACGTCGGGACAGGCGTTCGCGTCGACGACCACGCCGATGTTGAACTGCTCGGCGTAGGAGAGCGCGGCGATGGCGAGGGTGAAGTTCCCGGTGATCGGCACCACTGGGAAGATCTCGGTGATCCGCGCTCCGGCGAGGTAGAGCGGGATCGGAGGGCCGAAGATGTTCCCGACGTAGAGGTTCGCCCAGCGCTGATGGCCGAGGCCGCGCATCATGGCCCGCTGGACGAAGCGGTTGCGCCCGAGGATTCCTTCGGGCGGGCCGACGACGTAGTGCTTCTGTCGGGCGCTCGCAGCGGCGATCAGCCGCAGTCGGCGGACCGGATCGGGCTCACCGATCGGGAGCGGAACGAACATCATTCCGGACCGGTTGCCGCGTGCCCAGCCGGATTCCTCCTGGTGCAGGGATACGGGCACGAAGGCCCGCAGGACCAGGTTTTCGACGCGTTCCCCGTGGCTGAGCAGGAGTTCTCGAAGACCGCCGGCGGTGGCCGCCATCAGCACGTCGTTCAGTTTCACCTCGTGGCTGTGAGCGATCTGTTTGACGTCGTCGAGACTGCTGCGGACGAGCGCGAGCCTGCGGTGCGGACCAACGGGGATGTTGAAGCTCATCTGCGGCGCTCGCCCCTTGAAGTAGTTCTCGCGTACCGCGGGCCACCTGTCCCGGGCCTGGTGCAGCGTGGTGGCGGGTCGCCGGAGCTTCGACAGCGTGCCTTCCGTTGCTTGGACACGCCCACGGAGGTTGTCCTCGAACAGGTCGCGGTTGGAGGGCGCCGGCACCGGGGTCCAGGGCCGGGCGGGCGTCGTCGGCGCATCAGCGCTCGGATCGAGGAACGCGCCGAGCAGAGCCACGCCCGCCGCGCCGTCGGCGATCGTGTGGTGCACCTTGATGAACACGGCCACCCGGTCGCCGGTCAGGCCGGGCAGGAACCACATCTCCCACAACGGCCGCGACCGGTCGAGGGGAAGCGCCCGCAGGTGCTCCACAGCCTGAAGAAAACCTGCCTCATCGGGAGGAGCGGCGAAGGGGAGGACCCGGACGTGCTCGGTGAGATCGAAGGCCGGGGTGTCGACCCACAGCGGCCGGCCGAGCCCGCGCCGAGGTGTGAGGAGTAGCTGACGGAACCGAGGGACCAGAGGCAGACGGCTTCCGATGATCTCGCGCGCCGCTTCGACCCGGAAGCGACCGTCCGGATCGAGCAGCGCGGTGCCATCGAGGATTGCGAGGGCGCCGATGACCTCGGGCCAGCCGAAATCATCCGACCACAGGAGCATGAGATCCTGTGGGCTCAGCCGTTCCATGACCGGTAGCCGGGCCTTGGGCTGAGTAGGTCCAGGCGTACCGCTGACCGCATTCATGACCTCACCTCCGCCCGGGACGAAGATCAGGAACCTGCCTGCCGCGCTTTCAATTGTCTCGCTCGCCCGAGTCGCGGTAGAAGGTCGCGAAGTCCGGCCGTGAGGAGAAGCAGCTGGCGGGACGCGAGACTACTGGCGGGGTGCCCTGATCTGCGCACGGCTCTGGCTAGGCCGGGCTTCACACTCCGGCGGCGGTGACGACGGCGTCGGTGGCGAAGCCGAGCAGGAGGCCCGCCAGGATCATCCAGGTGGTCAGTTCCTTCATGCCGGCACGGCGGGACACCGCGATCAGCTCGATGATCACGTAAATGATGGAGCCGGCGGCCAAGCCGAGGAAGGCGACGCCGGCGGTCTCGTTGACCACCTGCTGGCCGATCAGGGTGCCCACGAAGGTGGGGCCGCCGCCGATGAGGCCGAGCAGCACGAGGCTGCCCCAGGACGGTCGCTCGCCTGTTGCGGCCAGCGGGGCGACGATGCCGAAGCCCTCGGTGGCGTTGTGCAGGCCGAAGCCGATGATCAGCAGGACGGCGAGCGAGACCTCACCCTTCGCGGCGGAGTTGCCGATGGCGAGACCTTCCGCAAGGTTGTGCAGGCCGATGCCGATGGCGATCATCAGGGCAAGACGGGCGGCCCTGGATCTGGCTCGGGGAGCAAGCTGTTCGGTCAAGGCCGACGCACCCGGACCCTGCGACACCGAGAGCCGCGATGCCTGACGGCGGGCGATCCACCGGTCGTAGTACACCAGGCCCATCAGGCCACCGGCCAGGCCGGTGGTGAGCACAAGGCCGCCGGTGACGGCGCTGGCCCAGCGATGGTCGCCGAGTGCGGCGTCGGTCGGTTCCCAGGCGGCCGTCAGGATGTCCCAGAGCAGGAAGAGCAGGATGCCGATGGCGACCGCGTTCAGCGCAGTCCTCAGCCGTGGAGCAGGGCGTTGCAGGCGTCCGACCGGAAGGCCGAGGAAGATGGTGAGGCCGGCGACGGCGCCGAGCAGGGCGATCTGCGGACCGGACATGATGGGCTCCGAGAAGCGACGGCCAGGGCAGACTGGATCAAAGGTAAGCCTTGCCTAAGAAGTCTTGCTCTGTCTGCTCCCGGTCGCAATCCCGGGTCTGGACGAGCACGGCCGGTCCCGGCTGTTAGGCCTGGTCGCCGCGGACGACGACGACCGGGCACGGCGCGTGCTTGGACGGGGACGATCCGTCGACGCCGACGACGATCCGTCGCTCGTGAGGGACTGCGGTGTCCATCTCGTACCTGCTCTCGGCTCGGGAGGAATGCGGTCGCCCCTGATCCGACCGTGCACTGCCGGGTGCCGCAACCCAAAGGGCCGGCCGCCCCCACCTCGGGACCCGTCCGGCCCTCGCGCGAGGGTCCCGAGTCAGGGCGAGCATGAGAGATGTGCGAGAAAGCGCCCGCTCGGGATACGCCCACGGCACAGCCAAGGTCGGCCATGCCCCTCCCTGGCGTGTCGCTCAGGAGGTTGATCGCCATGGCTGCTCCCGCCCCGTCGCCGGTCCGAGTGGAAGCCCGGCTGGATCTGCCGCTCTCGCGCTGGCTCTGGCTGGTGAAGTGGGTCCTGGTCATCCCGCACTTGATCGTCCTGTGCATCCTGTGGGTGGCCTTCGTTCTGCTGACCGTGGTCGCGTTCTTCGCGATCCTGTTCACCGGCCGGTACCCGCGCGGCATCTTCGACTTCAACGTGGGCGTACTGCGCTGGTCCTGGCGGGTGTCGTACTACGCGTACGGAGGCCTGGGCACCGACCGTTACCCGCCGTTCAGCCTCGGTGAGGAGCCCGACTATCCGGCGCGGCTGGACATCGCCTACCCCGGTGAACTCTCGCGCGGGCTGGCGCTGGTGAAGTGGTGGCTGCTGGCGCTGCCGCACTACCTGGTGGTCGGGGTCTTCCTGGGCGGCTTCCGTGAGGTGTGGGGTGGCGGGCTCATCGGCCTGCTCGCGTTGTACGCGGGTGTTTCACTGGCCGCCACCACGCGGTACCCCATGGGTATCTTCGACCTGCTGGTCGGAATGAACCGGTGGGTGTTCAGGGTCGCCGCGTACGCGGCCCTGATGACCGACGACTATCCGCCGTTCCGGCTCGACCAGGGCGGCTCCGATCCGGCCAGCGGCCCCGTTGCGGGGGAGTGGGCCGAGCGGTGACAACCGCTGCCCATCGTGCGGGGCTCACCGAGCAGCAGGCGCAACGGCTACTCGCGGATCACGGGCCGAACGAGGTCGGTGCACCACCGAGCCCGCCGCTGTGGTCGCGCGTCGCCGCCCAGCTGCGCGACCCGCTGATCCTGGTCCTGCTCGCCGCGATCGTCCTCACCGTGGCGACCGGTGACCACCCCGACGCGATCGTGATCGGGCTGGTGATCGTGGTCAACACCTCGGTGGGCGTCGCCCAGGAGATCCGAGCGGCCAATGCGGTGGCCGCGCTGTCCGCGCTCTCCGCGCCCACGGCGCGGGTGCTGCGCGACGGTGAGGAGCGGGAGGTGGCGGCCGCCGCCGTGGTACCCGGCGACGTCCTGCTCCTCGCCGAGGGGGCCGTCGTCCCGGCCGACGCCGAACTGGTGGAAGCCTCCGCGCTGCTGGTGGACGAGTCGATGCTGACGGGGGAGTCGGTTCCGGTGGAGAAGGACGTGGTCGGTGCCGTCGGCCTCAGCGCCGGGACGACGGTGCTCCGCGGCAGGGCGGTCGCCGTCGTCACGGCCACCGGTCCGTACAGCGCGCTGGGTCGGATCGCGACCTCGTTGCACCCACGGCCCCGGCCGACGCCGCTGCAGCACCGGCTGGCGGGGCTGGGCCGAGTGCTGGCGCTCGTCACGGTCGGCCTGTGCTCGGTGGTGTTCGCGCTGGGGTTGGTGCGCGGCCAGGCACTGGAGGTGACGGCGGTCACCGCGATCAGCCTTGCCGTCGCAGCCGTCCCCGAGTCGCTGCCCGCCGTGGTGACGCTCGCGCTGGCGCTCGGCGCGCGCCGGATGGCTCTGCGGCACGCCGTCGTCCGCAAACTTCCGGCGGTGGAGACGCTGGGCTCGGTCACGGTCCTCGCGACCGACAAGACCGGCACGCTCACCGAGGGCCGGATGGTGGTCGAGCGGCTGTGGGCACCCGGATGGCAGGCGACGGTCACCGGCTCGGGCTACCAGCCGGTGGGGGAGGTCCAGACAGAGGGCACTGCCGCACTGCCGGCGGCGCGGACCCTGTTGCGGGTGACCGCACTGTGCAATGACGCCGCCCTGCGGCCGCCCGAGGGGGACGACGGTCAGTGGACCGCCCTCGGCGACCCGACCGAGGCCGCGCTGCTGGTGGCCGCGGTGAAGGCCGGATGTGACCTCGCGCGCCTCGCCGAGGAGTACCCCCGGGTCGACGAGCTGCCCTTCGACAGCATCCGGAAGCGGATGGCCACCGTGCACCGCACCCGCTCCGGCCAGTGGGAGATCTGCCTCAAGGGCGCTCCCGAGGCCGTCATCGACCCGGCCGTGCTCGCCGCCGACCCCGATGAGCTGGAGCAGACCCGGCAGGCGGCCGCCAGGCTCGCCGCCGACGGCTACCGGGTGCTGGCTGTCGCGTCGGGGCTGCGGGACGAGGCCGGTGGTCCGGTGGAGTCGAAGCTGCGGCTGCTCGGACTGGCCGCGCTGAGCGACCCGCCCAAGCCGGCGGCCGCCGCGACCGTCGCGGCCTGCCGCCGGGCCGGCATCACCCCGGTGCTGATCACCGGGGACCACCCCGCCACCGCCCGCGCGATCGCCGGCCGGATCGGGCTGCTGGAGGACGGGGGGAGGGCGGCCGAGGTGGTCACCGGCCGGGAACTCGCTGCCGGGGCCGCGCCGGACCTGTCGCGGGTGCGGGTCTTCGCACGCACCGATCCGCAGCAGAAGCTCGACCTCGTCGAAGCCTGGCGCGCAGGCGGAGCGGTCACCGCGATGACCGGCGACGGGGTCAACGACGGTCCGGCATTGCAGCGGGCGGACATCGGGGTGGCGATGGGCCGCCGCGGTACCGAGGTGGCCAGGCAGGCCGCCGACCTGGTTCTGGCGGACGACGAACTCGCCACCGTGGTGGCGGCGGTGGAGGAGGGCCGGCGGGTCTACGACAACATCCGCCGCTTCCTCGTCTACGCGCTGTCAGGCGGCGCGGCGGAGATCCTGGTCATGCTGCTGGGCCCGTTCATGGGCCTCGCGCTGCCCCTGCGAGCTGGCCAAATCCTCTGGATCAACCTGCTCACCCACGGGCTGACCGGGGTCGCGGTCGGCGCGGAGCCCGTCTCCGGCCGGGCGATGCAGCGTCCGCCACGGCCGCCGAACGAGCATGTGCTGGGGGCCGGCGTGTGGCAGCGTGTCCTGTGCCTTGGAGCGGTGGTCACACTGGTCGCGCTGGGGGCGGGCCGGTGGGCCCACTGGGCCGGACACGCCTGGCAGAGCGTGCTCTTCCTCGCCCTGCTGACGGCGCAGCTGGGTGTGGTGCTCGGCCTGCGGGAGCGACTCTTCACGAGGGCGAATCCGCTCCTCCCGCTGGCTGTCCTGGCCTCGGCGGGGCTCGGTGTCGCGGCGCTCTACGTGCCGTTCCTCCAGGACGTGTTGGAGACCGAGCCGGTGTCCTGGGCGGACGGCGGCGTGGTGACCGCCGCCGCACTGGTCGCCTTCGCCGCCGCTCGTGCAGCCGGCCGACCGGAACGGGAGGGCCTGGCCGGCCCCGGTGCTGGGAGGCGGTGAGGAGCCGGGTGGTGCCGTGAGCTGGGCAGCGAGATCAGAGTGTCCGGTGCCCGTGCTCGGCAGCGATCCTGCGGGCGTGGGCGACGATCTCGGCCGCCGCGTGCTCGCTGACGCCCAGCGCGTGGACGAGGCGGTGGGCGCTCCAGCCGTGGCGGGCGAGCAGGACGGTCAGCGGGTGGTGGGCGGGCTCCTCGGCGGCAGGCCGGGCCGGCGGGGGCGCAGGCGGCACTGGGATCGCTGTCGTGCGGCGCCGCACGAGGGCACGCCGCAGTTCGTCCGCGCCCCAGACCACGAACGGGAAGGGGACCACGATCGCGAGTTGCGCGGGGCTGAGCGCTGCGGTGCCGAACACCCGGTGCAGGGCGGGGACATAGACGATCGCGGCGGCGAATGTCAGGGCGAAGGCGATGCCGCCCAGAAGGTGCGGGTTGCTGAAGGCCCCGATCGTGCGCAGTGCGGCACGCTCGGTGCGGGCCGCGAAGGCGGTGCCGATCTGGCAGAAGACGATGCCGAGCCAGACGACGGTGGTGGCCTGTTGGTACGGCAGGTGCAGCGCGGTGCCCGTGCCGGTCGGATCGCCGGGGTGCCAGCCGCCCGTGGTGAGGGTGAGGAAGTAGCCGCCCATGACGAGGGCGGCGGAGATCAGCCCGAGGAACCCCCAGGACCGGGCGAGCATGGCGCCTCGGATCACCCGCTCGTCACGAGGGCGGGGTGGACGGTCCATCAGTCCGGGCTCGGCCTTCTCCCGACCGAGGGCGAGGGCGGGCAGGGTGTCGGTGCCGAGGTCGATGGCGAGGATCTGCATCACTGTGAGCGGGAGCGGGATCGCGCCGCCGGCGAG
Organism: Kitasatospora sp. NPDC097643; assembly: GCF_040302625.1. Classification (NCBI taxonomy): domain Bacteria; kingdom Bacillati; phylum Actinomycetota; class Actinomycetes; order Kitasatosporales; family Streptomycetaceae; genus Kitasatospora; species Kitasatospora sp. NPDC097643. The sequence goes on along the minus strand of NZ_JBEOSA010000008.1, from coordinate 40,571 downwards.
GGCGAACACCAGGAAGGGGACGACCTCGGGGACGGCGTGGGTGAAGATGTAGACGATGAACTTGCGGATGTTGTCGTAGGTGCGCCGCCCCTCCTCCACCGCCGCGACGATGGTGGCGAAGTTGTCGTCGGTGAGGACCATGGTGGCCGACTCGCGAGCGACCTCCGTGCCGGAACGGCCCATGGCGACGCCGATGTCCGCTCGCCGCAGGGCGGGCGCGTCGTTGACCCCGTCCCCGGTCATCGAAACGGTGTGTCCCTCGGCGCGCAGCGCGTCGGCGATCCGCAGCTTGGCCTCCGGCGAGGTGCGGGCGAAGATCACCTCCTCGCCGCGAGCGAGCAGGGCGTCCAGCCGGTCGTCGGGCATCGCGTCGAGCTCGGTGCCGGTGACGATACGCATGCCTCGGTGGCCGATGCCGACCTGCTCGGCGACGGCCGCTGCGGTCAGACCGTTGTCGCCGGTGACCACGTGCACGGTGATCCCGGCCCGATGGGCCTGCTCGATCGAGCGACCCACCTCTGGCCGGGGTGGGTCGGCCATGGCGACCAGGCCGATCAGGCACAGGTCGTGCTCGGCCTCCTCGCGGCGGCTCGGCGGTTCCTGCCCAGGGGTGAGTGGCCGCCGGGCCACGGCGAGCACCCGGAGCCCGCGTGCGGCCAGCCGGCCGACGGCGTGGACCACCTCGGTGCGATCCGCGGGGGTGAGCGGATGCTCGGTGCCGTGGTCGAGCACCCGGGTGGCGTGGGCGAGGACCTCCTCCGGAGCGCCCTTGGTGTGCAGGACGACCGTGCCGTCGCGGGTGTCGGCGGTGGTCATGAGCTTGGTGTGCGGGTCGAAGCGGAACAGTGCCCGGCGCTCACGGTCGCGTCGGTCGATCGGTCGGGGCGTTCCAAGGCGTGAGGCCAGGTCGAGGAGGGCGAGTTCGGTCGGGTCGCTGTGCCCGGCCGCCGGGTCAGCCGTGGTGCAGATCGCTGCTGCGTCCGCCAGCAGACATACCTCGGCGGGTGCTTCTGACGGCCCGCCGACGGCGTGTTCTCCGGTCGGGGTCCACACCGTGGTGACGCGCATCCGGTTCTCGGTCAGTGTGCCCGTCTTGTCGGTGCAGATCACCGTGGTGGAGCCCAGTGTCTCCACGGCGGAGAGCCGCTTGACCACCGCTCCGCGTCGGGCCAGCTCGCGGACCCCGGTGGCGAGTGCCAGCGTGATCGTCGGCAGGAGGCCCTCCGGGACGTTGGCCACCAGCAGGCCGATCGCGAAGCTCACTGCTGCCGCGAGCGAGAGACCGGCGGCCAGGCCCATCGGCAGGAAGGCGAGACCGACCCCCACGGCAATCACGGCGATCAGCCGGGCCACCCGCTTGACCTGGTGCTCCAGCGGGCTCTCCTCGCGCCGGGTGCGCTGGCTGAGCGCGGCGATCCGGCCCAGCTCCGTGTGCATGCCGGTGGCGGTGACCACGGCCAGAGCCTGCCCGCCGGTACAGGCGGTGCCGGAGAAGAGCAGGTCACGAGCGTCCAGGACCAGGCCCTCATGGTCGACGAAGTCAGCCGAGCGCACCACGGGCACCGACTCGCCGGTCAGCGCCGAAAGATCCACCTCCACACTGCCGGACAGGAGCCGAGCGTCGGCCGAGATCCCTCCGCCTTCCTCCACGAACAGCACATCACCAGGGACGAGAGCGACGGCCGGCACCTCTCGGCGCGCCCCCTCCCGCACCACGGAGGCCTGCTCGGGCAGGAACGCGGCCAGCGCCTCCACCGCCCGTTCAGCCTGCTGTTCCTGGGCGAAGGCGAGCAGGGCGTTGAGCAGGATGACCACGAGGATCGCAACCGCCAGTGCGAGCGTGCCACTGACTGTGGCGAGTACGGCGGCGAGCGCCAGGAGCAACGCCAGCGGGTGGGTGAACTGCTGCGCGAGCTCCCGGGGCCAGCGCCGGACTCCGCGCCGGGCGAGGGCATTGGGACCGTACACGGCCTGACGGCGGGCCGCCTCACGTTCCGGCAGCCCCCGTGGCGAGGTCCGCAGATCCCGGAAGAGCAGGGCCAGCGGCTCACGCGGATCCGGCGCGGCGTCCAGGAGAGGCGCCTGCTGCCGGGTGCCGGGCCCGCCGCCGGTCATGCCCCGGAACCGTCCGGGGCGGGCACCGTGATGATCGGGCACTGGGCGCGGTGCAGCAGCCCGTGCGGGACGGATCCGAGCTTCATGCCGGTGAAGCCGCCGTGGCCCCGACGGCCGACCACGACCGCGAGCGAGTGTTCCGCCGCCTTCGCCAGTTCCTCGACCGGATGGCCGCGGATCACCTCGTGGGTCAGGGCGACGTCGGGATGCGCGGCGATTCGGCCGGCCGTGTGCTCGGACAGTTCCCGCCGCAGGGTCTGGACGGCGGTGTGCTCGTCGATGCTCGCGATCAACTGGGACTGCCACACCCACACCGCGCGCAGGGCCGCTCCGCGCCGGCTCGCGAAGTCGAAGGCGAAGTCCACGGCTGCGGCGGACGACCGGCTGCCGTCAACGCCGACGACCACGTACGGCGGATCCTGGGTCACGTGCTCCGGATCGCGCACCACGACCACCGGGCAGGCGGCCTGCGCGCTCACCGGGACGGTCACGGAGTAGGTGCTCAGGACCTCCTCCAGCCGCCCCATCCGGCGCGATCCCAGGACGACCAGTTCGGCGTGCGATGACTCCCGGCAGAGGACCTGACCCGGATTCCCGTCGATGACGGATGTCACCACCTCGAGGTCCGGGTGACGTTCACGGACCACGGCGGACGCCTTGTCGAGCGCTTCATCGCCGAGCTCGCGCAGCGCCTTGCGGTACCGGGCCTCCTCGAATGCCCGGAGATCCCGGATCATCACCGGTACCGCATGGACCAGCCGCAGGGGCAGCCCCCGGCGTTCCGCTTCGTCGCCGGCCCACACCGCCGCCATCGGGCCCGGATGGGCCGCGTCCACGCCGAACACGATCGGACGGCGCTCGCCGGCTTCTGCTGGCATGGCTTCCTCCACCGGTCGGGACGGGATGCCTTCGCCCGCCTCACTCGCACCGTACGGTCGCCGGCCGGGCGCGGACAGGGCCGACCGGACCTCCGGTCGGGGCCGTCCAGACCTTCAGGTGACCGGACCGCCCGACGGACGGTGAAGAGGTGTGGAGGAGGTGAGCCCGGTGACCGAGACCGAGACCGAGAGCAGGTCGCGCCCGCTGCTGGCGGCCACGGGGGTACGCAAGGTCTACCGCACGGGGTCGGTCGAGGTGACGGCGCTGCGCGATCTCGACCTGACCGTTGAGCGGGGCGAGCTCGTCGGGGTGATGGGCCCCTCCGGCTCGGGGAAGACCACCCTGCTCAACTGCCTCTCCGGCTTGGACGACATCGACGCCGGCCGGGTCGAGGTCGACGGCCGCGACCTGTTCGCGATGTCGGACGCGGAGCGGACCGAGCACCGGGCCCGGGCGATGGGCTTCGTCTTCCAGGCGTTCAACCTGATCCCCGTGTTCTCCGCCGCCGAGAACGTCGAACTGCCGCTGCTGCTCACCGGGACTCCGCCGCGCGAGGCCCGCGCCCGTGCCGAGGCCATGCTGGAGCGGGTCGGCCTGGGCCATCGTGTCGCCCACCGGCCCAACGAGCTGTCCGGCGGTGAGCAGCAGCGCGTCACCATCGCTCGTGCCCTGGTCGCCCGGCCCGCCGTGGTCTGGGCCGACGAGCCCACCGGAAACCTCGACAGCGGCATGGCAGAGCAGGTGATGGAACTGCTCCAAACGCTCAACCGTGAGGAGGGCCAGACCATTGTGCTGGTCACGCACGACGAGGCGATCGGACGACGGCTGCCCCGGCTGGTACGGATGCGCGACGGCCGCCTGGTGGCTGACACCCTCCAGGCGTTTCCGGTGGGCTGAGCCGTGTACCCGAACCTCCTCCTCCCGCTGCTCGGCCTGCTGGCCGTGGCCCTGCTGGTCCTGCTAGCGGTCGCCGTGCGCCAGCCGGTGGTACGCCGGCTGGCGCTGCGCCAGGTCGCCCGGCGTCGTACGGAGGCCGCCCTGGTGATCACGGGCTCCATGCTGGGCACCGCGATCATCGTCGGCGCCCTGGTCGTCGGTGACACCCTCAACTTCTCGGTCCGTCAGGAGGCTTACCGGACCCTCGGACCGGTGGACGAGCGGATCGTCAGCACCGACGCCTCCGCCGGTCAGGCCGTCGCCACCCGGTTGCAGGCGCTCGCCGCCGACCCGAAGATCGACGGGGTACTGAGCGGCGAGGTCGCCCAGGCTGCGGCCGCGAGTACCGGCGGTGGTCGACCGACGGCCGAACCGCGCGTACTGGCCTGGCAGTTGGACCTGAACACGGCAGGCCGCTTCGGCGCGGCCGGCGGTGACTCCGGGCTGCGCGGACCGACCCCGCCGCCCGGGCAGGTGGTGCTGAACGAACCGCTCGCGCACGCCCTGCGGGTCGGCAGCGGCCAGCTGATCACCCTCTACCTGTACGGGCATCCGACGGACTACACCGTGGCACGGGTCGTCCCCCAGGAGGGCCTGGCGGGCACCGGCCTCGGTGGCCGGGTCAACCGCAACGTCTTCCTGCCGCCCGGAGCCCTGGACAGCGCCGCGCGGGCCGCGGGCGCGCAGCCGCAGTCGGTGACCCTGGTGTCCAACCGCGGCGGCGTCGAGTCGGGCGAGAAGCTCACCGACACCGTGACCTCGGACATCCGTACCGCGCTCGGCGCCGACGCGAGCCGGGCGGCCGTCGACACCCCCAAGCACACCGTGCTCGAGGCGGCCAAGAAGACCGGCGACTCGCTCGGTGCGTTGTTCCTGATGATCGGCAGCTTCAGCATCATCGCCGGCGCCCTGCTGCTGGTGAACATCTTCGTGATGCTCGGCGAGGAGCGGAAACCGCAACTGGGCATGCTGCGCGCGGTCGGACTCAAGCGCTCCCGCCTGATCGGCTCCTTCACCCTGGAGGGCGCGCTGTACGCGATGGCCGCCGCCCTGCCCGGGGTGGCGATCGGCATCGGCGTCGGCTGGGCCGTAGCCCTGGTCGCCGCCCAGATCTTCCGCAGCTGGTCGACCAGCGGCAGCGGGCTGGACATCGTCTTCTCCGTCACCCCGACCAGCCTGCTCAACGGCGCCGCCCTCGGCTTGGTGATCGCCCTCACCGCCATCGCCGCCACCAGCACCAGGATCAGCCGCTTCAACGTGATTGCCGCGATCCGCGACCTGCCCGCCGACACCGGGCGCAGGCCCCGTCGCCGGTTGGTCGCCGTCACCAGCACGCTCAGCGTCCTCTGCGCTCTCGCGGCGATCCCGGCGGTCGCCCGGAGCCAGGCCGAGCAGACCTACCTCCTGCCCGCCCTCGCGATCGGACTCGCCGTCCCCGCCGCGCGGCGGGTGCTGCCGCGGCGCCTCGTCGACAGCCTGGCGGCCGGACTGGTGCTGACCTGGACGCTGGCCGCGAGCGTGATCCGCCCGCGGATCTTCGACACGCCGTCGATGGCGGTCTACGTCCTCATCGGCACCCTCGCCGCCTTCTCCGGCGTCGTCCTGGTCAGCGAGAACCAGCAACTGCTGCTCCGCCCGCTGAGATGGCTGATGAACCGGCCCACGCAGCAGGGCCTGGCCACCCGCCTCGCCGCGGCCTACCCACTGGCCAAGCGGTTCCGCACCGGCTCGACCCTGGTGATGTACACCCTGATCGTCCTCGTCCTGGTACTGCTCACCCAGATCACCGGCATCATGAACGCCGGCATCGACCGGTCCGTGGCCGACGCGACCGCCGGGTACACCCTGCGCCTGGACTACAACCCGCAGGCGGGCCAGGACCCACTGGCCGATCTGCGCGGCCCGTCCCACAGCGGCCAGATCGCCGCCGTCGCTCCGCTGCTCAACGCGCGCGGCCAGTCCACCGACCCCGGCCACCGCACCGCGCAGCCGCTCGAGACCTCGGTCGTCGGAATCCCCGACGGCGCCGCCACCGGGATCGCCTTCCATGACCGGCTCCCCGGGCTGGCGAATGACACGGCGGTCTGGGATGCCCTCGCCGACCACCCCGACTACGTCGTACTCGACGGCTTCTTCGGCGCCACCGGCGGTCCCGCCGGCAAGTTCTACGCCCCCGGAGACACCCTCACCCTCACCGACCCGCTCACCGGACGCGCCGAACAGAAGACCATCGCAGGCGTCCTCAACAGCGGCCTCGCCTTCTACCCGGGCAACGGCACCAGCGCCACCGTCTACCCGCTGATCGAGAGCGAGCAGAGCGCGGCCGCGCAGTTCGGTCCCCAGGCACAGACGGCCAGTGCCCTGGTGCGCACCGCGCCCGGCACCTCGCCGGACGCCCTGGCCTCCCAGTTGCAGGGCGGTCACCTTTCCGCGAGCCTGGTGGCCACCCCGATCGCCACCGACGTCCACCGGCTGTTCGCCGCCAACACCGCCTTCTTCCGGCTGATGCAGGGCTTCCTGGCCCTCGGCCTGCTGATCGGCATCACCGGCCTCGGGGTGGTGATGGTCCGGGCCGTCCGCGAGCGGCGCCGCACCATCGGCGTGCTGCGGGCGCTGGGCTGCCAGGCCCGGACGGTCGAGCGGTCCTTCCTCTGGGAGAGCGGATTCGTCGCACTGGAGGGCACCGTCCTCGGCAGTGTGCTCGGGGTGCTCACCACCTGGCTGATGTACCAGAAGAGCTCCGCCTTCGCCGGCCTGAACGGCGGCTTCCCGATCGAGTGGGGCGCCATCGCACTGCTCGCCGCCGTCACCTTCGCCGCCTCCCTGCTCGCCGCCCTCGGACCCGCCCGCCACGCCGCGCGCATCAGACCCGCACTGGCCGTGCGTCTCCCGGACTGACCGGCTGACGGCCGGAAGTGCTGAGTGAGCTGCGGTCGGCGGGGAGGATTCCGGTGCCCGGTCTTCGGCCTTGGCCGGTGCCGCTCCTGCCCCGGGTGAGCCGGGGCCACCGGCGACGGACCGGTCGGAGACCGTCGCTCCTAACGCTCCGGACGGTGCTTGGCAGTCGCGCCATCCAGCAGGATCGCCGTGATGAAGTCCGGGGCTTGGCGGGTGCCCATGTGGCCTTCGAGGGTCAGCTCCCATGCGGTCTCGGCCAGGCCGCAGAATGTTGAGGCCAGCCAGGTGGCCGGCATGTCCTTGCGTAGCAGCCCCGCGCCTTGGCCGCGTTCGACGAACTCGACAGTGCGGGTGAAGATCGTCTCGGCGCGCGCGCTGGCCTCGGGTACACCCAGGACGTCGGGTTCGACGTAGACCAGGTTCCACAGCTGGGCGAACGGCGGGTAGTCGGCGACGAGTGCGGCCAGGGCCCGTTCCGCGGGGATGGTGTCGGCCTCGGCCCGGGTCAGGGCCCGGTCGCAGTCGTCGAGGATCTTCTGTGCCATCGCCTGCACCAGGTGCTGGCGGGTGGGGAAGAGACGGACCAGGGTCGCCCGGCTGATGCCCGAGCGTGTGGCGATGACCTGCATCGAGGCCGCCCGGTCCTTGGCGAGAATCGGGATCGCCGACTCCAGTACTTCTGTCGCGTCGGTACGCATCGCCGCGCCCAACCCCCAATGCCTCTATTGACACATCAGTGTGTCAATATATCCTCTGCTGTATCAGCCTCATTGTACTGAAGGTCGGCATGCCGCTGATCGGTGTCCGCGCGGCGTAGGCCGGTGGACCCCGACCCCATCCCCGCTGCCATGCATGGACGGGGTGCCCATGAAGCCCGTGCGGCTTCCTCGCCCACGGGCGGCTCGCCGAACGCAACGGAGCGTTCGATGACGTTCCTCTGTCAGTCCGTGTCAGATCGCAGATTGGTTCACAGTCATGACGATGCATCGCCGGCGCTTCTTGCAGAGCGTGGGCCTGGGCCTGCCCAGTCTCGCGCTTCTTGCCTCCCCGGCCGCCTGCGACGACAACGGGAGACGGCGAGGAGAACGGTACGCCGGGCTCGTCCGGGCGGCAGAAGGTGATCGTCGTCGGCGCCGGGATCAGCGGCCTGGGCGCGGCCCGACACCTGGTGGACAAGGGGCACGAGGTGTCGGTGCTCGAAGCGCGCGACCGGATCGGCGGGCGCATCTGGACCGGTCAGCAGTGGTCCGGCACATCACTCGATCTCGGGGCGTCGTGGATCCACGGCGTCGACGGCAACCCGATCGCTGACCTGGCGAAGAAGGCGGGCGCCAAGAAGGCGGGGTGACGGTCACCACCGACAAGGCCGCCTTCCAGGCCGACCACGTGGTGGTCACGCTGCCGCTGGGCGTCCTGCAGAGCGGCGCGGTCACGTTCGGCCCGGGCCTACCCCAGGCGAAGACCACCGCCATCGGCAAGCTCGGCACGGGCGTGCTCAACAAGTGCTACCTGCGCTTCCCCAAGGTGTTCCGGGCGGGTACCGACTGGCTGCAGTACGTGCCCACCGTGGACAAGTACGGGCAGTGGGCTCAGTGGATCAACGTCGCCCGCCCCACCGGCCAGCCGGTCCTGCTCGGCTTCAACGCCGCCGACTTCGGCCGCACCATCGAGGGCTGGAGTGACACCCAGATCGTCGACAGCGCTATGGCCACCCTGAAAACCATCTACGGCAGCGGCATCCCCGCCCCGACGGACCATCAGATCACCCGCTGGGCCTCCGATCCGTACGCGTGCGGCTCGTACTCGTTCACGAAGCTCGGCGCCACGAGAACGGGTTCTGGTCCGACTTCTGTTGGACCAGAACCCGTTCTGCTGAACAAAGCCACTTGGGCTCCGGAGTCGGATGCGCAGCTCAGTACCTGACAATCGTTCAGGCACATGAGGCACACGCGTAGCCGTCCGACCGCTACAGCGAACGGGCTGTCGTTCGGGAACCACCACTTCAACGATCGCACGTCATCGGTTGTTGTTGTCGCCCACCGTTGTGCCTGCCGGTTCGTGCCGCAAGCACCCCCGGAATCCCGGAACCTGTCTGCATCCATCGTTCACACGGAGTGAGCGGTGTCAGCCGGCTGCGAGTGCCTGTGCAATCTCCCGGCCCCAGTCGTCGACCTCTGCCCAGTCGCGATGGTCGCCGAACCGCCCGCCCATCAGGCGGAAGACCAGGCGCCCCGTGACCGGCCAATGGCCGGGCTCCACCGCGCCAGCGAAATCGTGCTCGCCCAACGGGCGGACGGCTCGCCGGATGGGGGCCGCCTGCTCAGGCAGATGCCGAGCCCGCATCCTCCGCAGTCGCCGGGCCATGCGTGGGTGGAAGGCGCTGCTCCGCTCGCCCACGAGGCTGACGCTGAACAGCCACACCGGGCGCTGCGCGAGCGCGTCCGCGTTCCGCCGGACGAACTCCTCGGCCTCGGGCAGCCACCGCCCGTCGTGGATCGCGCTGCCGAGCACGGCGGCGTCGAAGGCGCTCGGGTCAGGGGCGTGGGACAGCGCGCTGACCACAACCTCGTAGCCATGGCCGCGCAGGTCGGCGGCGATCCGCTCCGCAATGCCCGTTGTGGAGCCGTGCGCGCTGGCACAGCCGACGAACAGTCGCATGACGACCTCCCGGTGGGGCTCCGGCATCCGTATCTCAATGGCACCCGTTTGCGCCGGCTCCCGGCAGGGCCGGCTGGTCGGAAGTCCGGGGGCGTTGGGCCCTTTCCGGCGCGAGTCGAGCGGCTGACCCTGATCGTGAGGGACCGAATCCACGGAGGAATCACCATGAAGAAGCAACGGATCCTGGTGGCCTACGGCAGCAAGCACGGTGCCACCGCGGGGATCGCCAAGGAGATCGGCCGCACGCTGGAACAGGACGGCTTCGAGACCGCCGTGGTCCCCGCCGGAGACGTCCGGGACGTGTCCGAGTACGACGCGGTGATCCTCGGCAGCTCGCTCTACGCCGGCCACTGGCACCGTGATGCCCTGCACTGCGCCCACCGCAACGCCGAGGCTCTGCAGGACCGGCCGGTATGGCTGTTCAGCAGCGGTCCCCTGGACAGTACGGCCGAACAGCGCGAGATCCCACCCGTGCGGGCTGCCGCCAAGGAGATCGAGCACCTGCACGCCCGGGGCCATGTCACCTTCGGCGGGAGCATCACCGCGGAGACGCCCGGGTGGATCGCCCACAGCATCGTGCGGCACGGCAAGGGCGGCGACTACCGCAGCCCCGAGCACATCCAGCGCTGGGCGCACCAGGTCGGTGACGAGCTCCGGAACGAGGGATAGCGGCTGGGCCGACCGGCCCCGCAGCAGGTCCTTGCCGGGCCCTACAGCGGGGCGCGGCTTCCCCGACAGACCGAGGTTGCGTGGACAGGCACGTAGGTGCCGTACATCTTCAGCACCCGAGCTCCGTCCACGAGATCGCGCGCGCGAGTGCCCCCGGCGGCAAAGCCGACCACGACCACGGTGTTGCGCGGGTCGGGCAGCAGACGGCGCAGGTGGTGCACCACGCGCCCGCCGGTGGCCGTGCCGGAGGCGGAGACCAGGATCGACGGCACGCTGGAGTGCTCCAGCGCCATCGACTCCTGGAGGGAGCGGATGAGCTCGAACGGCTCGGGGTCGAGGGCCGCCACCCCCCGCTCCAGGATGTCGGGCCGGAGTTCAGGGTGCGCTCGATCGCCCGGGCGAACCACTCTCGGGCGGCTGTCTCCTCGTGGTGCCGGTTGCCGTACGTGGACTCCATCAGCAGCACGTCGGCGCCGCCGAACGGCTCCGGTGGGAGCAGCAGGGGTGGACGGGTCGGCCGAGGTCGCCGCTGACGGCCAGGGTGTGACCGTCCTCCAGCGTCAGATGCGCCCAGGACGAGCCGAGGATGTGCCCGGCGCGGTGGAGGCGGAGCACGGCGCCGTCGGTGATCTCCACGTCGGTGTCGTGCGGGACGGGGTCAAGAAGGTCGAGCGCGAGTTCGACGTCCTGTTCGTCGTAGAGAGGTTCGGCGGGGCGGTGCTTGGACCAGCCGTGCTGGTTGGCGTGGTCGGCGTCCTCCTTGAGGAGGTGGGCGCTGTCGCGGAGGATCAGCTCGGCGATCCGGGCGGTGTACGGGGTGGTGAGCGCCGGTCCGCGGAACCCGTCGGCGACCAGGCGCGGCAGGTAGCCGCAGTGGTCCAGGTGGGCGTGTGTGAGCACCACGGCGTGCACGTCCTTCGGGTCGAGCGGGAGCGGTCGGCGGTTGCGCCGGCGCAGCTCCGCGTGAGCGGCCCAGGAGGTGGGACCGAACGGCCCTGTCCGGGCCGAGCGGCGGGGCGGAGAGTTTGAGTACCGGCACCACCCTGCGGAGGAGTGATGACCATGCAGCACCGCAGCGTCCACGACGTGATGACCCAGGAGGTCATCACCGCCCGGTCCGGCACGCCGTTCAAGGAGATTGCGGCGCTGTTCCACCGCAACGACATCACCGCGATCCCGGTCATCGACGACCAGGGCCACCCGATCGGGATGGTCTCCGAGGCCGACCTGATCCGTAAAGCGGCCGTCCTGCCCGACCCGGAGGGACGCACCCCGGGACGGTGGCTCGACGCGAAGGACCGGGCCCGCGCGGAGGCGGAGACCGCGGGCGGCCTGATGACCAGCCCGGCTGTCACCGCTCGTGCCACGTGGTCCGTCCCGGAGGCCGCACGCCAGATGGACAAGCACAAGGTCAAGCGGCTGCCAGTGGTGGACGACGTCGGCCGGCTGGTCGGCATCGTCAGCCGCCGCGACCTGCTCCAGGTCTTCCTGCGGCACGACGCCGCGATCCGCGAGGAGATCACCCACGACGTGCTCGGCCAGACCCTCTGGCTGGCCCCCGGAGACGTCCAGGTCGTCGTCCGCGACGGCGTCGTCACCCTCACCGGGCGCCTCCCGCGCCGCAGCATGATCCCGATCGCCGAGCAGCTGTGCCGCGCCGTCGACGGCGTGGTGGCCGTGCACCAGACGCTCGACTTCACCGAGGACGACACCGATGTCCACCTTGAACAGCCCCACGCCTACCGCTCCGGCCGCTGACCGCGAGCTGGACGAGCAAGGCCTCGAGGCGTTGTTCGAGGCTCTGCAGCGACGCGGGCTGACGGTGGTCGGGCCGACCGTGAGGGGCGACGCGATCGTGCTCGCCGAACTGTCCTCGGCCGACGAACTGCCGTACGGCTGGAGCGTGGAGGTCGAAGCGGGCACCTACCGGCTGCACCGCCGCCCGGACCGGGCCGCGTTCGCGCACTCGGCCGGGCCGCAGTCCTGGAAGACCTTCCTGCACCCGCCCCGCGCCCGGCTCTGGCAGGCCGACCGCGCCGAGGACGGTGCTGTCACGTTGCGCGAGGACGACACCCCGCCGCCCCGGTACGCCTTCCTCGGCGTGCGGCCCTGCGACCTGCGGGCGATCGCTGTCCAGGACCGGGTGTTGACCGGCGGGCGGTACACCGATCCTGTGTACGGGCCGCGCCGGGCCGCGGTGTTCCTCGTCGCCGTGGAGTGCACCGAGCCGGGTGGGGTCTGCTTCTGCACCTCCATGGGCACCGGCCCCGGCCTGCCCGGGGGCGCCGTGTACGACCTGGCGTTGACCGAGACCGTGGACGAAGACGGGCTCCACTACCTGATCCGTTCCGGCAGCCCGGACGGTGACGAGGTGCTCGCCGAGCTGCCGACCCGTCCCACGGACGGCGAGACGGCCCGAGCGGCCGTCCGGGAGGCCGCCGGACGGATGGGCCGGGCGATGGACGCTACCGACCTGCGCACGCTGATGGCCGGCACCATGACCGCCGAGCGGTGGGACCAGGTCGCGGGCCGCTGCCTGACCTGCGGCAACTGCACGATGGTCTGCCCGACCTGTTTCTGCACCACCACCGAGGACACCACTGATCTGACGGGCGATCATGCCGAGCGCTGGCGCCGCTGGGACTCCTGCTTCGACCTCGACTTCTCCTACCTGCACGGGGTCGGCCCGGTGCGTTCGTCCGCCCGAAGCCGCTACCGCCAGTGGCTCACGCACAAACTCGGCACCTGGTACGACCAGTTCGGCTCCTCGGGCTGCGTCGGCTGCGGGCGGTGCATCGCCTGGTGTCCGGTCGGCATCGACCTCACCGAGGAGGTCGCCGCCCTGCGCGAGGAAGCCGGTGAACCCTGATGCACGCCGTGACCCCGATCCCGTACCGGGTGGCGGCGCGCCGCCACGAGAGCGCCGACACCGTGACTCTCGACCTCGTCCCGGCCACCGAGCCGCTGCGTCCGTTCCGCCCGGGCCAGTTCGCGATGCTGTATCCGTTCGGGGCGGGGGAGATCCCGGTCTCGGTCAGTCGCATCGCCGACGGGGTGCTGGGGCACACCGTGCGCGCCGTCGGAAAGGTCAGCGATGCACTCTGCCGGGCCGAAACCGGGTGCTGGATCGGCGTGCGGGGGCCCTACGGCACCGTCTGGCAGACACCGCCGGCCGGTAGCGACGTCGTGATCGTGAGCGGCGGCATCGGGCTCGCCCCACTGCGCCCGCTGATCCACCAACTCCTCGGCCAGGCCGATGCGTTCGGCCGGATCTCGGTCCTGGCCGGCTTTCGAAACCCGGGCGAAGTGCTCTTCCTGGACGAGCTCCCGCGCTGGCGCTACCTGACCGACACCCGGCTCACCGTGGATCACCCGGAGCCTGGCTGGCGGGGCGGCACCGGCCTGGTGACCACGCTGCTGGCGGATACCGCCTTCCGCCCGGACCATTGCGCCGCGTACCTCTGCGGACCGGAGCCGATGATGCGCGCCACAGCCCGCGCCCTACTGGCCCGGGGCGTGCCGGGGGAGCGAATCCGGGTGTCGCTGGAACGCAACATGCGGTGCGCCACCGGTTGGTGCGGCCACTGCCAGCTCGGCCCCACGCTGGTGTGCCGCGATGGTCCGGTGTTCGGCTGGGACCGGGTCGCCGATGATCTCGCCATCCCCGAGCGGTGAGCGCCATGAGCGTCCCGCGACTGGCCGTGTGGAAGTTCTCCTCCTGCGACGGCTGCCAGCTCACCCTCCTCGACTGCGAGGACGAACTGATCGAGCTCGCCGGGAAGGTCGAGATCGGCTACTTCCTGGAGGCCACCCGCCGCGAGCTGCCACCGCCGTACGACCTTTCGCTGGTCGAGGGCTCCGTCGCCACCAGCGCCGACCTGGAGCGCATACGGCGGGTGCGCGAACAGTCGAAGTACCTGGTCACCATCGGCGCGTGCGCCACCGCAGGCGGCGTCCAGGCTCTGCGCAACCTGGCGAGCCTGCCCGAGTACCAGGCCGTCGTCTACGCCTGCCCCGAGTACATCGACAGCCTCGCCGACTCCGCCCCGATCTCCGCCCACGTACCGGTCGACCTCGAACTGCGCGGCTGCCCGATCGACAAGCGCCAGCTCCTGGAGGTGATCACCGCCTACCTGGCCGACCGCAAACCCGACATCCCCGCCCACAGCGTCTGCTTCGAGTGCAAGCTGCGCGGCACCACCTGCGTCACCGTCGCCCACGGCACCCCGTGCCTCGGCCCGGTCACCCACGCCGGCTGCGGGGCGCTCTGCCCGGCGTACGGGCGCGGCTGCTACGGCTGCTTCGGTCCGATGGAGACGCCCAACACGCGGGCGATGCTGCCGCTGCTGCGACGTGACGGCATGTCGGACACGAACATCACCCGTCTCTACCGTACCTTCAACGCCGAGGCCCCCGCCTTCGCCGCGGCAGCCCGCGACGCCGAGGAGGCGGACGGATGACCCACCGCAGCCACCGCCTGCTCACCGTCGGCTCGCTCGCGCGGGTGGAGGGCGAGGGCGCGTTGCACATCTCCGTACGCGGCTCGCGGGTGGCGGACATCCGGCTGGAGATCTACGAGCCGCCGCGCTACTTCGAGGCGTTGCTCCGCGGCCGTGCCTACACCGAACCGCCCGACATCACCGCCCGGATCTGCGGAATCTGCCCCGTCGCGTACCAGATGAGCGCTTGCCGGGCCGTCGAGGACGCGTGCGGCGTCACCGTGGACGGGCAACTCGCCGAACTGCGGCGGCTGCTGTACTGCGGGGAGTGGATCGAGAGCCACACCCTGCACGTCTACCTCCTCCACGCACCCGACTTCCTGGGCCTGCCCGACGCGCTCGCCCTCGCCCGTACCCGGCCCGAGCTCCTGAAGCGGGGCCTGCGGCTGAAGAAGGCCGGCAACGAGATCGTCGAACGGCTGGGCGGTCGAGCCATCCACCCGATCAACGTCCGGCTCGGCGGCTTCCATCGCCTCCCCGAGCGAGCCGAACTCGACCGTCTCACCGCCGTACTGCGGCAGGCACGGACCGATGCGGAGGACACCCTGGGCTGGGTGGCCGGCTTCGAGTTCCCGGAGCTGGCAGTCGGTCACGAGCTGCTCGCCCTGCGAGGACGCGGCGGCTACGCGATCGACGCCGGCGTCCCGTACGGCAGCCGGACCGGTGCTTTCACCGCGGCCGACTTCGAGAGCCACGTCCTTGAGCGCCAAGTACCGCACTCCACCGCCCTCCACGCCGAACTCGACGGCCGCCGCTACCTGACCGGGCCGCTCGCCCGCTGGTCGCTCAACGGCGCGCTGCTCCCGCCGCCGATCCTGGCATTGGCCGCCGAGGCCGGACTCGGCCCGACCTGCGACAACCCGTTCCGGAGCATCCTCGTCCGGGCGGTCGAGGTGCTGTGGGCCGTGACCGAGGCCCAGCGCATCATCGAGCGGTACGAGCCCCCGCCGGTCCCCGCCGTCCCCGTGCCACCCCGGGCGGGTACCGGCCACGGCGCGACCGAGGCGCCGCGCGGACTGCTCTACCACCGCTACCAGCTCGACGGCGACGGCACGATCCGGGCCGCCACGATCATTCCGCCCACTGCCCAGAACCAGGCCGCCATCGAGGCCGACCTGCGCACCTTCGTCCAGGACCGGCTTCACTTGGACGATGTGGAGCTGACCCGCCAGTGCGAGCAGGCCATCCGCAACTACGACCCCTGTATCTCCTGCGCCGCCCACTTCCTCGACCTCACC
Source organism: Kitasatospora sp. NPDC097643 (assembly GCF_040302625.1). NCBI lineage: Bacteria > Bacillati > Actinomycetota > Actinomycetes > Kitasatosporales > Streptomycetaceae > Kitasatospora > Kitasatospora sp. NPDC097643. The sequence goes on along the minus strand of NZ_JBEOSA010000008.1, from coordinate 24,679 downwards.
GTGGAGCGGGCATGAGCGACCGGATCGTCCTCATCGGCGTCGGCAACGAGTACCGCCACGACGACGGCGCCGCCGTCGCCGTGCTGGCCGAGCTCGCCGCCGAGGACCTCCAGGTCGACCGCATCACCCTCTGCGACGGCGAACCGACCCGGCTGATGGAGCTGTGGGAGGGGGCAGAGCTCGCCATCGTGGTCGACGCCGTACACAGCCACCCCGGCGAGCCGGGCCGTATTCACCAGGTCACCGTCGACGCGGACCACCTGTTGGCCGACCCCCTTGCCGACAGCAGCGCCGCGGCGGGTACCCACGGTCTGGGCCTCGGACACGCCGTCGCGCTGGCCGCCGCACTCGCCCGGCTGCCCCGCGAGCTGCTGATCGTCGCTGTCGAGGGCACGGACTTCTCGATCGGCGAGGGGCTGAGTCCGGCCGTCTCCGAAGCGGTACCCCGCGCCGCCGCGGAGGTCCGCCGCTCGGTGGACGCCCATCGGGCGAAGGAGACCGGCCCATGACCACCGAACTGCGCCGGGTCGAGGTCCACGGCACCGTCCAGGGCGTCGGCTTCCGCCCCTTCGCCCACCGGCTCGCCACCTCGCTGGGCCTGTCCGGCTGGGTGCGCAACGAGGACGGCCACGTGGTCTCCCTGGTGGCCGGTCCGCCGTCCGCGCTCGCCGAGTACACCACCCGCCTGGGCACCGACGCGCCGCCGCTCGCCGTGGTCACCTCCGTACGCAGCCGCCCGGCACCCGCCGACGAAGCCCCCGGACCCGGCTTCACCGTTCTCGCCAGCACGGTCGCCACGACCGACCTGCCTCGCGAGATCCCACCCGACGCCGCGACCTGCCCCGACTGCCTATGCGAACTCTTCGACCCCGCCGACCGCCGCTACCGCTACCCGTTCCTCAACTGCACCGCCTGCGGCCCGCGCGCCACCATCATCGACGACCTGCCGTACGACCGGCGGCGCACTGCGATGCGGGCCTTCCCGCTCTGCCCGGCGTGTGCCGATGAGTGCGAGGACCCGGCCAACCGCCGCTTCCACGCCGAGCCCGTGGCCTGCCCGGTGTGCGGGCCGCACCTGAAGTGGGACGACGGCGATGTGGCGGGCGAGAGCGCGCTGGCCGCCGCCGAACAGGCCCTGCGGGCCGGACGGATCGTCGCGGTCAAGGGCCTCGGCGGCTACCAACTCGTCTGCGACGCCGCCGACGAACAGACCGTGCAGCGGCTCCGAGACCGCAAGCACCGGCCCGCGAAGCCATTCGCCGTGATGGTGCCGGACCTCGCCGCCGCCCGCCGGCTCGCGTACGTGAACCAGTCCGAGGCGGCACTGCTCACCTCCACCGCCCGTCCGATCGTGCTGCTCACCGCCCGGCCCGGCGCCCTGGCCCCGGCCGTCCACCCCGGCACCGACCGCGTCGGCCTCTTCCTGCCCTACACCCCGCTGCACCACCTGATGATGCGAGACCTCGACCAGGCGCTCGTGGTGACCAGCGGCAACCGCTCCCACGAACCGATCGCCATCGACGACGCCGAGGCCCGGCGGATCCTCGGCGACGTCGCCGACGGCTTCCTGACCCACAACCGGCCGATCCGCGCCCGCTACGACGACTCCGTCACCCACGCCCCGCTCGGCACACCGGCCGTGCTGCGCCGCGCCCGCGGATATGCCCCAGCGCCGCTCCGCCTGCCCCGGGCCACGCCCGAACCGGTGGTCGCCGTCGGCGCCCAGCTCAAGCACACCTTCGCCCTCGCGATCGGGGACCGTGCCGTCCTCGGCCCGCACACGGGCGACCTCCAGGACGCCACCACCCTCGACGCCTTCGAGACCTCCTTCCACCGGCTGGCCCGCCTCCAGGCCGTCGAGCCCGCCTGGGTCGCCCACGACCTGCACCCCGACTACCTGTCCAGCGCCTTCGCCACCCGTTGGCCGAGGAACCGCCGCATCGCCGTCCAGCACCACCACGCCCACGTCGCCTCCTGCGCCGCCGAACACGGCGTCACCGGCCCCTTTGTCGGCGTCGCCTACGACGGACTGGGCCTCGGCGACGACGGCACCCTGTGGGGCGGCGAGATCCTGCTCGCCGACCTCACCGGCTACCGCCGCCTCGGCCGTTTCGCCCGCGCCCCCCTCCCGGGCGGGGAGGCAGCCGTGCGGCGCCCGGCCCGGATGGCGCTCGGCTACCTGTACGGACTGGAGCGCCTCGGCGAACCGATCGAGGACGCCTTCAGCCACCGGCTCGACCCGCGCGAGGTCCGCACCGTCGTCCGGATGATCGAACGAGGCTTCAACTCCCCGACCGCCTCGAGCGCCGGACGGCTCTTCGACGCCGTCTCCGCCCTGCTCGGCCTGCGCGACGACGCATCCTACGAGGGCGAGGCCGCCGTCGCCCTGGAACAGGCCGCCGGATCGCTGTCCGCCGAGGCTCTGCCCTGGAGGATCAGCCGCGTCAAAGAGCTGTCGGTGTACGACCCCGCCCCAACCCTCGCTGCCGTCCTGCACCGCACCGCGGCAGGTGAGCCGACCGGGCCGATCGCCGCCGCCTTCCACACCACCCTCGCCGAGGTCACCGGCGCCCTGGTCGCCGAGGCCGTCCGGGAGACCGGCGCGGACACCGTGTGCCTGTCCGGAGGCTGCTTCCAGAACCGCCGCCTGCTCACCGAGGTCCACGACCACCTGACGCGGCAGGGCTTGCGCGTCCTCGCCAACAGTGCCGTGCCCGCCAACGACGGCGGCATCAGCTACGGCCAGGCCGCCGTCGCCGCCGCTCGCCTGTCCGCCCGGAAGGAAACCTGAATGTGCCTGGGCATCCCCGGCCGGATCATCGAGACCCATGAGAGCGCCGGACTGCTGATGGGAACCGTCGACTTCGGCGGCGTCCGGCGCGAGGTATGCCTCGCCTGCACGCCGGAGGCGGAAGTCGGCAGCTACGTCATCGTTCACGTCGGCTTCGCCATCTCGATCGTCGACGAAGCCGAGGCGCAGCGCACCCTCGCCGTGCTCCGCGCGATCCCCGACGCGATCGCCACCGAACTCGGCGAACCCCTGCCCGCTGCTCCCGGAGGTGACACCCGGTGAAGTACCTCGACGAGTACCGCGACCCGGCGCTGGCTCGCAAGCTCCTCGCCGAACTGACGGCCACCGCCACCGAGCCGTGGCGGATCATGGAGGTCTGCGGAGGCCAGACCCACACCCTGGTCCGGCAGGGCATCGACGACCTGCTCCCGGCCGGGATCCGCATGATCCACGGCCCCGGCTGCCCGGTCTGCGTCACCCCGCTCGAAGTGCTCGACCGGGCCCACGCCATCGCGGCCCTACCGGGCGTGGTGTTCACCAGCTTCGGTGACATGCTGCGCGTCCCCGGCTCCCACACCGACCTGCTCGCCCTCCGCGCGCGCGGAGCCGACGTACGACCCGTCTACTCACCGATGGACGCCGTCCGGATCGCCGTCGCGGAACCGGCCGAGCAGGTGGTCTTCCTCGCCGTCGGCTTCGAGACCACTGCACCCGCCAACGCCCTCGCCGTCCAACAGGCCGACCGGCTCGGCCTCGACAACTTCTCCGTCCTGGTCAGCCACGTCCTCGTCCCGCCCGCGATCACCACCCTGCTGGAGGACCCGGACTGCGAGGTGCAGGCCTTCCTCGCCGCCGGCCACGTCTGCGCGGTGATGGGCTGGCGTGCCTACGAACCCATTGCCGCGAAGTACCAGGTCCCGATCGTGGTCACGGGCTTCGAACCGCTCGACCTGCTGGAGGGCATCCTGATGGCCGTCCGTCAGCTGGAGGACAGCCGGGCCGAGGTGGAGAACCAGTACGTCCGGGCCGTGCGTCGCGACGGCAACACCGATGCCCAGCACGCCATCGAGACCGTCTTCCGGATCGCCGATCGGCCCTGGCGCGGCCTCGGCCCGATCCCCGACAGCGGACTCGTCCTCGCCCCCGACTTCGCCCGCTTCGACGCCGCCACCCGCTTCGAAGTCGGCGGCATCACCACCGCCGAACACCCCGAGTGCATCGCGGGCGAGATCCTCACCGGCGCCAAACTCCCCACCGACTGCACCGCGTACGGCACCCGCTGCACCCCACGGAACCCACTCGGCGCCCCGATGGTCTCGGGCGAGGGCACCTGCGCCGCCTTCTACGCCGCCGGCCGCGTACCGAGGAAGGTCGAGGCATGACCGCCCTCGAGTGCCCGCTGCCCATCGAGGAGGGCGAAGTCGTCCTGCTCGGCCACGGCGCCGGCGGGCGGCTCTCCGCCGAACTGCTGGAGGACCTCCTGTTGCCTGCGATCAGCGGCTCATCCGGCCGCGGCCTGATCGGCCGGGTCCCGCTGGAGGACGCCGCCGTCCTGCCCGCCACCGGCGGCGCCGAACTGGTTGTCTCCACCGACTCCTTCGTGGTCAGCCCGCTCTTCTTCCCGGGAGGGGACATCGGCTCGCTCTCCGTTCACGGCACCATCAACGACGTCGCCATGATGGGTGCGATGCCGACCGCGCTGACCGTCTCCCTGATCATCGAGGAGGGCCTGCCGCTCGCCACCCTCGAACGCGTGGCCCGCTCCCTCGGCGAGGCGGCGCGCGCGGCCGGCGTGGCGGTGGTCACCGGCGACACCAAGGTCGTCAACCGGGGCGCAGCCGACCAGCTCTTCATCACCACAACCGGCCTCGGCACCCGCCTGCCGGGCACCCGAACCTCCGCCGCGTACGCCGCGCCCGGCGACGTGGTGCTGCTCTCCGGTCCGATCGGCCTGCACGGTACGACCGTCCTGTCCACCCGCGAGGGCCTGGGCTTCGAGTCCGACATCGCCACCGACTCCCGGCCGCTGCACCACCTGGTCCGCGCCATCGCGAAGGCCGGCGGCAGCGCTGTCCACGTCCTGCGCGACCCCACCCGCGGCGGGCTGGCCACCACGCTCAACGAGATCGCCCGCGACTCGGCCGTGACCGTCGAGATCGACGAGGCCGCCATCCCCGTGCCCGAGGCGGTCGCCGCCGCCTGCGACCTGCTCGGGCTGGACGTCCTCCACGTCGCCAACGAGGGCTGCCTGGTCGCCTTCGTCGCCGCCGACAAGGCCGAGGACGTGCTCACCGCGATGCGGGCTGTCCCCGGCGGCGAGGGTGCAGTCCGGATCGGCCACGTCGCCGACTGGCCGGCCGGGCGGGTCGTCATGCGCACCCTGGTCGGGGCCCACCGCGTGGTCGACATGCTCGCCGGCGAGCAGCTCCCCAGAATCTGCTGACGACCACCCCCTGAGCGGGGCAGCGTCCAGGCGGAGGACATGAGGGCGCGGCGCCGCAAGGACGGGCGGTGTGGTAGGTGGCGCTGCACCGGAACGGCCGGATTCAACACTGCGGAGGTGGACGTGGCGCGCGGTGACACGGAAGCTTCGGCACGACGGCGATGGGCTCTGGTGGCGTCGTTGGCGGCCCTGCTCCTGACGGCGGTGCCGACCACGCCGCCGCGGTCGCCGCCGGGCGGCCATTCGCGCTCGGCGTCGGCCACCCGCTGTTTGAGGCGGCGAAGCTGTCCGGGGTGACGGAGATCGAGTCGATCCCGGCCCGGTCCAGGACGCGGGTGAACGCTGGGTCGTTGCTGGGACGTTGGCCGCAGAGGCCGACCGGCCGGCCGGCCGCTAGCAGGTAGATCCACAGCGGGCCGCCCTGGCCGCCCACCAGCGCGGGGGCCAGGCTACGGGCCGGATTCATCGAGGCGCCGGTCGCCGCGTCGACCACACCCCCGCCTGCGGCGACCAGAACCAGGAAGAAGTTCATCGAGCAGCTCATCCAGGCGCAGCTGCGGGAGCGGGGCCGGCCCCTCGTCCGATGCGCTGCCCACCGCCGCCTCCGAGGCTCCTGACGCCCGTCTGCTGCCACTGCCCACAGTGGACGGCGGCCGTGCTGCCTGCTCGGAAGTACCGCCGAGGGAGAGGATCGTTCCTGGACAGGGCCGATCGGCCCAGGCGCCTGCCCTCCCGGCCCCAGCGTCCCCCGGCTGGTCCGGGGGACGCTGGAGGCGAACGTCCTTCCAGGAGGACACCGTGAACGAGAACACCGCAAGCCCGGCAAACCCAGCAGGCCCTCTCACGACGGCGGTCCTGAGAAGGATCGAGGTTCAGCGGCAGCACCTCGGCCTCACTACGGAAGAGCTCGCCCGTCGTGCTGGCATGTCGCCGCACTACCTCCAGCTCCTGACCGAGGCGGGAGCCGACTTCGACCCGGCCAGCCTGCTACGCATCGCCACTGCTCTGGACATGACCTACGCCGAGCTCATGGAAGGCCGAGCCGAGCCTCCGCCCGGGCAGCAGAGCGCCTCGCGCCACCCGGCGCTGATGAAGCTGACCGCGAGGGAGTGCTGGGACCGCATCGGCACCCACGGGATCGGCCGCATCGCCCTGCCCGTCCATCCGGGACCTGCCGTGTTTCCCGTCAACTACATGGTCGACCGCCGGACCGTGCTCTACCGGACGGATCCACGCGGGGCGGCGGCAGTCGAAGACAGCATTGAGGTCTCCTTCCAGGTCGATCACATCGACGAGCACCACCGGGACGGCTGGAGCGTGCTGATCACCGGAACCGCCGAGCACGTCACCGATCCCGAAACCATCCGCCATCTGGCGGACCAGCCCGGTGCCCAGCCTTGGGCCGGTGGCGTCCGCAGCCTGTGGATCCGGGTCACCCCGGCGCACATCACCGGGCGCCAGATCCACACCGTCTGATCCGGCGATGACGCATCGCTGCCGCCCGGCGGTGAGCTACGGAGCGCGGCCACGGCGCGGGGGTTCCCTCTGCGGGTGCCCGGCGCTCGACGGCGCGGGGTCGCTGGGTCAGAACGTGTGATCGAAGACCGCCGTGACGGGCGCGTGGTCGCTCCAGCGCTCGGCGTGGGTGTCGGCCCGCTCGACGTAGGCCTCGATGGCCTTGGCGGCGAGGCCGGGGGTGGTGACCTGGAGGTCGATCCGCCAGCGGAACGACACCTTTTCGAAAAAGGTCCACCCGTTCGAGTGCAGCCTGTTCGAGGGTGCTCGCTGGCCTGGGCGGTAGGGGGCCTTCTGTGAGCATCATGACGGCGTTGGCGCCGGTTCGGGCGGTTGTGGGTTCGCGCGTGTCGGACACGCACGGGGACGAGGGCAAGGTGTCGCATCTGGTCCAGGCGGAGTCGGCGGCGCGGCATGCGCTGTCGAAGGAGTGGGAGATCGTCGTCGTCGGTGATGAGCAGGGCAGCCCGCCGTGTTGCGCCGCGGGCTGCTGTGCCGAGCCCTTCGGGCGTCGTATGGGGATCAGCGATGGGTCTGTGCCGGACGTTCGACGGGCTCGAGCGGCGCGGCGGGTTTCGTTCTCACGGCATCCGGACCGGTCTCGGGTCTTGCGGCGCGGGCGTAGCGGGCGGCGAGGTCTGCGAAGGCGGTGGCCAGCTGGGGCGGGCCGACGACGTCGATGTCGGTGTCGAAGCGGCCGATGGTCGCGGCGAGTCCGGTCCATGACCAGGAGCCGAGGACAAGTCGGCAGCGGTGCGGGTCCAGTTCCTCGACGATTCCGTCCGGGGCGAAGGGTGCGACCTCGGCGGCCGGGAGGTGGAGGACGACTTCGCCTCGGCAGGGCCAGTCGGTGGTGGTGCCGTCGTTGCCGCGGAACCGGCTGGTGACGAAGGTCGACACGTTGTCGCCGGGGAGGTCACGAGGGGTGAAGCGGGGACCGGTGGGCGTGCGGGGTCGGATGCGGTCGACGCGGAAGGTGCGCCAGTCCTGGCGGTCGAGGTCCCAGGCCACGAGGTACCAGCGATGGTGCCAGGTGACCAGGTGGTGGGGTTGCACCCGGCGGGGATCGCCGCTTGAGGTGCCGGGGGCTGGGGTGTAGTCGAAGCGAAGTTCCTCGCGGGCGTGGATGACGCGGCTCAGGTCCATCAGGATCTGAGCGTCGACCTGGGGGATCTCGCCGGTGGCCTCGGGCGGTTGGACGGCGGTGACGTGCAAGAGGTCGATGCGGTGGCGCAGGCGGGGTGGCATGACCTGGCGGAGGGCGGCCAGGGCGCGGGTGGCGTCTTCGGCGACGGTGGTGCCGGCGGCGGCGGTCTGCAGCGCGACGGCCAGGGCGACGGCCTGGCCGTCGTCGAACAGCATGGGCGGCAGGTGAGTTCCGGCCTCCAGGCGGTAGCCGCCGGCCGGTCCTTTGAGGGTCCTGATCGGGTAGTCGAGTTCGCGCAGGCGGTCGATGTCACGGCGCACGGTGCGCGAGGTGATGCCGAGACGCTCGGCGAGATCATCGCCGGACCAGTCACGGGGCGTTTGAAGGAGCGCGAGCAGCGCGAGCAGCCGGGCAGATGTTTTATGCATGGCACCCATCCTCCCCGGAGTACCGGACGCAACCTGTCCTCTACCTCTGCCATCGTGACACACGAGCCGTTCGGGAGGCATAACCCCCGGTCACGGCAGCCGCCGCTCGGCACCGACGGCCGACGGCGCACATTCGTCACGCCAAGGCAAGGAACAGATCATGTCCGTCACGACCACCACCCACCTGAACTTCCGGGGCACCGCACGCGAGGCGCTGGACTTCTACCGGTCCGTCTTCGGCGGACGCACGATCGCCGTCACCTACAAGGACGCGGGCGCGGTGCAGAACGAGAGCGAGGCGGACTGGGTGATGTGGGGCGAGGTGGCCGGCGACAACGGCTTCCACGTCATGGCCTACGACGTGCCGTCGCAGCTGCCCTGGAACCAGGGTCAGGACCCGTTCTTCGTCTCCGTCCGCGGCGACGACAGCGAGGAGATCGGCGCCCTGTGGGGCAGGCTCGCCGAGGGCTCGACCGTGGTGCGTCCGCTGGAGCCCGCGCCGTGGGCGCCGCTGTACGGCATGCTCACCGACCGCTTCGGCGTCACCTGGGTCCTGGATGTCACCGCCCCGTACAACGGCTGATCCAGCCGACCTGACAGGCCTGCGCCGTCCGGGCCGCCGCTGCCCCCTGGCGGTCCGGACGGCGCGGGCATTACCCACCTGGAGAAGCGGAAGGAAGCAGTGACCGTCCTCGACAGCCGCGCCCTCAACCGCGCCACCCTGGCCCGCCAGCACCTGCTCACGCGCAGCGACACGTCCGCGCCCGAGGCGGTGGCCCACCTGTGCGGCCTGCAGGCGCAAGAGCCCCAGGAACCCTTCATCGGGCTGTGGTCCCGCCTGACCGACTTCAAGCCCGAGCAACTGGACGAAGCGCTGACCGGCCGCACCGTGGTGCGCACCCACCTGATGCGGCGCACCGTCCACCTCGTCACCTCCGACGACGCACTCGCCTGGCGAGCCCGCCACGACACCATGCTCCGCCAGCGCGTGCTGGGCACCTACCCGCGCGAACTGGCCGGCATCGACCTGGGCGAGCTCGCCGCAGCCGGCCGCTCCGTCATGGCCGACCAGCAGCCCCGCACCATGAGAGAGCTCGTCCAAGCCCTCGAACACCGCTGGCCCGACCCACCGCGCCGTGTCCTGGGCGAGCTGCTCGTCGCCGCCCTCATCCCGATGGCCCAACTCCCGCCCCGCGGCCTGTGGCAGCAGACCGCCGGCGTGCGCAACCTGCCGCTGGCCACGTGGCTGGAGCGGGACATCGACCCCCTGCCCGCCGACGGCAGTGATCCGGTCGGACAGCAGCTGCTGTTCCGCTACCTCGCCGCGTACGGGCCCGCCGCCGGCGCGGACCTACGTGCCTGGTGCGGCCTCGCCGGCCTTCCCGCCGCCGTCAAAGCCGCCCGCGAAGAACTCGCCGTCTTCCGTGACGAACGCGGCCGCGAACTGCTCGACCTGCCCGACGCGCCCCGCCCGCACCCCGACACCCCCGCTCCGGTCCGGTTCCTGCCGGCTTTCGACAACGCCGTCCTCGGCTACCACGACCGCAGCCGCATCATCGACGCCCCCCACCTCGGTCTGTCCGTCGCAGGCCACCGCATGGTCCTGGTCGACGGACGCGTCACCGCCACCTGGACCGTGCGCAGCAACCACCTGCGCATCAGTCCCCTCCGGCCCCTCACCGCCCCGGAACAGGAAGCCGTCCGGGCCGAAGCCCAGGACCTGACCGCCTTCCTCGACGAGGACATCGAGCACGTCCAACTCGACATCGGAAACTGACGATCACCCACTCCAGGTCCCGACGTGACGGGACCGTTCGCACCTCTCGGAGGACCCGTCGCCCGACCCGGGCCGCCGACCCAGATCACGCTGAAGCCGGGGACCACCGCCTTCTCCGGCCTGACGTGGGCGCCCTGCGACAAGTCGGACACCAACTGCCGGGTCCTGTCGGGCCTGGTGGTGACACCGCCGGACGAGACCACCCAGCTGACCGCCGCGGTGATCGGCACCGACGGCAAGACCGTCCCGCAACTGACGGTCTCGGCGGCCGGCCTGGAGGCCGGCACGCTGCAGCCGTCCAACCAGGGCGTGCTGCGCGTCGGCGAGCGCCGCTACCGCTGGGAGTTCCAGCTCCTGCCAGGTGAAGGCGCCGACGACTACCGCGACATGACCCGTCTGCACCCCCTCATCCGAGCTTGGGCTCAGGACGTCCCCGCGGACGAGCTGGAGATCGTGCGCACGGCGGAGTACACCTTCCGCGCCCAGATCGCCGACCGCTGGCGCAAGCAGCGCATCTTCCTGTTCGGCGACGCCGCCCACCTCACCCCGCCTTTCACCGGACAGGGCATGGGCGCCGGCTTGCGCGAAGCCGCCAATCTCGCCTGGAAGCTCGCCGCCGTCCTCGACGGCAGCCTCCCTGAATACATGCTGGACAGCTACGAGGCCGAACGCAAGCCCCACGCCCGCTCGATGATCACCCTCGCCAAGCTGGTCGGCACCGCGATGACCGCTGGCGGGGACACCAGCAGCAGGTTGCGCCGCATGCTCGCGCCCCATCTGCACCGGCTTCCCGGCCTGAGCAACCGCATTCCCGACAGCCGGACCCCGGCACTGCACCGCTCAACCCTGGTCGACCCGGAGACGGCTCGGGCTCAGCCTCGCGGGACGTCTGTGTCCCAACGCCCAGCTACCGGACAGCCAACGCTTCGACGACCTGGCCGCCGGCCGCTACGCACTGGTCACCTCCGCAGCCGTCACCCCCTCCCTGCACGCCGAGGTCCACGACCGAGGGGGTGTCCTGGTCACCGCCACCCCCGGCACTGCCCTGCACCGCTGGCTCCGCCGCGGCCGCTCCATAGCGGCGCTCGTCCACCCCGACGGCACCGTCCAGCGCACCGCACGCGACCCGAAGACCCTGTGCGAGCTCCTGCCCGCACCGAGCCCCCGCAGGCGTATCTGATAGTGATCTTGCGGCAGGGCGAGGCGAGTTGACGGACGCAGCATGGGAGCGGATTGGACCCTGTAACCGAAGAGGGGCGGACAAGGCCGTCCGTGACGCGATCACCGCCCGGCGGTCAACGGAACGCCGCGGCGGCTGCGGACCGGGCTCCATGGTTGGAGCCTTTCGTGGCCGCTGGGTTCATCAGGCCCAGGACGAGCACCGCTTCGTACTCGCCGGTCGGCGGCGACACGAGGCGCCGAGTTGACGACCGCTTGCGCGCTGACTGGTGTCGGCGCACACGGGACCTATCCGGGTACGCCGACAACTGGCACCAGCCATCAGATTCCTTGCCGGGCCGGCGAGCGACAGCTGTCGTGCAGACCGGACCGGGCAACCGGCCGTCGAGCGGAACTGCTGACGGTTACCGCCCGGCTGGGTGAGCGGGACCTACGGGTCCTCTTGACGTCGGGCCGCTACGACGTGACGGACCCTCGACGCGGTGCGTCCGCCGGCCGGGGCCATTCCCGGCGCGGAGCAGGGCCTCTTCGAGGAGAGTGCGCCTCTGCCGAGCGCCGAGGGGCCCGGACGATACCGCAGGACAGTCGAGTCAGTCCTCGAACGGGCGGAGGCGGCCACATCGACAGTGCCTTCTTCACCACGTAGACCTTCGCTCCCACGTCGCTCTTCGCGGTGGGGGTGGTGTCGGAGGTCTGGACCGAGGCTGCTCCATCCGACTTTTTACAAATCGAGTCGTTCCCCTGATCGGCGTCTGGCCTCTCCAGCGCGAACGGTGCGACCTGCGCCGCGTGGTGTGCGGTGCAGTGATGGGCTGTCGAACGCCCCGGTTCTACAGAGAGATGACGTGGCTGTGACCGACGGTCCCTCGCCAGGTCGCTTCATCTTCCGTCAGCGTTAGAGGAGTTGGCCGAAGTCGAATGGGGGTCGTTCGAGGACCTGGACGTCTCTGCGGAGATCACGCCGTGGATCGTGTTGGCCATGGCCGCGCGGTACTGCGCCGGTCCGGCGGCCGCCGCGAACCGGCCCGTCAGGCCCCCGCCCACCTCCCGAAACGGGGCGCAGCGCCGCGGTTCGTAGGGGAGCGGTAGGGGTTGTTCGGCCCCGGGGCGGCTCCTAGCGTGGCGCCGGAAATGGTTTCCGATGAGCTGGGGGAGCGTCGCGGGCGGCAGGCGGATCGGGCCTGCCGGCGAACGCGGGCTCCGGACACCGTGAGGCCTCCGGCGGGGCGCCCGCTCCTGCGCGGAGCGGCGACCGCCCGGGGCCTTCCGGCTGCCCGGACCGCCTTCGCCGCGGCGCTGCCCCGCCACGTCCCGCCGCCCGGTCGGAACAGCCCTGCACGGGGCGAACATCCGCTCGCAGCCGCAAGGCCGTAAAGAGGTCACAGTAACGATGGCGAATGAAGAGACACTCCGCGGCTACCTCAAGCGGGTGACGGCAGACCTGGCCCAGACGCGGCTGCGCCTGCGGGAGGCCGAGGCCAGGGACCAGGAACCGATCGCCATCGTCGGGATGAGCTGCCGCTACCCCGGCGGCGTCCGCTCGCCCGAGGACCTGTGGCAGCTGGTGGCGTCGGGCGGCGACGCGATGTCCGGCTTCCCGGCCGACCGCGGCTGGGACCTGGAGAACCTCTACCACCCGGACCCGGACCACCCGGGCACCTGCTACACCCGCGAGGGCGGGTTCATCCACGACCTCGCCCGGTTCGACCCCGCCGTGTTCGGCATCTCGCCGCGCGAGGCGCTGGCGATGGACCCGCAGCAGCGGCTGCTGCTGGAGACCTCCTGGGAGGCCTTCGAACGGGCCGGCATCGACCCGCTGTCGCTGCACGGCACCCGGACGGGTGTCTTCGCCGGGACCAGCGGGCAGGACTACCTGACCGTCCTGCTCGGCTCCACCGACGACGTCGAGGGCTACCTCGGCACCGGGATCGCGGCCTCCGTGGTCTCCGGCCGGATCGCGTACAGCCTGGGCCTGGAGGGCCCGGCGGTCACCGTCGACACCGCGTGCTCCTCGTCCCTGGTCGCGCTGCACCTGGCCGTGCAGGCGCTGCGCAACGGTGAGTGCGGGCTCGCCCTGGCCGGCGGGGTGACCGTGATGAACTCCCCGGGCACCTTCGTGGACTTCAGCCGCCAGCGGGGCCTGGCCGCCGACGGCCGGTGCAAGTCCTTCGCGGAAGCGGCCGACGGCACCGGCTGGGCCGAGGGCGCCGGCATGGTGCTGGTGGAGCGGCTGTCGGACGCCCGCCGCAACGGCCACCCGGTGCTGGCGATCGTCCGCGGCTCCGCCGTCAACCAGGACGGCGCGTCCAACGGCCTCACCGCACCCAACGGCCCCTCCCAGCAGCGCGTCATCCTCCAGGCCCTGGCCAGCGCGCGGCTGACGCCCGACCAGGTGGACGCGGTCGAGGCGCACGGCACCGGCACCACCCTCGGCGACCCGATCGAGGCGCAGGCGATCATCGACGCGTACGGCCGGGACCGGCCCGAGGGCCGCCCGCTCTACCTCGGCTCGCTGAAGTCCAACATCGGCCACAGCCAGGCCGCGGCCGGCATCGGCGGCGTCATCAAGTCGGTCATGGCGATCCGGCACGGGCTGCTGCCGCAGACCCTGCACGTGGACCGGCCGACCGGCAACGTCGACTGGTCGGCCGGGACGGTGGAACTGCTCACCGAGGCCCGCGACTGGCCGGAGACCGGCGCGCCGCGCCGCGTCGGCATCTCCTCGTTCGGGTTCAGCGGCACCAACGCCCACACCATCATCGAGCAGGCGCCGCCGGAGACCGAGCAGGCGCCGGACGGGCCCGACACGGCGCCCGGCGTGCTGCCCTGGCTGCTCTCCGGCAAGGGTGAGGCGGCGCTACAGGCCCAGGCCGCGCGGCTGCGGGAGCGGCTGACGGCCGCGCCCGACCTGCGTCCGCTGGACGTGGCGTACACCCTGGCGACCGGCCGCGCCGCGCTGGAGCAGCGCGCGGTGCTGGTCGCGGACGGCCGCGAGGAGCTCCTGGCCGCGCTGGACGTCCTTGCGGCGGGGGGGAGTTCGGGCGACCTGGTGCTCGGCTCGCCGGTCGAGGGCCGGACGGCGTTCCTGTTCACCGGTCAGGGCAGTCAGCGGGTCGGGATGGGCTTCGAGCTGTCGGAGGCCTTCCCGGTGTTCGCGGCTGCGTTCGACGCGGTGTGTGCGGAGTTGGACCCGCTGTTGGACCGTCCGCTGCGCGAGGCGATCGCGGATGCGGAGCTGATCCACGAGACGGGGTACACCCAGCCGGCGTTGTTCGCGCTGGAGGTGGCGCTGTTCCGGCTGGTCGAGTCGTGGGGTGTGCGGTCGGACTTCCTGGCCGGGCACTCGATCGGCGAGCTGGCCGCCGCACACGTCGCGGGCGTCTTCTCGCTGGCGGACGCGTGCAGGCTGGTGGCCGCCCGCGGCCGGCTGATGCAGGCGCTGCCGCGCGGCGGCGCGATGGTGGCCGTGGAGGCGTCCGAGGCGGAGGTGCTGCCGCTGCTGACCGACAGCGTCGGCATCGCCGCGGTCAACGGGCCCACGTCCGTGGTGCTGTCGGGCGCCGAGGACGCCGTCCGGGCCGTACTGGAGCAGCTGCCGGGTCGCAAGTCCAGGCGCCTGACGGTCAGTCACGCCTTCCACTCGCCACTGATGGACGGCATGCTGGCGGACTTCCGAACGGTCGCCGCCCAGGTCGCCTACGAGGCCCCGCGGATCCCGCTCGTGTCCACCCTCACCGGGGCGCTCGCCGCCGAGGAGTTGACCGACCCCGCGTACTGGGTGCGCCACGTCCGGGAGGCCGTCCGCTTCGCCGACGCGGTCACCGCCCTGGAGGCCGAAGGCGTCCGGACCTTCCTGGAGATCGGCCCCGGCGGCACACTGACCGCCCTCGGCGAGGAGAACGCCCGGCACCGCGACTCCGCCTTCGCCGCGGCCCTGCGCGCCGACCGGCCCGAGGCACGCGCACTGACCACCGCGCTCGCCCGGCTCCAGGTACGAGGGGTCCGGCCCGACTGGCAGGCGTACTTCGCCGCCACCGGCGCACGCCGGGTCGACCTGCCGACCTACGCCTTCCAGCAGCGCCGGTTCTGGCCCACCACAGGGGCGTGGGACGAGGGCGCCACCGCCGGGGCGACGGCCGGCTCACCGGCCGACGAACAGTTCTGGGCGGCCGTCGAGCGCGGCGACCTGGAAGCGCTCACCACGACCCTGGCCGTCGCCGGGGACCAGCCGCTCCATGCCGTCCTGCCCGCACTGACCGCCTGGCGCCGCAGCAGCCGGCTGCGCTCGACCGTCGACGACTGGCGCTACCGGATCACCTGGCGGCCCGTCCCGGACACGCCGACCGGGCGGCTCACCGGCACCTGGCTGCTCGTCACCCCGGCCGACGCTGCTGCGGACACCGACGCATGGAGCTCCGCGGCCGCCGCGGCCCTCACCCGGCGCGGCGTGCGCGTACGGCACCTCGCCGTCGACCCCGCGGCCACCGACCGGGCCGCCCTCGCCGACCTTCTGCGCGCCGAACTCGCCTCTGAGGGGGAAGAGTTCACCGGCGTGCTCTCGCTCCTCCCGCTGGCCGCCGGAACGCATCCGGAGCACCCGTCCGCGCCGCTCGCACTGACCGGGACGCTCGCCCTGGTCCAGGCGCTCGGCGACGCCGGCATCGAGGCCCCGCTCTGGTGCGCCACCCGGGGCGCGGTCACCACCGGTGGCGCGGACCGGCTGGATAACGCCGTCCAGGCCCAGGTCTGGGGCCTCGGCCGGGTCGTCGTCCAGGAGTACCCGGACCGCTGGGGCGGCCTGATCGACCTGCCGCCCACCCCGGACGAGCGGGCCCAGGACCGGCTCGCCGCCGTGCTCGCCGGCCTCGGCGCCGAGGACCACCTGGCGATCCGCCCCGCCGGGATCCTGGCCCGCCGCCTGGTCCGCGCCCCGCGCACCGACGCCCCGGCCGAGGGCTGGTCGCCGCGCGGAACCGCCCTGGTCACCGGCGGCACCGGCGCGCTCGGCGCCCACGTCGCCCGCTGGCTGGCCGGTCGCGGCGCCGAGCACCTGGTGCTGACGAGCCGCCGCGGCCGCGACGCCGCCGGCGTGACCGAGCTGGAGGCCGAACTCACCGCCCTGGGCGCCCGGGTGACCGTCGCCGCCTGCGACGTCACCGACCGCGCCGCGCTCGCCGGCCTGCTGGCCGACATCCCCGAGCAGTACCCGCTGACCACCGTCGTCCACGCGGCCGGCGTGCTGGACGACGGCGTGCTGGACGCCCTCACCCCGCAGCGACTCGCCCGGGTGCTCGGCCCCAAGGTCGACGCCGCCGTCAACCTGCACGAACTCACCCGGGAGCTCGACCTCTCGGCGTTCGTCATGTTCTCCTCCTTCGCCGGCACCTTCGGCGGGCCCGGCCAGGGCAACTACGCGGCCGCCAACGCCTTCCTGGACGCCCTCGCCGAGCAGCGGCGCGCCGCCGGCCTGCCCGCCAGCGCGATGGCCTGGGGCGCCTGGGCGGAGGGCGGCATGGCGGTCGACGACACCGTCAAGGACCGGCTGCGCCGCGGCGGCGTCCCGGCGCTCGACCCGGCCACCGCCATCGCCGCCATGCAGCACGCCCTCGACCTCGACGAGACCTTCTCCCTCGTGGTCGACGTGCTCTGGGACCGCTTCGCACCCCAGTTCACCGGCATCCGCGCCAGCACGCTCTTCGACGAGCTGCCCGAGGCGCTGCAGGCCATGGCCGCCGCCGACAGCGAGTACGGCGAGCAGTCCGGCGGCGCCACCTTCCAGCAGCGGCTGGCCGCGGCGGCGGAGAGCGAACGGCCGCGCATGGCACTGGACTTCGTCCGCACCCAGGTCGCCGCCGTGCTCGGCCACGCCGGACCGCAGGACGTCGAACCCGCCAGGGCCTTCCGAGAGTTGGGATTCGACTCGCTGACCGCCGTCGAGCTGCGCAACGTGCTGGTCGCGCTCACCGGCCTGAGGCTGCCCGCCACCCTCGTCTTCGACCACCCCAATGCGACGGCCCTCGCCGACCTGCTCCGCGCCGAACTGCTCGGCGCTGCGGCCCCCACGGCCGGGCAACCCGAGCACACCGGGAGCGCCGCCGCGGACGACGAGCCGATCGCGATCGTCGGCATGAGCTGCCGGTTCGGCGGCGGCGTGGACTCGCCCGAGGCGCTGTGGCGGCTGCTCGCCGACGGCTCCGACGCGCTGGTGCCCTTCCCCGGCGACCGCGGCTGGGACCTCGACGCCGTCTATCACCCCGACCCGGACCACCCGGACACCAGCTACGTTCGCGAGGGCGGCTTCCTCGCCGACGCCGGCGCGTTCGACCCCGGCTTCTTCGGCATCTCGCCGCGCGAGGCGCTGGCGATGGACCCGCAGCAGCGGCTGCTGCTGGAGACCGCCTGGGAGGCGATCGAACGGGCCGGCATCGACCCGACCACCCTGCGCGGCAGCCGCACCGGAGTCTTCGCCGGCACCAACGGCCAGGACTACCTGCCGCTCGTGGTCAGCGCCCCGGACGGCTCCGAGGGCTTCCTCGGCACCGGCAACGCGGCCAGTGTGCTCTCCGGCCGGATCGCGTACACCCTCGGCCTGGAGGGTCCGGCGGTCACCGTCGACACCGCCTGCTCCTCCTCGCTGGTCGCCCTGCACTGGGCCGTCCAGGCGCTGCGCTCGGGCGAGTGCGAACTGGCGCTCGCCGGCGGCGTCACCGTGATGTCCACGCCCGGCAACTTCATCGACTTCAGCCGCCAGCGCGGCCTGGCCGCGGACGGGCGCTGCAAGGCCTTCGCCGCGGGCGCGGACGGCACCGGCTGGGGCGAGGGCGTCGGCCTGCTGCTGGTCGAGCGGCTCTCCGACGCGCAGCGCAACGGGCACCCCGTGCTGGCCCTGGTCCGCGGCTCCGCCGTCAACCAGGACGGCGCGTCGAACGGCCTGACCGCCCCGAACGGGCCCTCCCAGCAGCGGGTGATCCGCCAGGCACTCGCCGCGGCGGGCCTGTCGGGCCATGAGGTCGACGCGGTCGAGGCGCACGGCACCGGCACCGCGCTCGGCGACCCGATCGAGGCCCAGGCGCTGCTCGCCACGTACGGCCAGGACCGGCCGGCCGAACAGCCGCTCTGGCTCGGCTCGGTGAAGTCCAACATCGGCCACACCCAGGCCGCCGCCGGCGTGGCCGGCATCATCAAGATGGTCATGGCGATGCAGCACGGCGTCCTGCCGCGGACCCTGCACGTGGACGAGCCGTCGCCGAACGTCGACTGGGCGTCCGGCGCCGTCGAACTGCTCACCGAGGCCCGTCCCTGGCCCGAGAGCGGACGGCCCCGCCGGGCCGGCGTCTCCTCCTTCGGCGTCAGCGGCACCAATGCGCACACCCTCCTGGAACAGGCCCCGGCGCCCGAGCCCGAGCCCGCGCCCGAACCCGCGGCTGGGGACGCTGCGCCGACGGCCGTGCTCTGGCCGCTCTCGGCCCGCAGCGCCGAGGCGCTGCGCGGCCAGGCGGCCCGGCTGTCGGCGCTGCTCGCCGAGCGGCCCGCCCTGGACCCGGCCGACCTCGGCCACTCCCTGGCCACCACCCGCGCCGCCTTCGAACACCGGGCCCTGATCACCGGAGCGGACCCGTCCGCCCGGCAGGCCGCGCTCACCGCCCTCGCCGAAGGCGCCGAGGCGCCCGGTCTGGTCCGCGGCACCGCGGCGCTCGGCCGGACCGCCTTCCTGTTCACCGGCCAGGGCAGTCAGCGGGCCGGGATGGGTGCGGAACTCCACGCGTCCCAGCCGGTGTTCGCGCACGCCTTCGACGCGGTCTGCGCGGAGCTCGATCCGCTGCTGGACCGCCCGCTGCGCGAGGCGATCGCCGACCCCGAGTCGATCAACGAGACGGCGTACGCCCAGCCGGCGCTGTTCGCCGTCGAGGTGGCCCTGTTCCGCCTGCTGGAGGCCTGGGGACTGCACCCGGACGTGCTCGTCGGCCACTCGGTCGGCGAGATCGCCGCCGCACACGTGGCCGGCGTGTTCTCGCTGTCGGACGCGGCGCAACTGGTCGCGGCCCGTGGCCGGCTGATGCAGGCGCTGCCGCGCGGCGGCGCTATGGTGGCCGTTGCGGCGTCCGAGGCGGAGGTGCTGCCGCTGCTGACCGGGGGCGTCGGCATCGCCGCGGTCAACGGGCCCACGTCCGTGGTGCTTTCCGGAACCGAGGACGCCGTCCGGGCCGCATTGGAGCAGCTGAAGGGCCGCAAGTCCAAGCGGCTGACGGTCAGTCACGCCTTCCACTCGCCGCTGATGGACGGCATGCTGGCGGAATTCCGCACGGTCGCCGCCCAGCTGCGGTACGGGACGCCCCGCATCCCGATCGTCTCCACGCTCACCGGCGCCCCCGCGTCCGCCGAACTCACCGACCCCGAGTACTGGGTGCGCCACGTCCGCGAGGCCGTCCGCTTCGCCGACGCCGTCCGGGCGCTCGACTCCCGGGGCGTCGGCACCTACCTGGAGCTCGGCCCCGATGCCGTCCTCAGCGCACTCGCGCAGGAGAGCACCACCGGACCGGCTGCCTTCCTGCCCACGCTGCGCCACGGCCGACCGGAACAGCAGACGCTCACCGCCGCGCTCACCGAGGCGTACGTGCGGGGGGCGAACCCGAACTGGCCCGCGGTCCTCGCCGGGCAGCGCGCCCGCCGGGTCGACCTGCCGACCTACGCCTTCCAGCGCGAGCGCTACTGGCCGAACGTCCCGCCGGCGGACGCGGGCGACGTCACCCTGGCGGGTCTCGGCGCCACCGGACATCCGCTACTCGGCGCCGCTGCCGAACTCCCGGACTCCGGCGGGTTGGTGTTCACCGGGCGGCTCTCCCTGGGCACCCACCCGTGGCTGGCCGACCACACCGTGATGGGTGCGGTGCTGCTGCCCGGGACCGCCTTCGTCGAACTCGCCCTGCGGGGCGGCGACCAGGTCGGCTGCGACCTGCTGGAGGAACTCACCCTCGCCGCACCGCTGGTGCTGCCCCCGCAGGGCGGTGTCCAGCTGCGGCTCGCCCTCGGCGCACCCGCCGCCGACGGCCGCCGCGACCTCAGCCTGCACTCCCGCCGCGAGGACCTCTCCGCCGAGGAGCCGTGGACGCGACACGCTACCGGGGTGCTCGCCACGGCCGGCACCCCCGCGCCCGCCCCCGCGCCCGGCCCCTGGCCGCCCGAGGGCGCTGTCGCGGCCGACCTGGCGGGCCGCTACGAGGCCATGGTCGCGGTGGGCTTCGACTACGGCCCGGCCTTCCAGGGCCTGCGCCGCGCCTGGCGGCACGACGGCGAGGTGTACGCCGAACTGCGCCTGCCGCAGCAGGCCGAGGCCGACGCCGCCCGCTTCGGACTGCACCCCGCGCTGCTGGACTCCGCCCTGCACACCCTCGGCCTGACCGTCGCCGACGGCGCCGACTGGCAGGCCGGCCTGCCGTTCTCCTGGACGGGCGTGCGGCTGCACGCCGCCGGGGCCGCCGCCCTCCGCGCCCGGATCACCCCGCACGGCACGGACGGCGTCACCCTGCGCCTGGACGACGAGGACGGCCGGCCCGTCGCCACGGTCGACGCGCTGGCCCTGCGGCCGGTGACCGCCGAGCAGGTGAACGCCGCGCAGACCCTCCACCACGAGTCGCTGTTCCGCCCGGAGTGGGTCGCGCTGCCCCTCGGCGAGCCGGCGGCCGCCGGGGGCGAGCGCTGGGCCGTGCTCGGCGGCGACGCCCCGGCCGGCCTCGGCCTCCCCGTGGAGCACCACCCCGATCTGGCCGCGCTCGCCGCGGCGGGCCCCGTCCCCGACGTGGTGCTCGCCCCCTGCCTGCCGCCCGCCGACCCGGACCCGGCGGCGACCGCCGGCGCGCTCCACCGGGTGCTCGCCCTCGTCCAGGGCTGGCTCGCCGAGGAGCGGACCGCCGACGGCCACCTGGTGGTGCTCACCCGCGGCGCCGTCGCCACCGCCGACGACCCGGACGTCTTTGACCCGGCGCACGCCGCCGCCTGGGGACTCGTCCGCTCCGCGCAGACCGAGAACCCCGGACGGATCAGCCTGGTCGACCTCGACGGCGACCCGGCCTCCGCCCGCGCCCTCCCCGCCGCCCTCGACGCCGGGGAACCGCAGCTCGCCCTGCGCAGCGGCACCCCGCACGCCCTGCGGCTGACCCGGGTCGCCGTCCCCGCGACCGAGTCCGGGCCGCCCGCCCTCGACCCCGACGGTACCGTCCTGGTCACCGGTGGCACCGGCGCGCTGGGTGCGCTGCTGGCCCGCCACCTGGTCACCCGGCACGGGGTCAGGCACCTGCTGCTCACCAGCCGGCGCGGCGCCGACGCCCCCGGGGCGGCGGAGCTGGTCGCCGACCTGGCCGCGCTCGGCGCCGAGGCGACCATCACGGCCTGCGACACCGGCGACCGGGCGGCGCTCGCCGACCTGCTCACCGCTGTCCCCGCCGCCCACCCGCTGACCGCCGTCATCCACACCGCCGGCGTCACCGACGACGGCGTGATCGGCTCACTCACCCCCGACCGGCTGGACGCCGTCCTGCGCCCGAAGGCCGACGGCGCCCGGCACCTGCACGAGCTGACCGCCGGGCTCGACCTCGCCGCCTTCGTGCTCTTCTCCTCCGCCGCCGGCCTCTTCGGCGGCCCCGGCCAGGGCAACTACGCCGCCGCCAACGCCGCCCTGGACGCCCTCGCCGAGCACCGCCGCGCCCGCGGCCTGCCCGCCACCTCGCTGGCCTGGGGCCTGTGGGCGCAGGCCAGCGGCGTCAGCGGCCACCTGACCGAGAACGACCTCGCCCGGATGGAACGCTCCGGCCTCGGTCCGCTCCCCAGCGACGAGGGCCTGGCCCTGTTCGACGCGGCCCTCGCCGCCCAGCGGGCGCAGGACGGCGGCGCCGTCCTCGTCCCGATGCGGATCAGCACCGCCGTCCTGCGGAGCAGGGCCGCCGACGGGCAGGTCCCGCCGCTGCTGCGCGGCCTGGTCCGCGCCCCGCTGCGCCGGGCCGTCCGCACCGCCACCGGGCCGGCCGCGGCCGGCGCCGCCGGGCAGCTCGCCGACCGGCTCGCCGCACTGAGCCCCGCCGACCAGGAACGCGAGCTGCTCGACCTCGTCCGCGGCCGGGTCGCCGCCGTCCTCGGCTACCCGAACGCCGCCGCCGTCGATGCCGAACGGGCGTTCAAGGAGCTCGGCTTCGACTCGCTGACCGCCGTAGAACTGCGCAACCAGGTCGGCGCGGCGAGCGGCCTGCGGCTCCCCGCCACCCTCGTCTTCGACTACCCCAGCCCCGCCGCGCTCGCCGTCCACCTGCGCGCCGAACTCCTCGGCGACCGCCCCGATCCGGCCGGCCACGCACCCGCCGTGGCCGCCACCGGGCTCGACGACGACCCGATCGTGATCGTCGGGATGGCCTGCCGCTACCCCGGCGACATCGACTCGCCCGAGGCGCTCTGGCAGCTCGTCGCGGGCGGCCGGGACGGCATCTCCGGCTTCCCCACCGACCGCGGCTGGGACCTCGACGCGCTGTACCACCCCGACCCCGACCACCCCGGTACCTCGTACACCCGCGAGGGCGGCTTCCTGCACGACGCCGCCGACTTCGACCCGGCGTTCTTCGGCATCTCGCCGCGCGAGGCGCTCGCCATGGACCCGCAGCAGCGGCTGCTGCTGGAGACCACCTGGGAGGTCTTCGAACGGGCCGGCATCGACCCGGCCACCGTGCGCGGCAGCCGTACCGGCGTCTTCGCCGGCGTGATGTACCACGACTACGGCACCCGGCTGCGCGCCGCCCCCGATGAGGTCGAGGGCTACCTCGGCACCGGCAGTTCCAGCAGCGTCGTCTCCGGCCGCGTCGCCTACACCTTCGGCCTGGAGGGTCCGGCGGTCACCGTCGACACGGCGTGCTCCTCCTCGCTGGTCGCCCTGCACCTGGCCGTCCAGGCACTGCGTAGCGGCGAGTGCACGATGGCGCTGGCCGGCGGTGTCACGGTGATGTTCACCCCCGGCACGTTCGTGGAGTTCAGCCGCCAGCGCGGCCTCGCCGAGGACGGCCGCTGCAAGTCCTTCGCCGCGGCGGCGGACGGCACCGGCTGGGGCGAGGGCGCGGGCATGCTGCTCGTCGAGCGCCTCTCGGACGCCCGCCGCAACGGCCATCCGGTGCTGGCGGTCGTCCGCGGCTCGGCGATCAACCAGGACGGCGCCTCCAACGGCCTCACCGCCCCCAACGGCCCCTCCCAGCAGCGGGTCATCCGGCAGGCCCTCGCCGACGCCCGGCTCACCCCCGACGAGGTGGACGCGGTGGAGGCGCACGGCACCGGCACCACCCTCGGCGACCCGATCGAGGCACAGGCCCTGCTCGCCACCTACGGCCAGGACCACACCGACGACCGGCCGCTCTGGCTCGGCTCGGTGAAGTCCAACCTCGGCCACACCCAGGCCGCCTCCGGCGTGGCCGGTGTGATCAAGATGGTGATGGCGATGCGCCACGGCGTGCTGCCGCGGACGCTGCACGTGGACGAGCCCTCGCCGCACGTGGACTGGGCGGCGGGCGCGGTCGCGCTGCTCACCGACTCCGTGCCGTGGCCGGAGACCGGCCGCCCGCGCCGCGCCGCCGTCTCCTCCTTCGGCATCAGCGGCACCAACGCCCACACCGTCCTGGAGCAGGCCCCGGAGACCTCGCCTGCCGCGGCCGCCGATGGGCAGCCGCCCGTCCAGGCACAGCCACCCGTCCTCGCATGGCCGCTCTCCGCCAAGGGGGAGACCGCCCTGCGCGGCCAGGCTGCCCGCCTGCTGGCGCACCTGACCGGCCACCCCGAGCCGTCCCCGGAGGAGGTCGGCCACGCACTGGCGACCACCCGCGCCACCCTGGAGCAGCGGGCCGTCCTGGTCGCCGCCGGGCACGACGACCTCCTGGCGGCCCTGGCCGCCCTGGCCGAGGGCGCCGAGGCACCCGGTCTGGTCCGCGGCGCGGCCGCGCCCGGCCGCACCGCCTTCCTGTTCACCGGCCAGGGCAGCCAGCGGGCCGGCATGGGCGAGGAACTGTTCGCGGCCTTCCCGGTGTTCGCCGAGGCCTTCGACGCCGTCTGCAGGGAGCTGGACCGCCACCTGGAGCGTCCGCTGCGCGAGGCGATCGCGGACGCCGAGCTGATCGACGAGACGGCGTACACCCAACCCGCCCTGTTCGCCCTGGAGGTGGCGCTCTTCCGGTTGACGGAGGCCTTCGGCGTCCGGCCCGACCTGCTCGCCGGTCACTCGATCGGTGAGCTGGCCGCCGCGTACGTCGCCGGGGTGTTCTCGCTCTCCGACGCGGCCAGGTTGGTCGCGGCGCGGGGCCGGCTGATGCAGGCGCTGCCGCGCGGCGGCGCGATGGTCGCCGTGGAGGCGGCGGAGGACGAGGTCCTCCCGCTGCTG
>NZ_JBEOSA010000007.1:0-199658 GCF_040302625.1 Kitasatospora sp. NPDC097643 | reverse complement strand
CACCTCGGCCCCGCGCGGCGTCGTCGTCTCGCACGGCAACGTGGCGCACAACGCCCGCCAGCTGATCGAGCTCTTCGGCTGGACCGCCGACATGCCCGGATGCCGCAGGCCCTCGGTCCTGCGGCGGGTAGCCGGAGGCCCTCAGTCCTGCGGCGTGTAGTACGAGACCAGCTCGGCCACGCCCGGCTCGACGCCCTTCCAGGAGCCGCTGAAGCTGAGCACCGCGATCGCCGCCGTGGGGAAGCCGCCGAGCCGCAGCCGCTCCAGCGCGTCCCGGTCGCCCGCGTCCCCGGCCAGCACCTGGGTCAGCCCCAGCACGCCTGGGTTGTGCCCGACCAGCACGACGTCCGCGTACTCCTCCGGGACCTCCTGGAGGACGGCGATGATCTCGCCGGGGCTGGCCTCGTAGATCCGGTCCTCGTACACCGTCTTGCGGGCCCGCTTGGGCAGTTCGTGTGCCGCCAGCTTCCAGGTCTCGCGGGCGCGCAGGGCGGTGGAGCAGAGCACGAAGTCGGGATTGATGCCCGAGTCGACCAGCCAGCGGCCGGAGTCCGGGGCCTGGTGACGGCCCCGGTCGGCCAGCGGCCGCTCGTGGTCGTCCACGCCGTTCGGCCAGTCGGCCTTGGCGTGGCGGAGAACGATGATCCTGCGGGGCGTGTCGGCGCTCATACCCAGCAAGCTTGGCAGAAAAGCCGCCCGGGGGCGCGACGCTCCCGGATGCCGCCACTCCCAGGGGTGGCGGGTACCATCAAGCGCCGTTCGCCCGGGCGCCACCCGGAGTACGGCCGTGGTCCACCCTGCCGGGCCGGGGCCGGAAGGGGCCGGTCAGCCCAGCGAGGAGGCCACGGAGGCGATGATCGCCACCAGGACCACGATGCCGGCGATCGCCATGGCGATCCGGCCCAGCTGCTTGCGACCGTCGGTGGGGTTGGGTTCGAGAACGGGCATGTCCGGAATTCTCCCACCCCGAACACGCCCGCCGGTCACCGACCCCCTCAGGCCGCGGCCTTCACCCCTGGGCGAGTAACCGCCTCGTCCTCGATGTGCCGGGCCCGTGCGGCCCGCAGGCCGAACATCATCTGCGGCACCAGCAGCACGGCGAGGAAGCCCAGCGGCCCGTACCACTCGCCGGTGACCTGGTAGATCCGGCCGATCAGGATCGGGCCGGGGATGGAGATCAGGTAGCCGATGCCCTGGGCGAAGGCGGACAGCTGCGCCACGCCGCCGGCCGTCCGGGCGCGCAGCCCGATCATCGTCAGCACCAGCGGGAAGGCGCAGTTGGACAGGCCGACCAGGACCACCCAGACCCAGGGCGCACCGGCCGGGGCCAGTGCCAGGCCCGCGTACCCGGCGATGCCGCAGGAGCCCAGCACGACCACGAACAGCCGCTGGTCGCCGCGGCGGGCGGCCAGGTTGGGCAGCACGAAGGAGACCGGCACGCCGATCACCATGGTCACCGCGAGCAGCACCCCGGAGGTGCCCTTGTCGATGCCGGCGTCCTGGAAGATCTTCGGCAGCCAGCCCATCACCACGTAGGCGCCGGTGGCCTGGAGGCCGAAGAAGCAGGCCATCGCCCAGGCCGTCCGGCTGCGGGTGATCGGCAGCCTGGCCGCGGCGGGGCCGTCGGTGCGCGCGCCGCGCTCGCGCTTGGCCATCAGCACCGGCAGCCAGAGCACCACGGCCAGCGCGCCGAGGCCCGCCCAGACGCCCAGGCCGAACCGCCAGTCGCCGCCGAGCGCGCTGGTCAGCGGCACGGTGACGGCGGCGGCCAGCGCGGTGCCGGCGGACAGCGCCATCGAGTACAGGCCGATCATCGGGCCGACCCGCTCCGGGAAGTAGCGCTTGATCACCACCGGGATCAGCACGTTGGAGACCGCCACCCCGGCCAGCGCGAGCGCGGTCAGCAGCAGGAACACCGCGGTGCCGCCGGCGAAGGAGCGGGCCAGCACGCCCGCGGTGATCGCGCCCATCCCGGCGGTGACCACCGCGATCGGGCCGATCCGGCGGGCCATCGCGGGCGCGGCGAAGCCGAACAGCCCGAAGCAGAGCGAGGGGACGGCGGTGAGCAGGCCGGCGAGCGTCGGGTTCATCCCGAGGGCGGCGCGGACCGGGTCGAGCAGCGGTCCGAGGCTGGTCACGACGGGGCGCAGGTTGAAGGCGGCGGCGGCGATCGCGATGGCGAACAGCCAGGCGGGGAGCCGGCTCGGGGACGCGGGGCGCTCGGTCTGCGGCCGGGTCCCGGTGCGGCGGTCGGAAGCGGTGGTGTCTGCTGCGGGTGGCATAGGCGCCATCATAGAATGATGGGATGAATTGGCGCACCTGGGAATTGGCATGATGTGCCGACCGTTCATCCACCGGCCCGCTCCCCCTCAAGGCCCCACCCACCCGTAGCCGCAAGGAGTCCCCGTGGCGCTGTCCTCGCCGAGGCGCACCCCGCTGTCCGACCAGGTGATCGCGCAGCTGCGCGCCCAGATCACCTCCGGGGAGTGGCCCGTCGGTTCGCGCATCCCGACCGAGGCCGCCCTGGTCGAACAGCTCGGGGTCGCCCGCAACACCGTCCGCGAGGCGGTCCGCGCCCTGGCGCACAACGGGCTGCTGGACATCCGCCAGGGGTCCGGCACGTACGTGCTCGCCACCAGTGAGCTCGCCGGGGTGATGCACCGCCGCTTCGCCGACGCCGACCAGGGGAAGGTCGCCGAGCTGCGGGCGGCCCTGGAGACCTCCGCCGCCGGGCTGGCCGCCGTCCGCCGCACCGCGCGCGACCTCGAACTGCTGGAGTCCGCGCTGGCCCGCCGCGACGCCGCCTGGCACTCGGGCGACGCCGAGGACTTCGTCCAGGCCGACGCCGCCTTCCACTCGGTCGTGGTCGCCGCCGCCCACAACGACGTCCTCGCCGCCGTCTACGCCGACCTCGGCGAGGTGACCCGCGCCCACCTGCGGCACGACGTCGGCCCCGAGCTGATCGCCGAGCGCTACATCGGCCACGACACCATCCTCGACGCCATCCGGGCCGGCGACGCCCAGCGCGCCTCGGTCGAGGCCGGCCGCGCCATCGGCGCCTGCGGCACCGACGCCTGAGGAGCTGCAAACAGCGCTGCCCGGCACCCCCCACGGAAGGGGGTGCCGGGCAGCGGCGTACGGGCGGAGCGTCAGGCGCCGATGGCGTGCAGACCGCCGTCGACGTGGATGATCTCGCCGGTGGTCTTCGGGAACCAGTCCGAGAGCAGCGCGACGATGCCGCGGCCGGCCGGCTCCGGGTCGCTCAGGTCCCACTTCAGCGGGGAGCGGTGGTTCCAGGTGTCGGCCAGGTCGCCGAAGCCCGGGATGGACTTGGCGGCCATCGAGCCGAGCGGACCGGCCGAGACCAGGTTGCAGCGGATGTCCCGCTCGCCCAGGTAGCGCGCCAGGTAGCGGTTGGTCGCCTCCAGCGCGGCCTTGGCCGGGCCCATCCAGTCGTACTGCGGCCAGGCGAACTGGGCGTCGAAGGTCAGACCGACCACCGAGCCGCCGTCCTGCATCAGCGGCAGCAGCGCCATGGTCAGCGACTTCAGCGAGTACGCCGAGACGTGCATCGCGGTGGCCACGGACTCCCACGGGGTGTCCAGGAAGTTGCCGCCCAGGGCGTCCTGCGGGGCGAAGCCGATCGAGTGGACGATGCCGTCCAGGGTCGGCAGGGTCTCGCGGACCTGGTCGGCGATGCCGGCCAGCTGCTCCGGGTTGGAGACGTCCAGCTCCAGCACCTTCACCGGGTGCGGCAGCTTCTTGGCGATGCGCTCGGTGAGGGTCGGGCGCGGGAAGGCGGTGAGGATGACCTCCGCGCCCTGCTCCTGGGCGAGCTTGGCGGCGTGGAAGGCGATGGAGGACTCCATCAGCACACCGGTGATCAGGATCCGCTTGCCTTCGAGGATTCCACTCATGATCAGTGACCCATGCCCAATCCGCCGTCCACGGGAATGACGGCTCCGGTGATGTACGCGGCCTCGTCCGAACCGAGGAACCGCACGGTCGACGCGACCTCGGCGGGCGACGCGTAGCGGCCCAGCGGCACGCCCGCGACGATCTCCGCGCGGCGCTCGTCGCTGAGCACGGCGGTCATGTCGGTGTCCACGAAGCCGGGGGCGACCACGTTGACGGTGATGTTGCGCGGGCCGAGCTCGCGCGCCAGCGACCGGGCGAAGCCGACCAGGCCGGCCTTGGACGCGGCGTAGTTCGCCTGACCGGGCGAGCCGGAGAGGCCCACGACGGAGGAGATCAGCACGACGCGGCCCTTCTTGGCACGCATCATCA
Source organism: Kitasatospora sp. NPDC097643 (assembly GCF_040302625.1). Classification (NCBI taxonomy): domain Bacteria; kingdom Bacillati; phylum Actinomycetota; class Actinomycetes; order Kitasatosporales; family Streptomycetaceae; genus Kitasatospora; species Kitasatospora sp. NPDC097643. The sequence continues at coordinate 195,371 of NZ_JBEOSA010000007.1, read as the reverse complement.
GCTTGGAGGCCCGCTTGACCACCCGGAAGGTGCCGGTCAGGTTGGTGTCCAGGACGGAGGTGAAGTCCTCCTCGGACATGCGCAGCAGCAGGGTGTCGTTGGTGATGCCGGCGTTCGCGACCAGCACCTGGACGGCGCCGTGCTTCTCCTCGATCTCGGTGAAGGCGGCGTCGACCTGCGCGGCGTCCGTGATGTCGCAGCGCACCGCGAGGACGTCGTACTTCTCCAGGGCCTCGGGCACCTCACCGGAACGGCTGGTGATGGCGACCTTGTCGCCCGCCTCGGCGAAGGCCTGGGCGATCGCGAGGCCGATGCCCCGGTTTCCACCGGTGACGAGAACCGAGCGGCTCAACGATCCACCTCTCTCCGTGTGTCGGCACGTACGGCGGGATGCGTACGCAGTGTGACGCTATCGGGAGGTCGGCGGCTCGGACGCATCGGGCTCCCACAGCGCCGCAGCGGAGGAACTGTGGCAATCCGACAATCCGTGCCCGGAGCACCCGGCCCAGCTCACGGGCCCTGCCGAAGCCTGCGCCGGTCCGGCCCCCGGGCCCGGACCGGGGCGACTGTACGGGAACAACACGGGCCGCTGCGCCCGTTGCCCCCGTGGTGCGGGCCGACCCGGGACGGGGCCGTACCCTTCCCCCCGAAGAGTCCCCGGCGAGGAACGAAGGCAGGGCGCATGACCAAGGCACGGCGCGGGAGCACCCACCGACGCGGACGACTGCTGACCCTCACCGCACTGGCGGCCGGCCTGGGCACGGCCGCCTGGGCGCTGCGCGACCTGCCGGCGGCGTTCGGGCGGCGGCCGGACGCCGAGCGGGAGGAGCGGGTGCGCAACTCGCCGCAATTCCGCGACGGCGTCTTCCACAACGCCCCCTCCACGCTGGCCCGCGCCTCCGCCGCCCCGGACATCGACCGCGCCACCGTCCGCCGGATGCTGTTCGAGCGCGAGGGCCGCGTGCCGGCCAACCCGGTGCCCACCGTCCGCCCCGCCGACGCCCCGCGCCCGGCCGCCGAGGGGGTGGAGATCACCTGGTACGGCCACGCCTCCGCGCTGGTGGAGATCGAGGGCGCCCGGGTGCTGCTCGACCCGATCTGGAGCGAGCGCTGCTCCCCCGCCGCGCACGTCGGCCCCAAGCGGCTGCACCCGGTGCCGGTGGAGCTGGAGGAGCTGCCGCAGGTCGACGCGGTGCTGATCTCGCACGACCACTACGACCACCTGGACATGGCGACCGTCAAGCGCCTGGTGCGCAGCCAGTCCGCGCCCTTCGCGGTGCCGCTCGGCATCGGCGGCCACCTGCGCCGCTGGGGCGTCCCCGAGCACCGGATCATCGAGCTGGACTGGGACGAGACCTGCACGCTCGGCGACCTGGTGCTCACCCTGACCTCGGCGCACCACTTCTCCGGCCGCGGCCTGACCCGCAACACCACCCTGTGGGGCTCCTGGGTGATCGCCGGCCCGACCCGCAAGGTCTTCTACACCGGCGACTCCGGCTACTTCGAGGGCTACGCCCGGATCGGCGAGCAGCACGGCCCGTTCGACGCCGCGCTGGTGCAGATCGGCGCCTACGACGCGGCCTGGGCCGACATCCACATGACCCCCGAGGACGCCGTGCTCGCCCACCGCGACCTCCAGGCCGGGCTGCTGGTGCCGGTGCACTGGTGCACCTTCAACCTGGGCCTGCACCCGTGGGCCGAGCCGGTGGAGCGGCTGCTGGCCGAGGCCAAGGTGCAGGCCGTCCCGCTGGCGGTGCCGCGCCCCGGCGAGCGGGTCGACGTGGACAACCCGCCGGAGCTGGACGGCTGGTGGGAGAGCGTCGGCTGACCTGCCGTCCAACGGCCGCGGCGCGAGGGTAAATACGCTGGCCGAAACCCTGTGGACGGGCAATGATGCGGTGCGGGCGCCCCTGTGCGGCGCCGCACCGCAACCCCCGCTACCAGGGAGCCCGATTGCCTCCGATCCCTCCGGCCGACGGCGCCGGCGCCGCGCCCGTCCGCGCCGTCGACCCGCTGTTCCTGGCCTACCCGCTGCGCACCCTCGCCGACGCCGCCCTCACCCGGGCCCGTGAACTCGGCGTCGCGCACGCCGACTTCCGGCTGGAGCGGGTGCGCAGCGCCGCCTGGCGGCTGCGCGACGCCCGCCCGGCCGGCACCTCCGACAGCGTGCAGCTGGGCTTCGCCGTCCGGGTGCTGCTGGACGGCGCCTGGGGCTTCGCCGCCGGGGTGGACCTGACCACCGACGCAGCGGCGCGGGTGGCCGAGCAGGCCGTCGCGGTGGCCCGCCTGTCCGGCGGGATCAGCCGGGCCGCCGGGTCCACCGAGCGGGTCGAGCTGGCCGAGGAGCCGGTGTACCGGGACGCCACCTGGGTCTCCGCGTACGAGGTGAGCCCGTTCGAGGTGCCGGACGCGGAGAAGACCGCGCTGCTCGCCGACTGGAGCTCCCGGCTGCTGGCCGCCGAGGGCGTCTCGCACGTCCAGGCGAGCCTGCTGACCGTCCAGGAGAACAAGTTCTACGCGGACACCGCCGGCACCGTCACCACCCAGCAGCGGATCCGGGTGCACCCCACCCTGGAGGCCACCTCGGTGGACGAGCGCACCGGGGCCTTCGACTCGATGCGCACCCTGGCGCCGCCAGTCGGGCGCGGGTTCGAATATCTCACGGGGGTCCGGGGGTCGTCCCCCGATGGACGGAGCCTGCGCGGCACCGGCTGGGACTGGGACGCGGAACTGGCCGAACTGCCGGTCCTGCTGGCCGAGAAGATGAAGGCCCCGAGCGTCGAGGCCGGCCGCTACGACCTGGTCATCGACCCGTCGAACCTGTGGCTGACCATCCACGAGTCGATCGGCCACGCCACCGAGCTGGACCGCGCGCTCGGCTACGAGGCCGCCTACGCCGGCACCTCCTTCGCCACCTTCGACAAGCTCGGCTCGCTGAAGTACGGCTCCGAGCTGATGCACGTCACCGGTGACCGCACCGCCGAGCACGGCCTGTCCACGATCGGCTACGACGACGAGGGCGTCGCCACCCAGTCCTGGGACCTGGTCCGGGACGGCGTCCTGGTCGGCTACCAACTCGACCGCGGCATGGCCAAGTTGAAGGGCTTCGAGCGCTCCAACGGCTGCGCCTTCGCGGACTCCCCGGCGCACGTCCCGGTGCAGCGGATGGCCAACGTCTCGCTGCAACCCGCCGCGGGCGGCCCGGACACCGAGGGCCTGTTCGCCGGGGTGGAGAACGGCCTGTACATCGTCGGCGACCGCTCCTGGTCGATCGACATGCAGCGCTACAACTTCCAGTTCACCGGCCAGCGCGCCTACGCCATCAAGAACGGCGAACTCGCCGGCCAGGTCAAGGACTTCGCCTACCAGGCGACCACCACCGACTTCTGGGGCTCGATGGCCGCGGTCGGCGGCCCGCAGACCTACGTCCTCGGTGGCGCCTTCAACTGCGGCAAGGCGCAGCCCGGTCAGGTCGCCGCGGTCAGCCACGGCTGCCCGTCGGCGCTGTTCCGCAACGTCAACGTGCTCAACACCCAGCAGGAGGCGGGTCACTGATGACCGCGACGACCACGACGACCGCTCAGCAGCCCCACGAACTCGTCGAGCTGGCGCTCGGCCTCTCCCGCGCCGACGGCTGCGTGGTGATCGCCGACGAGGAGTCCACCGCCAACCTGCGCTGGGCGGGCAACGCCCTGACCACCAACGGCGTCACCCGCGGCCGCCGGCTGACCGTGATCGCCACCGTGGCGGGGGCCGAGGGCACCGCCTCCGGGGTGGTCTCCCGCGAGGCCGTCACCGCCGACGAGGTGGAGGGCCTGGTCCGGGCCGCCGAGGAGGCCGCCCGCGCGGCCGGTCCGGCCGAGGACGCCCAGCCGCTGGTGGCCGACCGGCCGGGCTCGCCGCACTTCACCGAGCCGCCCGGCGAGACCTCGATCGAGGTGTTCGAGGCCTTCGGCCCGGCCCTCGGCGAGGCCTTCGCCCGGGCCGCCGCGCAGGGCGAGCTGCTGTACGGCTTCGCCCGGCACGAGATCGTCTCCAGCTACCTGGGCACCTCCACCGGCCTGCGGCTGCGCCACGACCAGCCGACCGGCATGGTCGAGCTGAACGCCAAGACCGCCGACCTGTCCGGCTCGGCCTGGGTCGGCGCCGCCACCCGGGACTTCTCCGACGTGGACGTCACCGCCCTGCACGCCGAGGCGACCAAGCGGCTCGGCTGGGGCGCCCGCAAGGTGGACCTGCCGGCCGGCCGCTACGAGACGTTGCTGCCGCCCTCCGCCGTCGCCGACCTGCTGATCTACCTGCACTGGTCCTCCGGCGGCCGGGACGCCCACGAGGGCCGCACCGTGTTCTCCCAGCCCGGCGGGGGGACGAAGGTCGGCGAGAAGCTCAGCCCGCTGCCGCTGACCCTGCGTGCCGACCCGAGCGAGCCCGGCCTGGAGGCGGCTCCGTTCGTCCTCGCGCACTCGACCGGCGGGGACGTCTCGGTGTTCGACAACGGCCTGCCGATCACCGCCACCGAGTGGATCCGCGAGGGCGTGCTGACCGACCTGGTCACCACCCGGCACTCCGCCGGGCTCACCGAGCTGCCGCTGCGCCCGGCCGTGGACAACCTGGTGCTGGAGGCCGGGGACCAGGACACCGCGCCGACCCTGGACGAGATGATCGCCCGCACCGAGCGCGGCCTGCTGCTCACCTGCCTCTGGTACATCCGCGAGGTGGACCCGGCGACGCTGCTGCTCACCGGCCTCACCCGGGACGGCGTGTACCTGGTCGAGAACGGCGAGGTGGTCGGCGCGGTCAACAACTTCCGGTTCAACGAGTCCCCGGTGGACCTGCTCGGCCGGATCACCGAAACGGGCCGCACCGAGCGCTGCCTGCCCCGCGAGTGGAACGACTACTTCACCCGCACCGCGATGCCACCCGTGCGTGTCGCGGACTTCAACATGAGTTCGGTCAGCCAGGCCTCATAGCCGCTGACCGACAGGGGGATACGAGAGACATGATGGACGAGAAGCGGCTGGTCAAGACGAGCAAGATGCTGGCGCGCATCCTGCGCCACGACCCGGACCGGGTGGGCGTCACGCTGGACGCGGCCGGCTGGGTCCGGATCGACGCGCTGCTCGCCGCGCTCGCGGCCAGGGGCAACCGGCTGACCAGGGCCGAGCTGGACCACGTCGTGGCGACCAACAACAAGCGCCGCTTCGGCTACTCGGCGGACGGTCTCTCGATCCGCGCCAACCAGGGCCACACGGTGGCGGTCGACCTCGGTCTGACCGCCACCGTGCCGCCGCCGGTGCTGTACCACGGCACCGCCGACCGCCATCTGGCGGCGATCTTCCGCGAGGGCCTGCGCCCGATGTCCCGCCAGGACGTCCACCTGTCCGCGGACACCGAGACGGCGGTGAAGGTGGGCGCCCGGCACGGCCGCCCGGTGGTGCTGACCGTCAACGCCGCCGCGATGACGGCGGACGGCCACGAGTTCCGGGTCAGCGAGAACGGCGTCTGGCTGACCGACGCCGTCCCCCCGCACTACCTCTCCCGGCGCTCCTGACACCGCCGACCGGGTGGGCCCCGGCCCACCCGGTCTCGTCGGCTCCCCGGCCCCGGCGTACCGTGAGAAGGCCGCGCGGAGAGGCGCGTGCACGCGCGGACGAGGGCGGTAGGGCATGGGCAAGAGCGCCGACGGCGGACGGGTCTTCCGGATCACGGGGGCGCGCAGCAGCCTCACCGAGGACGTCCGGGGGCGGCAGCGCCGCTATGTGATCTCGATGCTGCTGCGGACGGCCTGCGTGCTGCTCGCCGTCGTGCTGTGGGACGTCCAGCGGTGGCTCGCCTTCGCGGCGCTCGCGGGCGCCGTGCTGCTGCCCTACTTCGCGGTGCTGTTCGCCAACGCCGGCCGGGAGAAGGCGCCGGGCCTGCCGAGCACCTTCGACATCCCGCTCGACACCCCGCTGATGCTCGGCCCCGGTGGGACAGGTGGGGCTGGTGCGGCCTCAGGTGCCGCCGGGGCGGGAGCGGCGGCCACCGATTCTTCACAGGGCCAGAGCTGACCGTCCGTTTTGCCACGGTTCCCGCCGATTCGACTCGGCGAAAGCTCAAAAGAAGCTCAGATTAATCATGCAAGACCTCCCCATCCGAGGCTTCCGGCGTGACATACTGCGTACGCGCTCCGCATCCCCCGTCGGAGCGACGGACCGACGCCGGGCGGCTCCCCCCGTGGCTGCCCGGCGTCGCCATGCCCGGACCTCGACGGGCCCCGGCCGGGCGCCGGAGCGCGCGTGAAAGACTGGCGGTGCCGACCGACCCGCCTACCGTCGAGGACGCCCGATGCTCACGCCGGACACCCCGGACACCCCGATCTGCTCCGCCAAGGGCTGCCGGAACGACGCCGGCTGGGTGCTGGTGTGGAACAACCCCAAGCTGCACACCCCGGACCGCCGCAAGACCTGGCTCGCCTGCGACGAGCACCGCGAGCACCTGTCCCAGTTCCTGGGCGTGCGCGGCTTCCTCAAGGAGGTCGTCGCCTTCGCCGACTGGACCCCGGAGGGTTCGGAGAACTAACCGCCGATCGCCGACATCGGCCGCTCGGGCTGGTGGAACTCCGGGTCGTCGATCCCGGCGCCGGCCTTCTTGCCCCACATCGCCGCCCGCCACAGCGCGCCGAGCTCGGCGTCGTCCGCGCCCGAGCGCAGGGCGCCGCGCAGGTCCGTCTCCCCGGTCGCGAACAGGCAGTTGCGCACCTGGCCGTCGGCGGTCAGCCTGGTCCGGTCGCAGGCCCGGCAGAACGGCCGGGTGACGGAGGCGATCACGCCCACCCGGCCCGGCCCGCCGTCCACCAGCCAGCGCTCGGCGGGCGCCGCGCCCCGGCGCGCGGAGGGCTCCGGGGTGAGCGTGAAGCGCGCGGAGAGCCGGTCCAGGATCTCCTCGGCGGTGACCATCGCGGAGCGGTCCCAGCCGTGCTGGGCGTCCAGCGGCATCTGCTCGATGAAGCGCAGCTCGTAGCCCCGGTCCAGGCACCAGGCCAGCAGCTCGGGCGCCTCGTGGTCGTTGACGCCGCGCATCAGCACCGCGTTCAGCTTGACCGGCGTCAGCCCGGCGGCCTCGGCGGCGGCCAGCCCGTCCAGGACGTCCTGGTGGCGGTGGCGGCGGGTGAGGGTGTGGAACACCTCGGGGTCGAGGGTGTCCAGCGAGACGTTGACCCGGTCCAGCCCGGCCTCGCGCAGCGCCGTCGCGGTGCGGGACAGCCCTATGCCGTTGGTGGTGAGCGAGAGCTCGGGGCGCGGGTCGAGCTCGGCGCAGGCGGCGACGATGGCGACCAGCCCGGGGCGCAGCATCGGCTCGCCGCCGGTGAAGCGGACCTCCCGGACGCCGAGGTCGCGCACGGCCACGGTGACCAGCCGGACGATCTCCTCGTCGGTGAGCAGCTCGGGCTTGCCGAGCCACTGGAGGCCCTCCTCGGGCATGCAGTAGGTGCACCGCAGGTTGCACCGGTCGGTGAGGGAAACCCGCAGGTCGACGGCCTGTCGGCCGAAGGTGTCGAGCAGCACGTGCGGTCCTTCCCCGAGAATGCAACCGGCCCGGCCACCGTCACGGCGGGGCCGGGCCAGCATAGTCATCGCCCGATGATCAGTGGGCGCCCAGTCCGGTCAGCGAACGGACCTCCAGTTCAGCGTACTTCTCCGGGTCGGGGCGTTCCTTCGACAGCAGGGTGCCGATCCACCCGGCCAGGAAGCCGACCGGGATGGAGATCAGGCCGGGGTTCTCCAGCGGGAACCAGTGGAAGTCGACGTCCGGGAAGAGCGAGTTGTCCAGGCCGGAGCCGATCGGCGAGAAGATCACCAGCACCACCGAGGTGATCAGACCGGCGTAGACCGAGCTGACCGCACCGACGGTGTTGAACCGCTTCCAGAACAGCGAGTAGAGCAGCGTGGGCAGGTTGGCCGAGGCGGCCACCGCGAAGGCCAGCGCGACCAGGCCGGCGGTGTTGAGCTTGCCCGCGAAGAGGCTCAGCACGATGGCGACCGCGCCGATCGCGACGGCCGCCCACTTCGCCGACAGCACCTCCTCCTTCTCGGAGGCCCTGCCCCGCCGGATCACGTTGGCGTACAGGTCATGGGCGAAGGAGGCCGAGGAGGCCAGGGTGAGACCGGCGACCACGGCCAGGATGGTGGCGAAGGCGACGGCGGAGATCACCGCGAGCAGGATCGCCCCGCCGGTCGTCCCGGACCCGCCGCCGAGCTGCTCGGCGAGCAGCGGCGCCGCGGTGTTGCCGGACGGCTTGGGGCCCTCCGCGGCCACCATGCCCGAGCGGCCGACCAGCGCCGCCGCGCCGAAGCCGAGCGCCAGCGTCATCAGGTAGAAGCCGCCGATGATGCCGATCGCCCAGAGCACCGACTTCCGGGCCGCCTTGGCGGTGGGCACGGTGTAGAAGCGGACCAGGATGTGCGGCAGGCCGGCGGTGCCCAGCACCAGGGCGAGCCCGAGGCTGATGAAGTTGAGCTTGCTGGTGCCGTCGGCGCCGTACTTCAGCCCCGGCTCGAGGAAGGCTTCGCCCTTCCCGCTGGCCTTGGCCGCGGCCCCGAGCAGTTCCGAGGGGTTGAAGTGGAACTTGGCCAGCACCAGGACGGTCATCACCGCGGCACCGGCGATCAGCAGCACCGCCTTGACGATCTGCACCCAGGTGGTGCCCTTCATGCCCCCTATCACCACGTAGACGATCATCAGCGCGCCGACCGCGACGATGGTCCAGCGCTTGGCGGCGTCCCCGTGCGCCCCCAGCAGCAGGGCGACCAGGGAGCCGGCGCCGACCATCTGGGCCAGCAGGTAGAAGATCGACACCACGATGGTGGAGACGCCCGCGGCGGTGCGCACCGGGCGCTGGCGCATCCGGAACGCCAGCACGTCCGCCATGGTGAAGCGGCCGGAGTTGCGCAGCGGTTCGGCGATCAGCAGCAGCGCGACCAGCCAGGCGACCAGGAAGCCGATCGAGTAGAGGAAGCCGTCGTACCCGGAGAGGGCGATGGCCCCGGCGATGCCGAGGAAGGAGGCGGCGGACATGTAGTCGCCGGAGATGGCCAGGCCGTTCTGGAAGCCGGTGAAGGCACGACCGCCGGCGTAGAAGTCGGCGGCGCCCTTGGTCTGCCGCCCGGCCCAGACGGTGATGCCCAGGGTGGCCGCGACGAAGAGCCCGAACAGGCTCATGATCAGGCCGCGGTGCTCGGTGGCGGAGCTGGCGAGCAGGGTCATTCGGCGGACTCCCGGGGGGCGTGGACGACGGCGCCGTGCGCCTCGCGGATCGCGGCGGCGGGCGGGTCGATCCGCCGTTCCGCGTACCGGGCGTACCAGGCGGCGATGGCGAAGGTGGAGACGAACTGGAGCAGCCCCAGCACCAGGGCGACGTTGATGTGCCCGACGACCTTGGTCCCCATCAGACCCGGGGCGTAGCTGGAGAGCAGGACGTACAGCAGGTACCAGAGCACGAAGCCGATGGTGACCGGGAAGGCGAAGCTCCGGAACGAGCGCCGGAGGGTACGGAACTCCTCGCTGTCGTCGATGCGTTGGACGTCCGTAGGGGCAGTGGTGATCGGCGACGGATCCACTCTGTCTCTCCTCACTCCTTCGGCGTAGCGGTCTCGCGCAGGGGACGATCGGACGTGAGGGGCGTCACAATCCGTGTGCGCCGCGCAATGCTAGGAGCGTGGTGCCCGCCCCGAAAGGGGTTGAGAGCGATCAGCCAGCCGTTCACCCCCTCGCACTATCCAATTGGCCGAAAACCACCACATGAGCCCCTTCGGAGCAGTGCCGCCACACGCCGAAGGGCGGCACCGCCGTGCGGTGCCGCCCTTGGTGACGATCCGTCAGAAGGGGTCCGTCAGAAGGCGATCCGGACCTTCAGCGCCGAGCGGTCGTCCATCGCCCGGTAGCCGTCCGGGACGCCGTCCAGGTCGACGGTGCGGTCGAATACCAGGCCCGGCTCGATGGCGCCGGAGAGGACGTCCGGCAGCAGCTCGGGGATGTACGCGCGGGCCGGGGCGACGCCGCCGTTCAGCGATACGTTTCGGCCGAACATCTGACCGATGTCCACGCCCGCGCTGCCGCCGTGCGGCACCCCGACGTAGCCGACCGCGCCGCCGTCCCGGGTGATCGAGACCGCCGTCCGCATCGATTCCTCGGTGCCGACCGCCTCCAGCACCGCGTGCGCGCCCTGCCCGCCGGTCAGCTCCTTGACCGCCTCGATCGCCGCCTCGCCGCGCTCGGCCACCACGTCGGTGGCGCCGAAGCGCCGGGCCAGGTCGGTGCGAGCGGTGTGCCGGCCCAGCGCGATGATCCGGCCCGCGCCCAGCCGGTGCGCCGCCAGCACCCCGCACAGGCCCACCGCGCCGTCGCCGACCACCGCGACCGTCGAACCCGGGCGCACCCGCGCCGAGACCGCCGCGTGGTGCCCGGTGGCCATCACGTCGGACAGCGCCAGCAGGCCCGGCAGCAGCTTCTCGTCGCCCATGGCCTCCTTGGGCAGCTTCACCAGGGTGCCGTCCGCGAACGGCACCCGCACCGCCTCGCCCTGGCCGCCGTCCGAGCCGACCTGACCCCAGAAGCCGCCGTGCGGGCAGGAGGTCTGCAGACCCTCGCGGCAGAAGTCGCAGACGCCGTCCGACCAGACGAACGGCGCGACCACCAGGTCGCCGGGCGCGAAGCCGCGCACCTCGGCGCCGGCCTCCTCGACCACGCCGAGGAACTCGTGCCCGATCCGCTGGCCGGCCACCCGCTGCGCCACCCCGCGGTACGCCCAGAGGTCGCTGCCGCAGATGCAGGCGTTCACCACCCGCACCACGACGTCCGTCGGGTGCTGGATCACCGGGTCCGGGACCTCTTCGATCCGGATGTCGTTCGGGCCGTGGATCACGGTGGCGCGCATGGGTGTTCGTCCTTACGGAGACGGCCGTCAGGGGTGTCGGCGGCCGGGGGTGATGGTCGACCGCATGTACGACGTCGACGCGAACCACTCTATTCCGGCCAGTCGGCCGGAACATTTCGGCCGGGGCCGGCTCCGGCGGCGCTTATCCTGTTGGACCATGCAACCGATCCAGCCCGAGACGTACGGCGCGCCGCGGACCGCCCCGGTCCCCGCCCAGCGCTCCGCCGACCCCGCCGACGGCTTCGCGGTGGTCGACGTCGAGACCACCGGTCTCGGCCGCTCGGACCGCGTCATCTCCGCGGGCGTCTACCAGCTGGACCAGGACGGCGAGGTCATCGACCACTGGTACACCCTGGTCAACCCCGAGCGGGACCCGGGCCCGGTCTGGATCCACGGCCTCACCGCGGAGCTGCTCTCCGGCGCTCCGACCTTCCCGCAGATCGCCGAGGAGTTCGCCGACCGGCTGCGCGGCCGGGTCCTGGTGGCGCACAACGCGCTCTTCGACTGGAACATGATCTCCCGCGAGTTCTCCCGGGCCGGCCTGCGCGCCCCGGTCGAGCAGCGGCTGTGCACCATGGTGCTCTCCCGCGACCTGCGGCTGCCGCTGCCCAACGGCAAGCTGGCCTCGCTCGCCGCCCACTTCGGCGTCCAGCAGCGGCACGCCCACAACGCGCTGGACGACGCCCGGGTGCTCGCCGAGGCCTTCCGCCCCAGCCTGCACCTGGCCCGCCTCGGCGGGGTGCCGCTGCCGTTGCAGACCTGCGTCGCCGTGACCGATCTCGGCGAGGACGAGCCCGCCACCCCCGGCCGGGCCTCCTGGACCGGCGCGGCCTACCGCCAGGCCAAGAAGCGCCCGCCCTGCCCGTACCCCAACCCGGGGCGCTGGGAGGACGGCAAGCCGCTGGTGCAGGGCATGCGGGTGGCCTTCACCGGCGACACCGCCACCGACCGCGAGCTGCTGGAGGACCGCGCCGTCGAGGCCGGCCTGCACATCGCCACCTCGGTGAGCCGGCTCACCAGCCTGCTCGTGACCAACGAGCCGAACAGCTGGAGCGGCAAGGCCCGCCGGGCCCGCGAGGTCGGCACCCCGGTGGTCGGCGAGGACGCCTTCCTGCAACTGCTGCGCGAGGTCGCCCCGCACCCCGGTGGGTGAGCCGGTTGTGAGGTCGGCGTACCGTTCCCATGTGTACCGTTTTCTGCTGACCCGGCAGTGGCTGATCACCATGCTGATCGCCCTGCTGCTGATCCCCGCGACGATCAAGCTGGGTTTCTGGCAGCTGCACCGCCACGAGGCGCGGGTGGCCCGCAACGAGCTGATCGGCAAGGCCCTCACCGCCGCCCCGGTGCCGTTCGACACCCTGTCGACGGCCCCCGGCGCCGCGGTGCCCAAGGACCTCACCTGGCGCGCGGTGACGGCCACCGGTCAGTACGACACCGAGCACGAGTTCGTGGTCCGCAAGCGGACCGACTCCAACGGCACGATCGGCTACTTCGTCGTCACCCCGCTGAAGCTCTCCGACGGCAGGGGCGCCGTCCTGGTCAACCGCGGCTGGGTGCCCTCCGCGGACGACGCCACCGCCTACCCGTCCGTCCCGGCCGCCCCCACCGGCGAGGTCACCCTCACCGGGCGGCTGCGCGCCGACGAGACCTCCGGCGGCAGCGGCATCAAGGACCGGGCCGGCATGCCCGACCGGCAGTTCAACCTGATCAGCACCGAGCAGCAGGCCAAGGAGACCGGTGCCACCCTGCTCGGCGGCTACCTGGAGCTCACCGCCACCACCCCGGCCCCGGCCGGCCAGCCCCAGCTGATCCCCGAGCCCAACCACTCCGACATCGGCCCGCACATGGCCTACGCGATCCAGTGGTGGCTGTTCACCGCCATGATCCCGGTCGGCGTCTGGATCCTCGCCCGCCGCGAGGCCAAGGACCGCGCCAAGCAGGCCGCCGAAGCCGGGACCGCCCTGGCGGCCGTCCCGGCCTGACGGTCCGCCCCCCACCCGCTGTCCCCGCGGACGCGCACCGGGCAGGATGGGCGCATGGATCTTGGACTGAAGGACAAGGTGTACGTCGTCACCGGCGCCACCCGCGGCCTCGGCTTCGCCACCGCCCGGGAGCTGGCCGCCGACGGCGCCCGGGTGCTGGTGAGCGGCCGGAGCAAGGAGTCGGTGGACGCCGCCGTCGCCGAACTGAACGCCCTCGGCGGCGCCGGGGCCGCCCACGGCCTGGCCGCCGACAACGCCGACCCGCAGACCGCCGAGCGACTGGTGGCGCAGGCCCGGGAGCACTTCGGCCGGCTGGACGGGGTGCTGATCAGCGTCGGCGGCCCGAAGGCCGGCCCGGTCGCCACCGCCCCCGAGGAGGACTGGCGGGACGCGTTCGAATCGGTCTTCCTCGGCGCGCTGCGGATCGCCCGGGCGGCCGCCGCCGCCCTCGGCGAGGGCGGGGTGATCGGCTTCGTCCTCTCCGGCTCGGTCCGCCAGCCGATCCCGGGCCTGGGCATCTCCAACGGCCTGCGGCCGGGCCTGGCGATGGCCGCCAAGTCCCTCGCGGACGAGCTCGGCCCGCGCGGCATCCGGGTGGTGGGCCTGCTCCCGGGCCGGATCGACACCGACCGGCTGCGCGAGCTCGACGCCCTCGGCGGGGACCCGGAGGCCGCCCGTGCCCGGGCCAACGCCGTGATCCCGCTCGGCCGTTACGGCGCCCCGGCGGAGTTCGGCAAGGTCGCGGCCTTCGCCCTCTCCCCCGCCGCCTCCTACCTCACCGGCGTGATGATCCCGGTCGACGGCGGCGCCCTGCGCACCCTCTGACCCACCCCGGGCGGGCGGGCCGGCTCCGACGGGAGACCGCGTCCCACCCGCCCCGGCGTCACTCGACCCGCGGATGCCTCGGGTGCCGGCGCCTGCGCCAGAAGCGTCGGCGCCGGCTGACGGGGGCCGCCTGCAACACCCGGATCCGCAGGTCGGCGGGCAGCTCCGGCAGGCCCAGACTGCCGCACGCGTCCGCCCGCGGCCCGGTCTCGAAGTGCTCCATCAGGGCCGCCGGATCGCCGCCGGGCGTCAGCCGGACGGCGCCCCGCAGCCGCGGGTGCTTGGGCGCCCGCACCAGGTGCACATCCGCGCGCTCGACCTCCGGGAGCGTGGCCGTCCCGCTCTCCAGCGCCTCCTCCAGCGCCCGGGTGTTGATCCGCAACCGGAGCCCGGTCGCCCCCGGCGTCGGCACCACGAGGGCGGCCGGTCCGCTGCGCCGCAGCTGCGCCAGCAGCCACCAGACCATGCCCACCACCAGCACCGACAGCCCGATGATGACGGTGGGCCACCACCAGGACTGCGCCACCCAGCGGGTCCGCGAGTCGACGCTGACCACCGGCTGGTCCGGGGAGGTGAGCGGCCACCAGTCCGGCGGGTCGACGCCCAGCCGCCCGTACACGTCGAGCCCGCCGGCCAGCACCAGCACCCCGACCGCCAGCAGCACCGCCCCGACCACCCCGAGCAGCACCCGGTTGACGGCCGTCCGCCTCATTCCGCCGCCCCTTCCGGCGCCCGACCCGCGCTCACGTCGCCTGCCCCGAGCCGCGCCACGACCGGACGTCCAGCACCAGCGGCCGGGCCAGCGGCACCCTCGCCAGCTCGTCCCGCAACTGCCGCTGCACCCACGCCGGGTCGGCCGGCCCGATCAGGTGGACCTGCACGCGTCGGCGGCCGACCCGGATCCGCAACCGGTCGATGCCCGGGAGGCCCGCGGCCCGGTCGGCGAGCAGGTGCCCGATCCCGGCCCGTTCGATGGCCGCGCCGGTCCCGCCGTGCGGGCGCAGCACCAGCCACCGCCTCAGCCCGGGGGCCAGGGCCAGCCAGAGCAGCAGCCCGCCGAGCGCGGTGGCGACCCCGGCGCCCACCAGCACCGCCAGGTCGTCGAGGTGACGGGTGGCCAGCTCATCGGCGATCTGGGCGCGCCAGCGCCGTACGGGGTGCCCGGTCCGAACCGCGATCACGTCGTAGAGCAGCGCGCCCGCGATCACCAGCAGCACGGTGGCGACGACCGTCGCGGCCACCGTCCGGGGCGCCCGCAGCCGTCGGACCTTGACCGCCTCGGCGGCCGGCGGCTCAGCCGAGTCCGGCTGCTCCGCCGGGAGTTCGGGCTCCTCCCGGTCCACCGGCGTGCTCACGAGGCCCCCCTGCCGACCAGCCGCTCGACCACCACCGTCACCCCCGACACCCTCGTCCCGGTCAGTCCGCCGACCTGCGCCGCGACCCGGTCGCGGACGGCCCGGGCGAGGGCCGCGAGGTCGGCGGGGAAGGGCAGTTCGACGGTGACCCGGACGGTCACGGTGCTGCCGGGCACGGCCACCGACACCGTCGGCGGCGCCCCCACGACCGAGCGGCCGGCCCAGGCGTGGGCCAGCGCCTCCCGGGCCGCCCGGGCGGCGATCCGCACGTAGACCCGGTCCGCGACGCGCAGCCGCCCCCGGGTCGCGGGTTCCCGAGGGGCGGCGGGGGTGAGGGCCGCCATCAGCGGCGCCGGTCGCGGCCGCGGAGCAGGTCGCCGAGGTCACCGAGCTCGATGTCGCCCTCCAGCAGGCGCCCGACCACGAAACCGACCAGTCCGAGCACTCCCACCAGCAGGAACGCCGCGAACCCGCCGAAGTACCCGGCGAAGCCGAGAGCCATACCCGCCACCAGGCCGACGAAGGCCAGGTTCATCCGCTCCTCCTCGTCTGCACGCTGCCGCCCGCCGCCGGGCGCTGGTGGGGGCCGGCGCTACTTGAGCTTGGGCCGCTGCCCGGAGGGGAGCGGCTGCTCCTCCTCCTCGAACTCCGGCTCGTCGGGCAGGTGGACGTCATTGACCGCGATGTTCACCTCGACGACCTCCAGGCCGGTCATCCGCTCGACCGCGTCGATGATGTTCTCCCGCACCTGACGGGCGAGTTCGGGGATGACCACGCCGTACTCGACGACCAGGGCGATGTCGATGGCGGTCTGCCTCTCGCCGACCTCGGCCTTGATGCCGCGCCCGACGCTGGACTTCCCGCCCGGCACCCGGTCGCGCATCGCGCCGAAGGTCCGGGCCAGCCCCGAGCCCAGGGCGTGGATGCCGGAGACCTCGCGGGCGGCCATTCCGGCGATCTTCTCGACCACGCCGACGGCCAGCGCCGTATGCCCGCGCTCGCCGAGCGTCCGGCCGGTGTCGACCGGACCGGAGGAGGCGGACGCGCCGGAGGGCCCGGCGGGGCCACCGGCCGGGGCGTTGGCGGAGTGCTTGTGCATCGTGGCGGGCGTCGGGGTGTCAGGCATGGGGCGGTCTCCCGTCGTACGGCTCCAGCTATATCGCAGATCCCCCCAACTCTGGCATTTCGCCACGTTTCCCGCCTGCCGGGACCGCCGCAGGGAGCAGCCCCGGAAACGCCGCGGCCCGGCCCCGGACTGTTCCCGGGGCCGGGCCGCATTCGTGCTGCGGCAGGTCAGTCGCCGATGCCGGCGAGGTCCCGCAGGCGGCGGGCCTGCGCCGCCCGTTCGGCCGAGCGCTGCTCGTCGAAGGTGCGCCCGGCCGCGCCCTGGAGCAGGGCCTTGGTCTCCACCACGGCGCTGCGCGGGGCGGCCAGCAGCGCGGCGGCGAGGTCGCGGGCGGCGGCGTCCAGCTCGGCGCCGGGGACGGCCAGGTTGGCCAGGCCGATGGCGGCAGCCTCCTCTGCGCCGACCCAGCGGCCGGTGGCGCAGATCTCCAGTGCCCGGGCGTAGCCGACCAGGTCGACCAGCGGCTTGGTGCCGGCCAGGTCGGGGACGAGACCCAGCGAGGTCTCCTTCATGGCGAACTGGACGTCGTCGGCGACCACGCGCAGGTCGCAGCCGAGGGCCAGCTGGAAACCGGCGCCGACGGCGTGCCCCTGGACGGCCGCGATGGAGACCAGGTCGGCCCGGCGCCACCAGGTGAAGGCCTCCTGGTAGGAGGCGATGGTGTCGTCCAGCTCCTGGTCGGAGGAGCCCGCCAGCTGGAGGAAGGTGGGCTCGCCGGGGATGCCCTCGGCGGTGAACATCGCCCGGTCCAGCCCGGCCGAGAAGGAGACGCCCTCGGCGCGCAGCAGCACCACCCGGACGCTGCCGGGCAGCTCGCGCCCAGCGGCGGCGAGGGCGCGCCAGAGCGCGGGCGACTGGGCGTTGCGCCGCTTGGGCTGACACAGGGTGACGACGGCGAGTTCGCCGTCGATCTCCAGGCGGACGCCGTCCTGCTCCCAGCTCGGGGCCTGCGGGTCAGTGGCGGGGGCGGTCATGCGGGGACCTCCGGTGGCGAGGGGCTTGGCTACCGGAGAGTAACAAACCTCGGCGCGCGACGGCAGGCCACCGGCCGGGAAAGATCGACGGAGGGGGCGGGGAGAGGGACGGACAGCGCCCCGGACATGACGATCGGCGGCCGGTCCGCTCGGCCCGAGGGCGGACGATCAGTTGACGGTGAACTGTCGTCTCCCCGGTCGGCGCCCTGCCGCCGCGTCATCCAGCCTAGAGCTGACGGGACGTCAGGAACCGGCCCCGGCAGTCGCCTTGTTCTTGCCCCGCGTGGCACCACCGCGGCCCCGGAGGATCACTCCGGACTCGCTCAGCATCCGGTGCACAAAGCCGTACGAACGGCCGGTCTCCTCCGCGAGAGCGCGAATGCTCGCCCCGGAGTCGTACTTCTTCTTGAGATCGGCCGCGAGCTTCTCACGCGCGGCACCGGTCACCCGGCTGCCCTTTTTCAGAGTCTCGGCCACCCGTGCCTCCTCGTAGCGTTGCTCGGTCAGATTCCCATGATCACCCATCGACCGCGTCCTGGCCACCCATTCGACAAGGTCGGTGTCGGGAATGGGCGGTTCTTCGGTGGTGATCCGAGCGCACCAGGGCGCTCACGCAGAGTGCACGCCCCCGGGCGGGTGCCGCCGCACGCCGAGAAAGAGCTGATCAGCAGCGTCGGCCCGACCACGATCGAGTGGCGGGCCGACGGAAAGTCCTCAAACGGAATCCGGGACCTCTTCATTCCCGGACACGCCGTGAGTACTAGATTTTCTGCTCCGAAAAGCGGATGCGGTGTCTACTCCCGGTCAGGCGAGGGAGACCAGATCGGCGTAGGACGGGTTCCAGAGGTCCTCCACGCCGTCCGGCAGCAGGATGATCCGCTCCGGGTCGAGCGCCTCGACCGCGCCCTCGTCGTGGGTGACCAGCACGACCGCCCCGGAGAACTCGCGCAGCGCGCCCAGGATCTCCTCGCGGCTGGCCGGGTCCAGGTTGTTGGTGGGCTCGTCGAGCAGCAGCACGTTGGCGCTGGAGACCACCAGGGTGGCCAGCGCGAGACGGGTCTTCTCACCACCGGAGAGCACCCCGGCGGGCTTGTCGACGTCGTCGCCCGAGAACAGGAACGAGCCGAGGATCTTGCGGATCTGCACCAGGTCGGTGTCCGGCGCGGACGAGCGCATGTTCTCCAGGACGGTGCGCTCCGGGTCGAGCGTCTCGTGCTCCTGGGCGTAGTAGCCGATCTTCAGGCCGTGGCCCGGGATGACCTCGCCGGTGTCCGGCGCCTCGACCCCGGCCAGCATTCGCAGCAGGGTGGTCTTGCCGGCGCCGTTGAAGCCCAGCACGACGACCCGGGACCCGCGGTCGATCGCCAGGTCGACGTCGGTGAAGATCTCCAGCGAACCGTAGGACTTGGAGAGCCCGCTGGCCGTGAGCGGGGTCTTGCCACAGGGCGCCGGGTCCGGGAAGCGCAGCTTGGCGACCTTGTCGCTCTGGCGCACCTGGTCCAGACCGGCGAGCAGCTTGTCGGCGCGGCGGGCCATGTTCTGCGCGGCCACCGTCTTGGTGGCCTTGGCACGCATCTTGTCGGCCTGCGCATTCAGGGTCGCGGCCTTCTTCTCCGCGTTGGCCCGCTCACGCTTGCGGCGCTTCTCGTCGTCCTCGCGCTGCTGCTGGTACTGCTTCCAGCCCATGTTGTAGACGTCGATCGCGGAGCGGTTGGCGTCCAGGTAGAAGACCTTGTTGACGACCGTCTCGACCAGGTCGACGTCGTGCGAGATGACGATGAAGCCGCCCTTGTAGGTCTTCAGGAAGTCCCGCAGCCAGACGATCGAGTCCGCGTCCAGGTGGTTGGTGGGCTCGTCGAGCAGCAGCACGTCGGAGTCCGAGAAGAGGATCCGGGCGAGCTCGACGCGACGGCGCTGACCACCGGAGAGGGTGTGCAGCGGCTGGTTCAGGATGCGGTCCGGCAGGCCCAGCGCGGCGGCGATGGTCGCGGCCTCGGCCTCGGCGGCGTACCCGCCCTTGGTGAGGAACTCGGTCTCCAGCCGGGCGTACTTCTTCATCGCCTGGTCCCGGGTGGCGCCCTTGCCGTTGGCCATCCGGTCCTCGTTCTCGCGCATCTTCTTCAGCACGGTGTCGAGGCCGCGCGCGGAGAGGATGCGGTCCTTGGCGAGGACGTCCAGGTCACCGGTGCGCGGGTCCTGCGGGAGGTACCCGACCTCGCCCGAACGGGTCACCGTGCCGGCGGCGGGCAGACCCTCACCGGCCAGCACCTTGGTGAGCGTGGTCTTGCCGGCGCCGTTGCGCCCGACCAGACCGATCCGGTCGCCGGCGGCGACCTTGAAGCTCGCGGACTCGATCAGGATCCGGGCACCGGCGCGCAGCTCAAGGGCATTCGCGGAAATCATGGCTGGGAACTACTCCTGGGACGTGGGCGGGCGCCTGGACGGGCCGGGGCCGGGCAGCGGGAACGGGGCTTCGACGGCGGGTCGGCGCAGCGCACGGGGCGGCGCCGCTCGCCCGCTATTGCCCGGAGAGAACAGCCATGGCGGCAAGTCTACCGGGCCGCACGGCGACGCCCCGGTGAACACCTCCCCGGGGTACCGGCGACCAGGCGGCTACTGCTGCGGCTGGGCCGGCCCGGAGGCCTCGGCGGACGGCGCCGCGGACGGCTGCGCCGAGGGCGTCGCCGCCGACTGGTCGGCCGGCGGCGGGGCCGGGGCGTCCGCCGCCGGGCTCGCCGCCGGGTCCGCGCAGCCGCCCTGCGGCCGGACCGCCGCGAACGGCACCGCCGGGCTGCCGCAGGACACCTCGGGCGCCGCCGCCTTGGTGTCGAACACCTTGGCCGGCACGATCGGGCCGTCCGTGATCAGCACCCGGCTGCCGTCCAGCGCCTTGATCGACGCGGCCGGGCCGGTGTTCAGCTGCCAGCCGCTGCTGTCCAGCCGGTAGCCGTTGATGCCGCCGGAGACGGCCTGCCCGGCGCTGTTGGTGCAGCTGCGCGGCACCAGCACGGCGTACTCGGTGCCGACCGTGCGGAGCGGGTCGTAGGAGCAGTTGCCGGGCGGCTTGGAGTTGTAGCGGAGGTCGCCGTCGGCCTCGCGCAGGCCCATCGTCAGGTTCGGGGTGACCACGGCCACCCACGCGGCGCCGCCCTGCTGGACGGTGTGCAGCGCCGCCGCGGCACGGTCCTGGGCCAGCTGCTTGCGCTGCTCGTCGGTCCGCTTCTCGCCGCCGGGCTCGCCGTCGGCGCGCAGCCAGTCCGCGAGGCCGGGCACCGCCCGGTGCCAGCGCACCTCGTGGTCGCCCGGGCGCACCGAGGTGACCAGGCCGTCGTCCCAGAGCACGATGGCGTTCTCGCCGGCCATCGAGAGGTAGAGCGCGGTGGCGCCCTCGCGGCGGTAGGACCAGGCGTGCTGGCCGGTCTGCCGGTGGTACGCCTCCAGGCCCGGGCCGACCTTCAGTTCCAGATCGGCCGAGCTCAGCGACTGCGAGCTCACCGCGGTGGCCTCCGCGCCCGGCTCCGCCACCCGGTCGCCGAACGGCACCGGCTTGTTGGCGTGCGCCGCCGCCCCCGCGGCAAGGACCAGCATCACCGCCAGGGCAGGCAGGATCGAGCGGGGGGTCAGTACACGCAGCGGCTTCCAGGACACGGCCGGAGCGTACCTGCCGCCGGGCACGCGAGTCAGCCTGGAATCGCGACCCGTCCGTACGCCGGACGGCGGGCCCGGCGCCGCGCGCCCGGCCCGCGCACCAGCCCGCCGACCTGCGCGGTCGGGGCCGGGGCCGGGGCGCGGCCCCCTCCGGCGCCGGGCACCGGACCCCCGCCGGACCGTTACAGAGCTGATACACGCCGCCCACCCCGGGTGCCGTTGCGGCAGACGGCGTTCGAATATCGCCCACTTTAGGGTGACATTCGGCTTTTCCGACGCCCGCCGGGCCTACTGTCGGCGAGCGGGGCGCCACGGTCCGTCCACGCCGGCTCCGTCCGCCCCGCCCTTGCGACGCCCGGAGGAGAGACCATGCGAATCGGCCGTCTGACGCTGGCCGCCGCCGCCCTGCTGCTGATGGCCACCGCCAGCGTCCCGGCCGGGACGCCACTCAGCCAGACCGAGCGGCACTCCCTCTCCTCGGACGCCTTCGAACCGCGCGGCGCCGCCCCCCGCCCGGCCGTCCAGCGCCCCCGGCACGAGCCGCCGTTCGGCGCCTTCGTCGGCTCCTGGGACAACTACATCCCGCAGATCGCCCGGTACGCGCAGTGGCTGAACGACGCCAACCTCCAGGTCGGCCACACCTATCTGGCGGGCAACGGCTGGGCCGACGTCGAGGGCGAACCGGTGGTGCTCGGGATGTGGTCGCAGTGGCGGCTGGCCGACCCGTCCCGGATGCTCATCCTCGGCGTCCCGATGCTGGTCCCCAACGAGGCGAACGTGCCGGACGGCGAGGTCGCCAAGCTGCTCGCCCAGGGCGCGCGCGGGGACTTCGACCGGCACTTCCTGCGGCTCGCCCGGCGGCTGGTCGCCCTCGGCGGGGCGGACACCGTGCTCACCCTCGGCTGGGAGATGAACGGCGTCACCTACACCCACCGCTGCAAGCCCGACCCGACCGCCTGGAAGGCCTACTGGCGGCGGATCGTCGGCGTGATGCGCTCGGTGCCCGGGCAGCGGTTCCGCTTCGACTTCACCCCGAACCGCGGGCTGGACGCGATCCCGTGGACCAGGTGCTACCCCGGCGACGACGTGGTCGACATCATCGGCATGGACAGCTACGACCAGCCCGCCGGCGGCACCTTCGACGACTACGTGCGCGAGCCGTACGGCCTCCAGGACCAGGTGGAGTTCGCGGCCCGGCGGGGCAAGCCGGTCTCGTACCCGGAGTGGGGGCTGTTCCGCAACGGCGACAACCCGGAGTTCGTCCAGCGGATGGTCGAGTGGACGCGCACCCACGACACCGCCTACCAGACCCTCACCGACTACTGCCCGCACGGCTTCTTCCAGTGCGACCGCAACCCGCGGGCCGCCGCCCGGTTCAAGCAGCTGATGTCCGGCTCGAAGGGGGCGCCGGCGGTGGTGCCGACGGCGCCCCCGGTCCCCACACCGCCGGTCGTCCCCCCGACGCCGCCGCGGCCCTCCGCCCCTGGCCCGGCCTTGCCGTCGACGACGGCGTCACCCTCGGCCACGGCATCGGCATCGGCATCGCCGAGCGGGAAGCCCGCCCGGCGGGAAGCGTCGGACACGCCCTAGCTCCGGCGGCGGGCCAGCAGGGCCTCCGTGAGCCGGGGGAAGCGGATCCGCAGCAGGTGCACCGCCGTCCGGCGGGCGCGCACCGCGCCGGCCCGGGCGGTGGCCGCGGGCGCCGGCCCGGCCGGGCCCAGCAGCAGCCGCTGGTTGGCCAGCTGGTCCGGGCGCCAGCGCTGCTTGTACGGCTCCTGACCGCGCAGCAGGCTGAGCACCGGGATGCCGGTGCCGACCGTCTCGTCCAGGGCCGCGCCGAACAGCAGCCCGGCGATGTCCAGCCGCTCCCGCAGCGCCGGGTGCGAGCCGTACAGGTAGAGGCCGCCGAAGGACGGGCAGAGCAGCAGCAGGTTCACCGCGACCAGTTCGCCGTCCAGCCGGAACTCGTGCACGGCGGCCTTGCCGGCCGCGACCAGCCCGGTGGTGGACTCGGTCAGGTGCCGGGCGAACCGCTCGGTGCGGTGCTCCGGGGTGACCCCGCGCTCCTGCCACTGCAGGAAGTGCAGCCGCAGCAGGCCCTCCAGCGCCGCTGGCACCTCGGCGACCGGGGTCGAGCGGACCGCCACCCCGGCCTCGGCGATCTTGCGCAGCTTGACCCGGCTGCGCTGCGCGGTCTTGCCGGGCACCCGCTTCAGCAGCCGCTCCATCGGGACGGCCGGCAGGTACTGGCAGAGCGAGTCCGGGTAGCGGCGGCGCCGGCCGTGCCACTGCTCGTACACCCGCTGCACCGCCGCCTCGGGGTGGACCTCGCGCAGCTCCAGGGTGTGCCAGGGGCGGGTGAGCGGCAGCGCGGCGGCGAACTCGGCGGCGGCCCGGTCCGCGCAGTCGTCGTCGAGCAGCACGTCGGTGTAGTCGACCAGTCCGCCGCCGAGGCCGGTCAGCCCGCCGAGCGGGCCGCCGCGCCGCATGAAGGCGCCCGCGCCGACCAGCCGGCCGTCCCGGCGGACCAGCACCACCAGCAGCGCGCCCGGGCGGCCGTAGTGGCGCCACCAGGAGCACTGCCAGGCGGCGGTCTGGAAGAAGGTGGCCGTCCGGCAGCGGGCGGCCAGCGCGTCCCACTCCTCGGCGAGGGTGTCCAGGGCGTCGTCCTCGCGGCGCAGCTCGGTGGTCCAGCGCGGGGCCGAGGACTGGGCCGGCAGACCGGCCGGGCGGGTTCTGGTGGTCATCGTCCGCTCCCCCCGGCCGCCGCCTTGGCCTTGGCCGGGGGCTCCTCGGCCTTGACCCCCGCCGCCGCGGGCTCCGCTGCCTCGGGCTCCGCCCTGCGCTCGGCGGGCTTCCCCTCGGTGCGCGGGCGCGGGGCCGTGACCGCGGCGGGCGGCTCGGCCGCGGCCGGGACCACCGGGTCGGCCGGGGCGGCGGGGGCAGCCGGGGTATCCGGCTCGGCGGCGTCGGTACGGCGGCGGGTCATCATCACCAGCGCCCCCAGCAGCAGCCCGGCCGCGCCGCCGACCGCGACGTCCAGCCGGGCGGACGGGGTGGACGGCTTGTCCGGTTCGGCCGCCGGGGCCAGCGGGACGAGCCGGACGCTGGTCTCCTTGCTGCTGGTGTTGGCGAAGGCGACCAGCGAGCGGGCCACCGCGTCGGCGGTCTGGGCGGCCTCCTGCGCGCGCCGACCGGTGCCGGTGATCTCGATCATCGGGGCGTCCGGCGAGGTGGTGCCGTGCACCAGGGTCTCCAGCTCGGCGCGACTGTGGCCGGTCTCGGCGGCGGCCACCGCGAGCACCTGCGGCTGCCCGGCCAACCGCCCGTACGCCTGGGCGAAGTTGACGGCGGTGGCGCTCTCCCCCGGATTCTGCGGCACCACCAGCACGTAGGAGTTGGCGGCGTACGAGGGGGGCGAGACGACGGCGTACCCGGCGCCCGCGACGGCGCCCAGCGGCACCGCCAGCGCCACCGGCCACCAGCGGCGGACCAGGCGGCGGGCGCTTCGGCGCGGTGTGGTCATGGGTGAGGCTCCTTGGATATGAGGACGACCGCCCGGCGGTCAAGCGCGGGCCAGTCGGTCGTAGAGGGCGCCCAGGTCGGCGGCGACCCGGACGATGTCGTAGTGGCCGACCGCCGGGGGGTGCGCCAGCGGGTCGGCGGTGCGGGCGTCCGACTGCCGGAGGTCGCGCAGCGCGGCGGTGTACGCGGCGGGCTCGGACGGGATGCGGCGGGCCTGCGGCGCGGCGGCGGGCGGCAGTTCGTCCAGCGCCGGGCAGGCGCTGTGCCGCACCGGCAGGCCGGCCGCCAGGCCCTCCAGGACGCCGAGGCCGAAGGTCTCCCGGATGGAGGGGGAGGCCAACACGTCCAGCGCGGTGAGCAGGTCGGGCACGTCGTCGCGCTCGCCGGTGAGCACCAACCGCTCCCGGACGCCGAGTTCGGCGGCCCGCCGCTCCAGCGCGGCCCGCTCCGGGCCCGCGCCGACCAGCACCAGCCGGGTGTCCCGGTCGAGGTCGGCCAGCGTCTCCAGCAGCACCTCGAAGCGCTTGTCGGGGACCAGCCGGCCCAGCCCGCCGATCACCCAACTCCCCTGCGGCAGGCCGAGTTCGGCCCGCATCCGGTGCCGGACGGCGGCCCGCTCGGCGGGCGGGCGGCGGTACCGGGCGGCCTCGATGCCGTTCGGGATCAGCTCGACCCGGCCCGGCGGGACGCCCCAGGAGTGCAGCGTCTGGGCGACCTGGCGGGAGACCGCGATGGTGGTGCTGCCGAGCCGTTCGGCCGCGAGGTAGAGGCCCTTGACGCCCCGGGTGACCGGGCGGCCCTCGATCACCCCGGCGTGCAACGAGTGCTCGGTGGAGACCACCGCGCGGACCCCGGCCAGCCGGGCCGCCAGCCGGCCGTACAGCTGCGCCCGGTACAGGTGGGTGTGCACCAGGTCGTAGCGGCCGGTGCGGACCAGCCGGACCAGCCGGGGCAGCGCGCCGAGGTCCCGGTTGCCGCGCATGTCGAGGTGGTGGACGGCGACGCCGTCGGCGCGCAGCGCGGCGGCGACCGCGCCCGGGTTGGTCAGGGCGACCACCTCGCACTGCTGGTGCGGCGGCAAGTGCCGCAGCAGCAGCTGGAGTTGCCGCTCGGCGCCGCCGGAGGCGAGCCCGGTGACGATGTGCAGGACTCTCACTTTCCGGACTCCGTCCTCGCCCGCTCGCCGCCGGGACGCTCCGACCGGCGGGCGGCGATCCGGCTGCGGCGCAGCTCGGTGACGGTGTCGCGCAGCCGGTGCCGGCCCTGCTTGGCGCGCAGCCGCCAGGCGCCGTCGCGGTCGCCGACGTAGCAGCGGGGCAGCGCGAAGCGGCCGGTGAGCGGGGAGTGCGCGATGGCGCAGGCGTAGTCGTAGCCGGCGTCGCGGACGGCCAGGGTGGCGGGCAGGTCGACGGCGCCGTACGGGTAGCAGAAGCCGGTGACCGGGCCGCCGACCACCTCCTCCAGGAGGCGCCGGCTCTCCCGGGTCTGCACCGCGAGCACGTCGGCGGGCAGCCCGGGCAGCGACTGGTGGCCGAGCCCGTGCGAGCCGATCTCCCAACCGGCGGCGGCGAGTTCGGTGACCTCCTGGACGGTGAGCAGCTTCTTGCGCGGGCCCTCGACGTCCCAGTCGTTGGCCCGGCCGAGGAGGTCGGCGACCACGTACGCGGTGGCGGTGAAGCCGTACGCCTGCAAAATCGGTACGGCGTACCGGGCGAAGTCGGCGTAGCCGTCGTCGAAGGTCAGGCCGACCAGCCTGTCGTCCCGCCCGGCGGCGCGGGCCCGCATCAGCTCGCGGACCGAGACGCCGCGCCGGCCGCGCCGGTGCAGCCAGGCGATCTGCTCGGCGAACCGCTCGGGGCTGACGGTCAGCTGGTACGGGTCCTCCTTCTCGACGGCCACCGAGTGGTACATCAGGATCCACGGCGAGGAGGCGCTCGGGCCGGGGAGTTCACCGAGCGGACGGCGGCTCCGGGGCAGCTGCGCCCGCGGGCTGTCGCCGCGCGGTGCGGCTGCGGCCGGTACGGCGTGGCGGCGGACGCCCGGCAGGGCCGAACGGACGGTTCCCCGTTCATTGTCCATGGGGAAGCTTCCCTTCATCGGCGGCGGTTGGCGGGTTGAGGACCCGGGCGACGGCGAGGACCGGACCGCGCACCTCGCGGGCACCGAGCCCGGTGCCGAGGGCGGCGAAGGCCAGCGCGACGGTGAGGCCGCCGAGCAGGGTCGAGAGCAGCGGGTCGGCGGCGAGCCCGCCGACGGCGGCGCCGAGCAGGGTCGCCCCGGCGGCGGCGGCCAGCAGTCGGCCGTGGCCGCCGAGCACCCGGCGCAGCCGCAGCGGGATGCCGCGCAGCACCAGGCCGCGCAGCAGCAGCGCGGCGGCGGTGGTGATCCCGGCCGCGTTCCCGGCGGCGAGTCCGAGGGCGCCGAAGCGGGGGGTGGCGAGCAGGCCGACGGCGACGGTGACGCCGAGGCCGAGCACCATGGCCGCGGCCGGGTACCAGTCCAGCAGTCGGCGGCCGCCGTCGTCGGTGCCCGGGTCGTCGGCCCGGCGGACCACCGGGCGCAGCGAGAAGTACGGGCGGATCATCACGCCGATCAGCGCCTGGGCGGGCAGGCCGAAGCTGTAGACCCGGATGACCTCGGCGGTGGCGGCGGTGTCCTGCGGGCCGAAGGCGCCGCGCTGGAACAGCAGCGAGACCACCGAGGGAGCGCAGGCCATCAGGAAGGCGGTGCCGAGCAGGACGACCGCCGCCGCCTGGCCGAGGTCCTTCTCGACCCGGTCGCGGGCGGCCGTGAGATCGCCCGCGGCCAGCGCCCGGGCGACCAGCGGGAAGGTGACGGTGCAGATCAGGATGCCCGCCGTCATGGCCAGTTGGGAGACCTTGGCGGCGTAGTTGAGGTGCGAGATGGTGCCGGGCGGCAGCGCCGAGCCGAGGTAGCGCTCGACGAAGACCTGCGACTGGCGGGTCAGCGTGAACGCCGCCACCGGCAGCAGGGCCAGCGGCATCAGCACCAGCGCCTGCCCGGCCTGGCGGGGGCGGTGGCGGCGCAGCGGGCGGCCGGCCCGCAGCCGGCGCAGGAACGGCCCGACCAGCAGGGCGGCCATCAGCACGCTGCCGACCGCGACGCCCAGCGCGGCGGAGCGCACGCCCAGGAAGGCGTGGCCGCCGAGCAGCACCGCGAGGATGCCGAGGTTGTAGGCGACGTAGATGCCGGCCGGCGCGGTGAACCGGTGGTGGGCGCGCAGCGCGGCGGCGAGGTAGCCGGCCACCCCGAACGGCAGCACGGTGATCGCGGTGATCCGGGTGCAGGTGACGGCCAGCCCCGGGTTGGCCAGGCCGGGCGCCAGCAGCTCGACCAGCTGCGGGGCGCCGACGGCGGTGGCCAGCGCGAGCCCGGTGAGGGCGAGCAGCAGCCAGGGCAGGGTGGCGCGGACCAGCTGGCGGACCGGGTCGGGGGCGTCCGGGTGCTCCTCGCGCAGCACCAGGGCGAGGGCGAAGGCGGGCACCATGAGGAAGGACATGGCGTCCTCGATCAGCAGCGGCGCGGCCGTCTCGGGGACGGTCCAGGCGACCAGGAAGGCGTCGGTGCCCTGGTTGGCGCCGAAGAGGCGGGCCAGCAGGAGGTCGCGGAGCAGGCCGAGGCCGGAGCCCGCGGCGCTGAGGACGGCGGTGATGCCGAAGGCCCTGGCGAGGAAGCCGCGCCGGGGGGCCGGGTCCGGCCCGGGCCCGGCCTCGTCGGCGGGGGCGGTGCGGGGCGCGGGGAGCGTGGACGCCAGCGCGGGCTGGTCCGTGGTCACCGGGCCTCCCGGACCGACGCAGTGCTGGTCGCCCGGGCGCCGGCGGCGAGGCCGAGGACGACGGAGGTGAGCACCGTGGTGGTGCCGCCGATGTCCGCGTAGAGGAAGTCGACGAGCACCCAGGTCAGCAGGGCGAGCGCGGCGAGGGCGGCGCCGCGGGTGTGGCGCAGGCAGCCGAGGAGCAGGCCGAGGAAGAGCGCGGCGTACGCGGTGATGCCGATCAGGCCCTGCTCGCTGAGGACCAGGAAGTACATGTTGTGCGGGGAGAGCAGCGGTTCGCGCTGGAAGCCGATGGTGGGGTCGGCGGCGTCGCTGCCGGAGGAGAGCCGCAGCGGGGCGTGGCTGTCGCGCAGTTGCTGGAAGGCCTTGGGCCCGGCGCCGTGGACCGGGTGGTCCTGCCAGATCCGCCCGGCGGTGGCCCACAGGTCGTAGCGGTCGGAGACGGACTGGTCGGGGGCGGCGGAGACGGAGCCGATCGAGCTGAGCCGCTCGGTGACGCCGGAGGCGCCGAGGCCGAGGCCGCCGACCAGGACGACCGCGGCGGCCAGGGCGAGGACGGCGCCGCGGACGGCGAGCCGGGCGTCGGCGCGCAGCAGCAGGACGGCGGCGGCGGCGCCGGTGGCGATCCAGCTGCCGCGGCTGAACGAGACGGCGAGCGGGAAGGTGAGGAAGGCGGCGGCCGCGAACATGCCCCGGCGCAGCAGCGGGCTGCCACCCGGCCTGCGCTCGGCAAGCGCCAGGGCGAGGGCGGCGAGCAGGCCGTAGGCGACGACGGTGGACATCCCCATGATGTCGAGCGCGCCGAAGGTGCCGACGGCCCGGATCGGCTGGCCGGTGTAGGAGGCGCCGGTCCGGGTGAGGTACTGGTGCGCGCCGACCACGCCCTGGATCAGCGCGGCGAGCACGAAGGAGCCGAGCACCAGCCGCTGGTCGGTGCGGTCGCGCAGCGAGCAGAGCACGGCGGCGGGCACCAGGACGAACACCTGGGTGAGCCGGACGAAGCCGGTGAGGCTGCTGGCCGGGTCGATCGAGCCGACGGTGGCGACGGCGGCGGAGACCACGATGCCGCCGAGGAGCACGCAGGTGGTGCGGCCGAGCGCGGGCAGCCGCCCGCGCAGCAGGTTCAGCGCGGTGAGGCCGACCAGGGCCAGCGAGGCGAGGTCGGCGGCGGTGATGTGGACGGCGGCGGTGACGTCCTTCTCGCCGGTCGGCACGCAGACCAGCAGCACGGTGGCGGCGGCGAGCAGGCTGGGCCGCTCAAGTACCGCTCCGCCCAGCCGGGTTAACGCCGGTGGGCGGAGCGGGACGGGCAGGGTCAGGGCCACGCGGGTCAGCTCCCGTCCGGGTGGAGCATCAGGGCCGCGGTGCGGCACAGGATCTTGACGTCCTGCCAGAGGCTCCAGCTCTCGATGTAGCGGTTGTCGAACCGGGCCCGGTCCTCGATCGAGGTGTCCCCGCGCAGGCCGTTGACCTGGGCGAGGCCGGTGAGGCCGACGGGGACGCGGTGGCGGTCGGCGTACTCGGGGTAGGCCTGGCTGAACCGCATGACGAAGTAGGGGCGTTCGGGGCGCGGGCCGACCAGGCTCATGTCCCCGCGCAGGACGTTCCACAGCTGCGGCAGCTCGTCCAGCGAGCTCTTGCGCAGCAGCTTGCCGACGGCGCCCATCCGATGGTCCTGGGAGATGTTCCAGCGGGTCGCCGACTCGTGCTCGTTGCTCGGGCGCAGGGTGCGGAACTTGAGGACGGTGAAGACCCGGCCGTCCAGCCCGGTGCGCTGCTGACGGAAGAGCACGCCGGGGCCGGTGTCGAAGCGGACGGCGAGGGCGCAGAGCACCAGGACGGGAGCCAGCAGCAGCAGGCCGAGCGCGGCGGCGGTGACGTCCAGGGCGCGCTTGCCGGCCCAGCCGGGGCGGCGCATCGCCGGGCGGCCGACCCGCAGGCAGGGGAAGCCCCACAGGTGGTCGCAGTCGGCCGGCCGACCGGCGGGCAGCGAGCCGTACTCGCGCAGCGCGGGCACCAGCCAGACCTGGCAGCCGAGCCGGGCGGCGTCGCGCAGGGTGGCGGCGGTCTCGGCCTCGTCGGCGGCGCCGGCGGTGGCGACCACGTGGTGGATCCGGTGCCGACGGACCTCGCGCTCCAGCACCTCGCGGCCGCCGAGGACGGGCAGGTCGGTGTCGCCGGCGAGCAGCGGCGGGTCGGGGTCGACGAAGCCGACCGGGCGCATCCCGTACTCGCCGCGCTGGCTGAGGACGGCGGCGACCTTGCGGCCGAGCCGGCCGGCGCCGAGTACCAGGACGGGGCTGGGGCGGCTGCGGCGGATCCGCCGGACGAGGTGGTAGAGCACGGCGCGGCCGAGGGCGGCGATCAGCAGCTGGCAGCCGAGCAGGACGATCAGCCGGGCCGGGGTGGCGGGGCCGCAGTCGGGCCAGCGGCCGTCGAGGCCGCCGGCGAGGGTGACGGCGAAGGCGGTGGCGACGACGGCGCGGACGGCCAGCGCGGGCAGTTCGTCGAGGACGGACAGGGTGAGCCGGGTGCGGTAGAGGCCGCCGGCCAGGTTGAGGGCGAGCAGCAGGGGCAGGACGGCGGCGGCGCCGAGCAGTGGGGTGACCCGCAGGGCCGGGTCGAGGGCCCGGTTGGCGAGGCCGGTGGCGGTGCACAGGGCGATCGCGTCGACCTGGACCAGCGCGAGGGGCAGGGCGAGCCGGGAGCGGACCGCCCGGCGGTGCCGGCGGAGCGGCGGCACGGCCCGGGTCTGCGCGGATCCGGCCGGGCGGTCGAGCAGGCCGGTGGCGGGCCGGCGTGGGCCGTGCAGGGGCCGGCCGGACCGCGGCACACTGTCGTGGTCAATGGTCATCAGCGCACGAACTCCCCTGCTGCGTGCCCGGGGTGACGGCGCCCCGGCACCGGATGGCGCGGAGCGGCCGTCCCGGCCCGGTGGGCTCGGTCCTGACAGCACCTGCTGCCGCTGGCGGCGGCTGACCCCCGCGGGTGCGGGGAGGGCCCGTTGAGATCGGCCGCGCGGGACGCGGCTTCGAATTCCCCGCATAAAATCGAAACGAAGCAGGCAAACTCCGACAATACCGAACGGGCGGGTGTAGGCCGGAAGTTGACTTGCCTTTTCATTCCAGCCGCCCAGTAATAGGTATTTCCGATTTGACGCCTCGCCGATATCCGGTTGAGGGTGCGAATGGGCCGGCGCCGAAAGGGCGGGCATTCACGGCATGTGAAACGATCAGATCCGCTCTGGGACACGGGTGCGGCGCCGTCCGGCCGCCGGACCGGCCCCCAGCAGGTGGCGGTAGAGGACGTCCACCTGTTCGACCACCGTGCGGACGTCGTGCCGGGCGACCACGTGGTCGCGCAGCCGCGCACCCCGCCGCTCGCACTCGATCGGATCGGACAGCCCTTCCGCCATTCGGGTGGCGAGCGCGCTCACGTCCTCCGGCCGGACGACCGCCTGCTCGCGCTCGGCCGGGGGCAGGCACTCCCGGGCGCCGGGCACATCGGTCAGCAGCACCGGACGGGCCGCCGCCATCGCCTCCAGCGGGGCCAGCGCCATGCCCTCCCAGCGCGAGGGCAGCACCACCAGGTCGGCCGCCGCCAGCCACGGCCGCGGGTCCGGCACGTCCCCGACCAGCCGGACCCGGGACGGCTCGGCCGACTCCCGGACCAGCGCCGCCAGCGGCTGCTCGTCCGGCCCGCCGCCGACCAGCGCCAGCCGGGCCTGCGGCACCCGGCGCAGCACCTCCGGCCAGGCCGCCAGCAGCACGTCCTGGCCCTTCTGCCGGCACAGCCGGCCCACGCAGACCGCGAGCGGGGCGTCCAGGTCCAGACCGAGCGCGATCCGGGCGGCCCGGCGGTCGGCGGGCGCGTAGTGGCGCACGTCCACGCCGTTGGGCACCACCGCCCAGTCGGCGTGCACCCCGGCGGCGACGCCGTCGGCCCGCTCCTGGACGCTGACGCAGAGCAGCCGGTGCGCCCAGCGGCTGGCGAAGCGCTCCCAGCGCAGGGTGGCGGCGGCCAGCGGGCCCTCGACGGCCGCGAAGGACCAGGCGTGCGGCTGGAAGACGGTGGGCACCGCGCCGCGCACGGCCAGCCGGCCGGCCAGCCCGGCCTTGGCGCTGTGCAGGTGGACCACGTCCGGCGCGGCGGCCCGGACGATCCGGCGCAGCCGCCAGGTCTCGGCGGCGGTGGTCGCGCCGGGTGAGCGCCCGGCCGGCCAGTCCCGGACCAGCGCGCCCACCGCGGCGGCCTCCTCGGCCAGCCGGCCGCCGCGCGGACAGGCGACCAGCACCCGGTGACCGGCCTCGCGCTGCCCGCGGACCAGATCGACGACGACGCGGGCGACTCCGCCGTCCACCGGTTGCGAAATGTGAAGGATCGTCATATGCACGGCGGCGAGCCTAGGGTCGCTCCCCCGCGCCGCGCGGTGCTCGTCACCCGCAGGTGGCGGGCCGACCACCCGTACGGCTGGCGGGTCGTACGGGTGGACGAACTACTCGAATTCCCGGGCGAATTACCGGGCGGTACGCCTGATTCAGCGCACCACGGCGGCCAGGTTCGCCAGCACCTGGTCGTGAATCCGGTTCAGGCCCTTCGGGGCGAAGGTGCGCTCGAAGAATCCGCCGATGCCGCCCGCCCCCTGCCAGGTGGCCGAGACGGTGACCTTGGACCGGCCCTCGCCGACCGCGGAAACGGTCCAGGTGATCACCATGCTGGAGTTCGCGTCCTTCTCCACCAGCTGGTCGGGCTTGGGCGCCGAGACGGTGAACAGGCAGTCGCGCACCCGCTTCTCGGTGGCCTGAAGCCGCCAGTGCACCTGGGTGCCGGCGCCGGTGCCGCCGACCCGGACCTCGTACTCGCTGTACTGCGCGGGCAGCAGCTTGGGGCGGGTCACCTGGTAGTCGGCCAGCGCCTCGTACACCCGCTCGGGGGCGGCGTCGTATTCCCGCTCGGTGGTGGCCAGCACCTGTCCCATGACCTTGCTCTCCTCGTGTGGTGGGTTCCGCTCTCAGCGGCAAGCCAATCACAGCGTCCGGGGCGCAGCCTTCCGGGGCGCCCCGGCCCGGGGATCACGCCAGGCTCAGGCTGCCGGTGCGCTGCGCACGGGCCTCGCCCACGCGCAGCGCGAGGGCGGCCCCGGCCAGCAGCAGGGCGGACAGCGCGGCCAGCCAGGCCAGGCCGGGGGCCAGCGCGGCCAGGCCCTCGCCCTCCAGCAGCGCGCCGCGCACCACGGTGAGGCTGCCGGTGAGCGGCAGGGCCGCGCCGAGCAGCCGCAGCACGCCCGGCAGGGCGAAGGCAGGCAGCCGGACCCCGCCGACGAACCACATCGGGTCGTCCAGGACGGTGTAGAGGAACATGGAGTCCCGGGAGAACACCATCAGGCTGTTCAGCAGCGCGCCCCAGGCCACCGCGGGCACCAGCAGGGCCAGCAGCACCACCGGGTACATCCACGGCCCGGCGACGTCCAGGGTGCCGAAGCCGGCGGCGGTCGCGCCGAGGAAGCAGGTGAGCAGCCAGGCGTTCTGCAGCAGCGCCCCGGCGCCGTTCGCCAGCATCAGGACCAGCCGGTTCGCCGGGGAGAGGAAGAGCAGCTCCAGGGTGCCGGTCATCCGTTCGTAGGTGAAGTGCGAGGCGGACTGGACGAGCGAGAAGAAGAACGCCCAGGCCAGCGCGCCGGTGGCGAGGAAGCCCAGCAGCCGGCCCGGGTCGGCGGCGAGCGGCCAGCGGGCGGCGGCGGCCGAGCCGGCCGCGATCGGGTGCAGGGTGTAGTAGGTGGCGGCCAGCTGGAGCAGCGGCCAGACCAGCATCGAGGCGATCACCAACGGCTGGCCGAACAGCCGGCGGTGCTGTTTGAGCGTCTCGGCGGCGAACACCTTGCCGGCGTGCCGCAGTTCGCGCCCGAGCGGGGCCCGGCCGGGTGGCGCCGGGCGGCCAGGGCGTGGCCGGGGGCGCCGGGGCGTGCCGGGGCGCGGCAGCGGCAGGGTGCGGTCGGCGGCGACGAGCAGGACGGGGTCGGGCGCGGCGCTCCAGCCGGTGTCGGCGCTCATGCGGCCACCGCCTGCGGCTGCTCGGACCGGGCGGCGGCGGTGCCGGAGCGGGCGGTGTCGGCGAGCGTCAGGATGGCGTCCTCCAGGGTGGGTTCGGTGACCTCCAGGCCCGCGATCGAGCCGCCGGCGGCCACGATCACCCCGGCCAGCGGGCCGGCCACGTCCTCGGAGTGGCGGACGGTCACCAGCAGGGCGCCGTCCGGGTCCTCGGCCAGCTCTGCGGTGACGCCCAGGCCGTGCGCGAACGCACGGACGGCCTCGGCCAGTTCGGGGCGCGGGTCGGGCACGGTGACCCGGACGGCGCGGCGCCCGCCGGTCGCCGCCTTGAGCGCGGCCGGGCTGCCCGCGGCGAGGTGGCGGCCGCCCTCGATCACGTACACGTGCTCGCACAGCTCCTCCACCTCGGCCAGGTAGTGCGAGGTGAGCAGCACGCCCCGGCCCTCGGCGGCGAGTTCGGCGACCACCCGGCGCAGGTCGCGGGCGATCGGGGCGTCCAGGCCGAGGGTGGGCTCGTCGAGCAGCAGGTAGGCCGGGTCGTTGATCAGGCCGCGGGCGATGGAGAGCCGCTGGGTCATGCCGCGCGAGTAGCGCTCGACCGGGACGTCGGCGGCGTCGGTGAGGCCGACCAGCTCCAGCAGTTCGCCGATCCGCGGGCGCAGCACGGGCTGCGGCACGTCGTAGAGGTGGCCGAAGTAGCGCAGGTTCTCGGCGCCGGTGAGCTTGGTGTAGACCATGCGCTCGCCGCCGGCGATCAGGTTGATCCGGCGGCGGGCCTCCCGGGCGTGTTCGACCAGGTCGAGGCCGTCCAGGGTGACGGTGCCGGAGGTGGGGCGCAGCAGGGTGGCGAGGATCTTGATGGTGGAGGTCTTGCCGGCGCCGTTGAGGCCGAGCAGGCCGGTGACCCGGCCGCGGGGGATCTCCAGGTCGAGGCCGTCGACGGCGGTCTTGACGGCGCGGGGGCCGAACAGGCCCTTCTCACGGGTGCGGTAGGTCTTGCGCAGGTCGCGGGTGCGGATCACGGGGTCACTCCTTCGGGGGGCGGCGGACGGCTGCGGGGCCGGCGTCAGTAGGCGCGTTCGACGGCGCGGCGCTCGGCGGCGGGCAGCACGCGCAGGCCGATCAGCAGGTAGCCGAGGCTGAGCGCGAGGCAGGTGGCCAGGCGCGGGGCGAGGTCGGCGAGTTGGTCGCCCTGGCCGAGGGCGCCGCGCAGCACGTCCATCGCCGAGGTGATCGGCAGCAGTTCGGCGAGCCACTGGGCGGGCGCCGGCAGGTAGCTGTTGGGGAAGGTGATGCCGCACAGCAGCGAGACCGTGAGGAAGACCGAGTTCTGCGAGATGTGCGCCTCCCCCGCGACGATCATCAGTGCGCCGAGCACCACCGAGACGGCGAACACGGCGGCGGCCAGCGCGCACACCCCGGCGAGCGCGGCCAGCGGGTGCCAGGCGGGCAGGGTGACGCCGAGCACGGCGGCGAACCCGCCGAGCAGGCCGACCTCGACGGCGGTGTTGAGCAGCGCGAAGCCGGTGAAGCCGAACAGGTACGGCAGCCGCCCGGCCGGGGCGACCAGCAGCGCGCCGAGGGTGCCCTGGCGCTGTTCGGTGATCAGCGCCTTGCTGCTCCAGAGCAGCATCCGCACGGTGAACATGTAGCCGGCCGCGCCGATCGCGATGTAGCCGAGGTAGTCGGCGCCGCCGGTGCGGGCGGTGAAGTCCTCGGCGACCGCGCCGCCGCCGATGGCGTCCAGGGCCAGGTAGGACAGGCCGATGGTGAAGACGCCGATCAGCAGGCAGCCGACGGCGTAGGACCACGGGTAGGCGCGGCTGGTCATCGTCCAGGTGCGGCGCAGCGTCGCCCAGGCGACGGGCATGCGGCCCCCTCTCAGCAAGTGTGGGCGAGTGAGTTTTCATTGGGAACTTACAAGTTCCTTTTCGGAACCCGCAAGGGGGTGCGAGGATGTCGTTCCGGACGGAGAGAGGAGCGGCGGTGCCCAGGGACGTGCCCGCACGCGATGCCCACTGCGCGATCGCCCAGTCGGCGGCGGTGATCGGCGACTGGTGGAGCATCCTGATCGTCCGCGAGACGGCGCGCGGACGGCTGCGCTTCGACGAGCTCCAGCACGAGCTCGGCATCTCCCGCAAGGTGCTCACCGAACGGCTCGGCCACCTCGCCGACGCCGGGGTGCTGGAGCGGGTGCCCTACCAGAGCGCCCCGGTGCGCTACGAGTACCGGCTGACCGACGCCGGGCGGGCGCTGCTGCCCGTCCTGGTGGCGATGCAGGACTGGGCCGACCGCTGGGTGCTCGGCGACGGCTCGCTCTCCGGCTCGGCCGCGCCCGACAGCGCCGAGGCCGCACGGATCGCCGCCCTGCCCGGCACCCGGCTGCCCGAACTCCTGCTGCCCGCCCACACCGGCGGCGAACTGGACCCGGTCGACCGGGAGGCCGGCGCCACCGTGCTGTTCTGCTACCCCGGCCCCGGCCGGCCGGCCCCGCAGCCGCCCGGCTGGCTGGACATCCCGGGCGCGGCGGGCTGCACCCTGGAGAACCGGCTGTTCCGCGAGGCCTACCCCGAGTTCCGCGCGGACGGCCTGGCGGTGCGCGGAGTCTCCACCCAACGGCCGGACGAGCAGCGCGAGTTCGCCGACGCCGAGGACATCCCCTTCCCGCTGCTGTCCGACCTGGACGTCCGGCTGGCGGCAGCGCTGCGGCTGCCCACCTTCCACGTCGGCCAGGGCCTGCGGCTGAAGCGCGCGGTGCTGGTGCTGGACCGGGACCGGGTGGTGCGGCGGGCGCACTTCCCGGTCACCGACATCCCGGAGGCCGTCCGGCAGGCACTGGCCGACGCCCGCGAGGTGGCCGGAGGCTAAGAGTCTCCGGCAATTGGGGGGTGGGTGAAGGAGCGGGGCGAGAGCCGAGTCTGGCAAGGCGGAGGAGGGAGTAGCAGCGGAGCTGCGGCGACCGACGACAACGCAGTCCAGGCGAGAGCTATCGGCCCGCGACGCTGCCCCCCAATTGCCGGAGGCTCTAAGGTGGCCGGTGTGCTCGATCTGGTGACAGCAGTGCGCTACGTCGACCCGCTGCGGGCCGGGGGTTCCGTCCCCGGCGTGGTGG
Source organism: Kitasatospora sp. NPDC097643 (assembly GCF_040302625.1). Lineage (NCBI taxonomy): Bacteria > Bacillati > Actinomycetota > Actinomycetes > Kitasatosporales > Streptomycetaceae > Kitasatospora > Kitasatospora sp. NPDC097643. Next base: position 158,066 of record NZ_JBEOSA010000007.1, on the reverse strand, counting down.
AGACCGACGACCTGGGAACGTACGTGGTCAAGTTCACCGGCGCCGCGCAGGGCCGCAAGGCGCTGGTGGCGGAGGTGATCGTCGGCGAGCTCGCCCGGCGGCTCGGCCTGCGCGTGCCGGAGCTGCGGCTGGTGGACTTCGACCCGGCGGTCGCGGCGGACGAGCCCGACACCGAGATCCAGGACATGCTCAAGGCCAGCGGCGGCCTCAACCTCGGGATGGACCTGCTGCCCGGCGCGCGGGACTACCGGCCCGGGCTGATCCCGGTGGACTCCGCCGAGGCCGGCCGGGTGGTCTGGCTGGACGCGCTCACCGGCAACGTCGACCGCACCGTCCACAACCCCAACCTGGTGGTCTGGCACGGGCGGCTCTGGCTGATCGACAACGGCGCCGCGCTGATCTTCCACCACCGCTGGTCCTCCGCCGAGGCGGCGGTGGGCAGGCGCTACGACCTCAGCGCGCACGCGCTCGGCGGCTGCGCGCCGGACGTCCGGCTGGCCGACGAGGAGCTCGGCCCGCGGGTCACCGTGGAACTGCTGGAAGAGGTGCTGGCGCTCGTCCCGGACGAGTGGCTGGCCGGCGAGCCCGGCTTCGACTCGGTGGCCGCGGTGCGGCACGCGTACGTCACGCACCTGGCCGCCCGGGTGGTGCTCTCCGAGCAGTGGCTGCCGGAGGGCTTCGCCACGCCCGAGCAGGTGCGCGAGGCCGAGCGGCGGCGGGAGGCCCGGACCCGGGCCGGCCGGCCCGCCTGGCTCCAGGAGGTCCCGGACCTGCACGGCAAGCCGTCGGTGGAGACGGTCTGGGAGCGCCACGTCGAGTAGGCCGCGGCGCGGGGGTACGTACGCTCAACCGAAGACGAGCCGGGGAGCGGGACTCGAAGTCCCGCTCCCCGGCTCGGTGTTCAGTGCTCGAACACTCAGGTGCTCAGCGTCCGGCGCTCAGCGACGGCGGCTCAGCGCCACCACTGGACCGCCTTCTCGGCGTTGATGATGCCCGCGCCGTAGAAGCCGTTGTCGTCCGCGCCGCCCTCACAGGTGGCCTTCCAGTCACCGGCACCGCCCGGGTTGAACGGGGCGGCCGGGCACGGGTGCGACTCGGCCTGGCTGGTCAGCATCTCGGTCAGCTCGTCCGGGCTGGCCCACGGGAAGGTGCTGGCGAGCAGCGCGACCACACCGGTGGTGTGCGGGGTGGCCATCGAGGTGCCCTGCATGTAGCCGTACTTGCCGCCCGGGATGGTCGACAGGATGCGGCCGTTCTTGTCCGGGGTGTCCGGGATCTGGTAGCGGCGGTCGCCACCCGGCGCGGCGACGGCGACGACGCCCTTGCCGTAGCTGGAGTAGTAGGCCTTGTCGCCGTTGACACCCACCGAGGAGACGGCGATGACGCCCGGCAGCTCGGTCGGCAGCGACAGGCAGTCGTTGGTGACCGGGCGGGTGGTCTTGGTGGTGTCGTCCGGGCTGCTGACGTCGACCGTCTTGTGGGCGAGGTCGAGGTTCTCGTTGCCCGCGGCGGCGACGTTCAGGACGCCCTTGCGCTGCGAGAACTCAACCGCCTTGCGGACGGCGTCGCCGATGGCCGCCTGGTCCTTGTCGTTCGGGCAGTTGAACATCCACGGGTCGACGTAGTAGCTGTTGTTGGTCACCTTGAACTGGTGCTCGCCGGCCCACACGAAGCCGCAGATCGCGTACTCCGGGTAGATCATGCCGGCGTCGTCGACGACCTTGACCGCGGCCAGCTTGACGTTCGGGGCGACGCCGACGATGCCCTTGCCGTTCTTGGCGGCGGCAATGGTGCCGGCGACGTGGGTGCCGTGGTCACCGTCGGGGCCCGGCTGCCAGGCGGCCCAGGCGGTGTTGGGCTTGCCGCCCTCGATGCAGGAGACCGACTGCGAGGCGTCCACGTTGGCGGCCAGGTCCTCGTGGGTCCCGTCGATGCCGGAGTCCAGCACGCCGACGGTGACGTTGCGGCTGCCCAGGGACAGCTTGTGCGCCTTGTCGACACCGATCTGACGCATGTCCCACTGGTTGGCCTCGTAGGGCTCCTGGCCGGGGGCGGGCGCGGCGGTCGGCTCGGCGGCGACCTCGGCCTTCTGCGAGTCGGCGGCGGTGATGCCCTTGGTGCGGCTCTGGCCGACCGAGTCGACGCCCTTGGCGAGACGCAGCTTCTCGGCGAACTTGGTGTCGTTCGAGCGGGCGATGACGACGCCGATCTGCTCGTACGAGTACACCACCGAGCCACCGAGGCTGGTGATCGCCTTCTCGACCTTCTGCACCTGGCCGTGGTTGGCCTTGGTGTTGACCACGTAGCTGAGCAGCGGACCGGTCGTCGAGTCGGCCGTGGGGGCCGCGACGGCGGTGCCGGCCGGCAGCGCGAGGGCGCCGGCGGTGGCGAGCACGAGGCCCACCGCCGCGTACCGGGTCCGGCTGATCCGGGAAACTCTCATAGGGGTTGGCCCTCCCGAGTCGTCATGCAGCAGCTGCGATGTGGCAGGTGCAGGCGCAATGTAATGATCGGGACGCTAATGAATATCCGATTAGATGCGCAAGAGGTAGTCATCTAATCGTCACAACTCAATCAACAGTGGAAGGCTGGACTCCGCAGGTCAACAGCATGAAAGTGCCGAAGTATTGTTAAAAAGTGATGGTTAGCCGACGAGCTATAGGGCGTACAGCCGCCGCGCATTCTCGGCCGCGACCCACCGCGCCAGACGCTGCGCGTCGGCCGCCGAACAGGCGCCGTCGGCCTGCCAGTCTGCCAGCAGCCCGCCCAGCCCGTGGCGGAACTGGGCCGCGCCCACCAGGTACAGTTCGGGCAGCCCGTACGCGTCGGTGGAGAACAGCAGCTTGCCGAACGGTGCCAGCTCCAGCATCTCCCCCAGCACCGCAGAAACCCGCGGCCCGGTGTAGGCGGCCGTCAGCCCGAGGTCGGTGTACACCGTCGGGAACGCCTGGGCCAGCCAGGCCGCCTGACGGTGGTACGGATAGCCGTGCAGCAGCACCAGCGGGACACCGCTCGGCTCGGCCGCACGCACGAAGCCGCTCAGCAGCGACGGGTCGGCCAGGTGCAGCGTGAGGTCCGGATCGCCGAAGCCGGTGTGGAGTTGGAGCGGCAGGCCGAGCCCGGCGCAGACGTCCACGGCCGTCCAGAGCAGGTGGTGCAGCAGCACCGGATCGGTCAGCCGGCCGTGCCCGGCACGCTGTCGGGCGCCCGCGGCCGCCACCACCGCCGACAGCGCGGGCCGTTCGGCGGGGACGGCCAGGCCGTGCCGGTAGGCGAGCACCGACTTGACCGCGACCGCCCCGGTGGCGGCCTCCGCCAGTGCCTCGCCGACGGCGTACGGCCAGTCCCCGGCCGTCGCCGTGACCGCCTCGGCGACCGTCTCCAGCCGGACCACCTCGCGCACCACCGCCCCGGCGGCCTCGGCCAGTTCGGTGAGCGGCAGCAGCGGGCGGCCCCCGGCGGCGGTCAGGCCGGTGTCCACCAGGCAGGTGTCCAGCGCGGCGGCCGCCAGCAGCCGGCGGGTGGCCTCGGCGGCGCCGAGCTCGCGCCGCCGGGCCAGGTAGTCGGCGGCCGGGGCGTGCGCGGGCAGGCCGAGCGCGGGCGGGCACCAGCGCCGGACGGCCAGGCCGAGCGCGCTGTCGAACGGCGAGGTGCCGGGCGCGGGCGGGCGGTCGGACTCGGTGAGCAGCCCGGCCAGGACGTCGTCCGCCAGCTCGGCCGCCACCACGCTGTGGCAGTGGTGGTCGACCAGCGCGGGGACGTCCAGCCAGGGCACCGCTCAGAACCTCCAGCGGGTGGCCGCGACCAGTTGCTCGGGGGTGGCCGCGGCGTACTGCTCGCCCTCGGCCCGGCGGACCGCCAGCACCGCCTCGTACAACGGCTCGCCGAGCGCCTCTCGCAGCACCGCCGAGCGCTCGTAGGCGGCCAGCGCCTCGGCCGGGCCCTGCGGCAGCCGGGGCACCGTGCCGGGCGCGGCGGCCGCCGGATCACCGGTGAACTCCGGTGGCAGCGCCAGGCGTTGGTCGAGACCGGCGAGACCGGCGGCGATCACCCCGCCGACCGCGAGGTACGGGTTGGCGCTCGGGTCGAAGCACTTGACCTCGGCGTTCGCCGCGGAGCTGCGCTCCCCCGTGGAGCCGGTCACCAGGCGCAGCGCGGCCTCCCGGTTCTCCAGGCCCCAGCACTGGTAGGCGCCGGCCCAGTGCGAGGGCACCAGGCGCAGGTACCCGGCCGGGCTGGAGCAGCCCAGCACCAGCAGCTCGGGCAGCGCGCCGAGCACCCCGGCGAGGAAGCCCTCGGCCTCGGCGGTCAGGCCGTGCGGCCCGGGACCGCCCCGGCCGAGGTTGTGCCCGTCCCGCCAGAGGCTCAGGTGGAGGTGCCCGCCGTTGCCGACCGCGCCGGCCTCCACCACGGGGGCGAAGGAGGCCCGCAGGCCGTGCCGGGAGGAGACGGCCCGGATGGTGTGCCGGACCAGCACGGAGGTGTCGGCGGCGCCGACCGGGCCCTCCGGGGCGACCGAGACCTCGAACTGGCCCGGGGCGTACTCGGGGTGGATCTGCAGGACGGTCAGCCCCTGCTCGCCGAGGCCGCGCAGGACGTCCCGCAGGTAGTCGGAGAGGTCGGTCAGCCGGTGCATGCCGTAGGCCGGGCCGTGCGTCGGGTACAGCGGCTCGTCCTGCGGCGCCCCGGCGAGGGCGACCACCCACTCGACCTCGATGCCGGCCTTCAGGCTCAGCCCGCGGGCGGCCGCCGCGGCCTCCATCCGGCGGGCGAAGAGCCGCTGGCAGCCCGGGTGCGGGGCGCCCTCCTGGGTGTGCCGCTCCCCCGGCGCCCAGGCCCAGCCGGGCTGGGCGGCCAGCGGGACGGCGCGCTCGACGTCGGGGTAGAGCCGCAGGTCCCCGGTGGGGCCGCCGATGATCGGGCTGGTGGTGATCGCGTCGTCGGCGAGGAACACGTCGAAGCAGGGCGCGGCGCCGATGCCCCACTCGGCGGCGTGCACCAGGCCGCCCAGCGGGACGGCCTTGACCCGGGCGATGCCGGCGTTGTCCACCCAGGTGACGGCCACCGCATCGACCGCGGCCGTGCGCAGCCGGTCGGCGGCCTGCTCGGCCCGCTCGGCGCGCTCGGCCCGCGGGGGCAGCGCGACGGCGGCGGGCCGGCCGCCCGGGCCGACCGGCCCGGCCGGGCCCGGGGCGGAGGCGGTGGGGCCTGCGGCGACGGTTCCAGTGGTCATATCCCCATGCTGCCCCTCCCACCGGGGCCCTGTAACTCCCCTATCGGGTGGTCCGACCGGACGCCCGTACGTCCGTTCACCCGTTCGGGGCGAACCGGGCCACCAGCTCCCCGGCGGTGATCCGCTCCAGGGCGTCCGGCGCGGCGTCCAGCGGGCCCGGGTAGAGCCGGTACGCCGTCCCGGAGACGCCGGCCGGGGCGGGCGGGTCGGCGTGCACCAGCGCCGTGAACGCCCGGGTGCCGGTGAGGCGTTCGGTGATCCGGCGGGCGGTGTCGTCCGGTGCCAGCTCGGTGCTCCCGTCCGGCTCGTGCCGGGCGCGCAGCCGCTCGGCGAAGTCCGCCACCGGCTCGTCGGCGCCCCGGCGGTAGGCGTCCAGCCCGCGGCCGGTCCAGCTGCGGACCAGCACCTCGTCGGTGGTGGCGGCGGCGGTGGCGCAGGCGAGGTCCCACAGGGTCGCCCGGGAGCCGCCGGCGAAGTACGCCGTGACGTCCGAGGCCAGCGCACCGATCTCGTCCCGGTGCCGCCACACGTTGTGGAAGCCGGCCACCGCGCCGACGTTGAGGTCGGTCCAGGTGTACTCGCGCTGGGTCAGGTCGACGATCAGCGGGACGCAGATCCGGGCGTCCCCGGCGAGGTCGAGCCGCTGGCGGACGTCCCGGGCGTGGAAGCTCCCCTTGCGCCGGCCGGCCGCCTCGGCCGGGTCCAGGGTCATGAACCCGGCGAAGGCGTCGGTGAGGTCCTCGAAGGCCACGTCGTTGTAGCTGAACACCACCACGACCGCGTAGCGGGCGCCGGCCTCGGCCAGCGCGGGCAGGTCGAGGTCGACGAACTCGGTGGCGCCGTGCGGCGGCGGGGCGGTGGTGAAGTCGCCGGAGTGGACGGCGGCCCGCGCCCCGCTGACCAGCCGGGTGTAGTCGCACAGGTCGGTGAAGCGCCACTGGTCGTCGTAGAACGCCACCGACAGGTCGAGGTCCACCCGCTGGTGCTGGCGCTGCATCCAGTGCACGAAGAGCCGCAACCGCTGCCCGTCCGGCAGCCGCTGCACGCTGCCGCGCGGGACGGCGACCAGTGTCTTGGCACTGGCCCGCTCGGCGAACGGGACCACCAGGTCGGCCAGCCCGGCGTCCAGCACGGCGAGCTCGTACCGCCCGGACTGCCCGGCCCGGCGCAGCAGCTCGGCCTCGATCAGGGCGACCACCGGGGCGCTCAGCGCGGCCGGGACGGGCGCGCCCCAGTCGTTGCGGGCGTGCGCCGAGGCGACCCGGCCGCGCGGGAAGTACAGCCGGCGCTCGCCGAGCTCGCGCGCGGCGCGCAGCCGCCCGTACGCGCCGAGCAGCGGGCCGGGCGCGACCGCGCGCAGGACGCCCGGCAGCTCCTCGGCCAGGGCGGCGGGCAGCGGCTCGCCCGGGGACCAGGTGGCGTGCACCCGCAGCAGGTGGTGCAGTCGGCGCACCAGCTCGCCGGGGCGGCGGGCCAGCAGTCGGACGGCGGCCGGCAGGTCGCCCTGGTCGAGGGCGTGCTCGACCTGGGCGGCGAAGGTCGTCACCACCAGCCGGGTGTGGCCGGCCGGGGTCTCGGAGACCCGCAGCGGGGCGGGCGCGGCACGCAGCTCGGGGCCCAGGCCGTGCAGGTCGAGGTCGCTCTGCCGGACCACCGCGAAGGCGGCCGCCGCGTACGGGAAGCGCTCCCGGTGCTCGTACGGGTGCAGCAGTTCGCCGGCCCGCAGCCAGGCGGCGCGGTGGCGGCGCAGGTCCTCGGCGAGGGTGCCGACCGGCAGGGCGTCCAGGATCGCGAGGAGTTCGCGCCGCAGCGGGCGCGGGAGGTTGCGCAGCCGGAGCCCGCGGGCGGTGTCGGGCAGCAGGTCGGGCTCGGCGCCGGACCACGCCCAGAGCAGCCGCAGCACGTCGGTGGCGGTGGTCAGGTGCTCGGCGAGCAGCGGGGCGGCGCTCTCCCGGTCCCGGCGCAGCAGCGCGGCCAGGACGGTGGCGCGGGTCTCCCGGACCGGGATCTCGGCGGGCAGCCAGCCGGCCGGGTCGGCCGGGGCGTGGTCGAGCAGCAGGGCGAGGTCCTCGCGGTCCTGCGGGCTGAGCGGGGTGCGGCGGCCGAGCAGGGCGGCCAGCGCGGTGGCGGCGAGCTCGGCCGGGTCGTGGGCCCCGGCCAGCCGCAGCGGCCGCAGCACCTGGCCGACCGGCCGGTCGCGGGCGGCGTTGCGGGCGCCCTTGGTGTCGACGGTCAGGTAGCCCTCCGGCGCCAGCGGGACGCGGCAGCACGGGCAGCTGCGGCCGCCGCCGTCCTCGACCAGGCCCGCGTAGCAGTCGCCGCAGAGCAGGTGCGCGCACGGGGCCAGCGCGCCGATCCCGGCCGTCAGGCTGTCGCGCTCGCAGAGCAGGCAGATCTGGCTGGCCTGGTTGAGCAGGAAGCCGCGGATCAGCGTGGAGTAGGTGGTGTGCGCGTGCGCGGGCACACCGTCGGGGAAGCGGCGGAACAGCGGCTGGTGGCGGCGGTCGGCGCCGAGCAGCGCGTCGATCCCGGCCAGCAGGCGGAGGCCGGTCTCGGCCAGGGCGGCGGGGCGCAGCCGTCCGAGCGCGGCCCGCAGGTCGCGGGTCAGCAGGTAGCCGCGCTGGACCAGGTCGGCCTCCAGGGCGACCAGGCCCTGGGCCGTCCACGGGTCCGGCTCCCCGGCTGCGGCCCCGGCGTCGACCAGGACGGCCCCGTGGCAGCGCAACAGGTAGGCGTCCAGGCCGGTCTCGGGCACGACGACGCTCGGCTTCTTCATGGCGGTTCCCCCGGTGGATACGACGAAGCGGGGGCGGAGAGTGGGCGCACTCGGATTCATTGGAAGAAATGAGGAGAAGGAAGCACGCCGCGGAGCCGCCCCCGCGTCGCTCACCCTAGCGACACCCGGCCCCGGAGCTCGAACGGTTTTCCGGCCGCGACCTCTTCCTACCGGCGAGTAGCTTCGCTACAGTGGCCGCACGCACCACCGTCGGGCTTCGGGAGCCGCACCGACGGGGCCGCGGTCGCCGTGTCTTCGGCGCTCGCGCGGTGCCTTCACCGGCCGGTGCCGCGAACCGCGGCGGGCCGGGTTCTCCCCTCGTATCAGAGTCGCTTTGAGCATCTGAGCACCACGGCACACCTGCAACCCGTCCGGAGCGGACCGGCGGCCAGCAGGCTGGGCCGCGATCGCCACCCCAAGCCCTGCGGGAAGCTCCGCCTCCAACGGCGGCCGCCCCCGGTGCACGGGGGCGGCGAGGCGCCCACCAGAGGGCGCGAACTGTCATGACTGACTAGGAATCAGGACAGTGACTCCTCCCCAACGGCCGAAGCCGTGGGGCTTCAAGCCAGCCTGACGGCTGGCCCCGGACAAGCCCTGCCCGGTGCTATCGCAGGGCTCGATCGTACAAGAAGGCCGCGGCGTTCCGCGCCGATGCGACTTCCCTGCCGGCTCAGCCGGCGGTCCCCACTCAAGGAGTTCTGATGGAGCGTCCCTTCCCCACGGTCGCCGTGGTCGGCCTCGGCACGATGGGTGCCGGTGTCGCGGTGGCGGTCGCCAAGAGCGGCCGCCGGGTGATCGGCATCGAGGCCACCGAGGACTCGGCCGCCCGGGCGCTGGCCCGGATCGAGGAGGCCACCGCGCACGCCGTCGACCGGGAGCGACTCACCGCCGAGGAGCGCGGCGCGCTGCTGGCGCTGATCTCGGTCGGGCACGAGCTGGACGCCGCCGCCGCGGCGGACCTGGTGATCGAGGAGCTGCCCGAGCAGCTGGAGCTGAAGCGGGAGGTGTTCGCCGAGCTGGACCGGATCTGCCCGGCCGAGACCGTCCTGGCCACCGGCACCACCGCGCTGTCGGTGACCCGGATCGCCGCCGCGACCGCCCGCCCGGACCGGGTGCTCGGCCTGCACTTCTTCAACCCGGTGCACACCATGAAGCTGGTCGAGGTGGTCCGCACCGTGCTGACCGCCCCCCAGGTCGCCGAGGACGCCGCCGCGTTCGCCCGGGCGCTCGGCAAGGAGCCGGTCGCGGCCGGCGACCGGGCCGGCTTCGTGGTGAACGGCCTGCTGTTCGCCTACCTGAACCAGGCCGCCGCGATGTACGAGTCCAAGTACGCCTCCCGGGAGGACATCGACGCCGCGATGCGGCTCGGCTGCGGCCTGCCGATGGGCCCGCTGGCGCTGCTCGACCTGATCGGCGTGGACACCGCCCGGACCGTCCTGGAGGCGATGTACGAGCAGTCCCGGGACCGCCTGCACGCGCCCGCCCCGATCCTCGGCCAGCTGGTCTCGGCCGGGCTGCTGGGCCGCAAGTCGGGCCGCGGCTTCTACACCTACGAGGCGCCCGGCTCGTCCAAGGCCGTGGACGCGGCCACCGGCCCGGCGCAGCCGAAGGTGCCGGGCCGCACGATCGGCTCGGTCGGCGTCTGCGGCTCGGGCACCATGGCGACCGGCATCGCCGAGGTGTTCGCCAAGGCCGGCCTGCCGGTGCTGCTGGCGGCCCGCAGCCAGGAGAAGGCCGAGAAGGCCAAGACGCAGCTGGCGAAGTCGCTGGAGCGCTCGGTGGCCAAGGGCCGGATGACCGAGGAGCAGCGGGACGCCGCACTGGCCCTGGTCACCCCGGTCGGCCAGTACGCCGAGCTGGCCGAGGTCGACCTGGTGGTCGAGGCGGTGGCCGAGGACCTGGCGGTCAAGCGGGAGCTGTTCGCCACCCTGGACAAGATCGTCAAGCCGGGCGCGGTGCTCGCCACCACCACCTCCTCGCTGCCGGTGATCAGCTGCGCGACCGCCACCTCGCGGCCGCAGGACGTGATCGGCATGCACTTCTTCAACCCGGCGCCGGCCATGAAGCTGGTCGAGGTGGTCTCCACCGTGCTGACCGCGCCGGACGTCACCGCGACCGTGCTGGAGCTGACCGCGAAGGTCCGCAAGCACCCGGTGGAGTGCGGCGACCGGGCCGGCTTCATCGTCAACGCGCTGCTCTTCCCCTACCTGAACGACGCGGTCCGGATGCTCCAGGAGCACTACGCGACGGTGGACGACATCGACACCGCGATGAAGCTGGGCTGCGGCTACCCGATGGGCCCGTTCGAGCTGCTGGACGTGGTCGGCCTGGACGTCTCGCTGACCATCGAGCAGGTGCTGCACCAGGAGTTCCGCGAGCCGGGCCTGGCCGCCGCGCCGCTGCTGGAGCACCTGGTCGCGGCCGGCTGCCTGGGCCGCAAGACCGGCCGCGGCTTCCGCGACCACGCGCGCCGGTGACCACGCCGCCGACCGGGGGCGCCGCCGCGCGCGGGGCGGCGCCGTACGGGGCCGGCCAGTCCCGGCCGGGCTGGAACCCGGGAACGGTGTCCGCGCGCTGGCCCCGACCGGCCGTGACCGGCCCGGTCACCCCGGTGCGCCGGGGAAGGGCCGCGGCCGCACCGCCGGGGCCGTGTAGCGTTCCGGACATGGATCGGGTTCAGTCAGCCTCCCCGCAGCACTCCGCCGCAGCGCGCGGCGCCGACCGGACGGCCCCGCCGGCCGCGGGCGCCGCGCCGGACGCCGGGCCGGGCAGCCGCCGGGCGGCGGCCCAGCGCCAGCAGATGCGCCAGGACCTGGCCACGGCCGCGATGGAGCTGTTCGCCTCGCAGGGCTACGAGGAGACCACGGTCGACCAGATCGCGGCCGCCGCGGGCGTGGCCCGGCGCACCTTCTTCCGGTACTTCCGGTCCAAGGAGGAGGCGATCTTCCCGGACCACGACGACACCCTCGTCCGGGTGGCCGACCTGCTGGCCAGCGCCGAGCCCGAGGAGCACCCGCTGGACGTGGTCTGCCGCGGCATCAAGGAGGTGCTGCGGATGTACGCCTCCACCCCGGGGGTGTCGGTCGCGCGGTACCAGCTGATCCGCCAGGTCCCGGCGCTGCGCGAGCGCGAGATCGCCGTGGTGGCCCGGTACGAGCGGCTGTTCACCCGGTACCTGCTGGGCCGGTTCGACACCGGCGAGCCGATCCCCCAGGGCTGGCAGCGGGCCGGCGAGGACGACTCGATGCTGGCCGAGGTGTCGGCGGCGGCGGTCGTCGCGGCCCACAACCACGTGCTGCGGCGCTGGCTGCGGGCCGGCGGGCGGGGGGACGTGGAGGCGCAGCTGGACCACTCCTTCGAGGTGATCCGGCGGACCTTCTGGGCCGCCAGCGAGCCGGGTGCCAGACGCCGGGGCTCCCTGGTGGCACCCGGTGCCAGTGGGGTGCTCGGGAATGCCGTGGCGGAGAGCGCACTGAGTGCCAGCCCCGGAGGTGAGGTACTCATCACAGTCGCCCGGACGGACGCCCCGCTGGACGTGGTGGTGGACAGCATCCGGGCCGCGCTGAGCGGCGCCAGGGAGTCCTGAACCCAGGATTTCCGCAGGTCAGAGCAGTATCCAGGGCCCGTGCCGAACACTCGGCACGGGCCCTTGGCATGCCCGTTCAACGCGCGTCACGGGCCGTTCCAGGGCTCCGAAATTCCTGACACCGGGTGTCTTTACGAGTGGCACAGGGTGCCATTACCTTGTTACTCACCAGTCAGCGGCGCCGCGGCTCCCCACCTCGGCGCGCCGTCGTCCGGCGTTCCCACACCCCGGGAGCAGTGCCAGTCCGCCCGGTCCACCCCCGGGCACAAAGCCTGACCCGCCCACCACCCACCTCAGCGAAGCCGGTGTCCGCTCCCGGCTCCCCCAGACGCCCTGTGCCCCTCACACAGGTACGCCTTCGGAGGCAGCCATGCAGGAAATCCTCGACGCGATCCTCAGCAACGACGCCACGTCGGAGGACTTCGCCGCCATCAAGCTCCCCGAGTCCTACCGGGCCGTGACGCTCCACAAGGACGAGGAGCAGATGTTCGCGGGGCTCGACAGCCGCGACAAGGACCCCCGGAAGTCCCTCCACCTCGACGACGTCGCCCTGCCCGAGCTCGGCCCGGGCGAGGCCCTGGTCGCCGTCATGGCCAGCGCGGTGAACTACAACACCGTCTGGAGCTCGATCTTCGAGCCGGTCTCCACCTTCGGCTTCCTGGAGCGGTACGGACGGCTGTCGCCGCTGACCAAGCGCCACGACCTGCCGTACCACGTCGTCGGCTCCGACCTCGCGGGCGTGGTGCTGCGCACCGGCGCCGGCGTGAACGCCTGGAAGCCGGGCGACGAGGTCGTCGCGCACTGCCTTTCGGTCGAGCTGGAGTCCCCGGACGGCCACAACGACACGATGATGGACCCGGAGCAGCGCATCTGGGGCTTCGAGACCAACTTCGGCGGCCTGGCCCAGCTCGCACTGGTCAAGACCAACCAGCTGCTGCCCAAGCCGAAGCACCTCACCTGGGAGGAGGCCGCCTCCCCGGGCCTGGTCAACTCCACCGCCTACCGTCAGCTGGTCTCCCGCAACGGCGCCGGCATGAAGCAGGGCGACAACGTGCTGATCTGGGGCGCCAGCGGCGGCCTCGGCTCGTACGCCACCCAGTACGCGCTGGCCGGCGGCGCCACCCCGATCTGCGTGGTCTCCAACGACCAGAAGGCCGAGATCTGCCGCGCCATGGGCGCCGAGGCGATCATCGACCGCTCCGCCGAGGGTTACAGGTTCTGGAAGGACGAGAACAACCAGGACCCGCGCGAGTGGAAGCGCCTGGGCAGCAAGATCCGCGAGTTCACCGGCGGCGAGGACGTCGACATCGTCTTCGAGCACCCGGGCCGCGAGACCTTCGGCGCCTCGGTGTACGTCACCCGCAAGGGCGGCACCATCGTCACCTGCGCCTCCACCTCCGGCTACATGCACCAGTACGACAACCGCTACCTGTGGATGTCGCTGAAGCGCATCGTCGGCTCGCACTTCGCCAACTACCGCGAGGCGTTCGAGGCCAACCGCCTGATCGCCAAGGGCAAGATCCACCCGACCCTGTCGAAGGTCTACTCCCTGGAGGAGACCGGCCAGGCCGCCCTCGACGTGCACCACAACAAGCACCAGGGCAAGGTCGGCGTGCTCTGCCTGGCCCCCGAGGAGGGCCTCGGCGTGCGCGACGCGGAGTTCCGCGCCCAGCACATCGACGCCATCAACCGCTTCCGGAACGTCTGAGGACGACCCCGATGACCGAACCCCAGAAGCGCGACCGGCCCTGGCTGATGCGCACCTACGCCGGGCACTCCACCGCGAGCGACTCCAACGCGCTCTACCGGCGGAACCTGGCGAAGGGCCAGACCGGCCTGTCCGTCGCCTTCGACCTGCCGACCCAGACCGGCTACGACTCCGACCACATCCTCGCCCGCGGCGAGGTGGGCCGGGTCGGCGTCCCGGTCGGCCACGTCGGCGACATGCGCACCCTGTTCGACGGCATCCCGCTCGAACAGACCAACACCTCCATGACGATCAACGCCACCGCGATGTGGCTGCTGGCGCTCTACCAGGTGGTCGCCGAGGAGCAGGGCGCCGACATCGCCAAGCTCACCGGCACCACCCAGAACGACATCGTCAAGGAGTACCTGTCGCGCGGGACGCACGTGTTCCCGCCCGGCCCGTCGGTGCGCCTGATCACCGACATGATCGCCTACACGGTCGGCAACATCCCCAAGTGGAACCCGATCAACATCTGCAGCTACCACCTCCAGGAGGCCGGGGCCACGCCCGTCCAGGAGATCGCGTACGCGATGTGCACCGCCATCTCGGTGCTCGACGCCGTCCGCGACTCCGGCCAGGTGCCCGCCGAGCGGATGGGCGAGGTCGTCGCCCGGATCTCCTTCTTCGTGAACGCCGGGGTGCGCTTCGTCGAGGAGATGTGCAAGATGCGCGCCTTCGCCCGGCTCTGGGAGAAGGTCACCCTGGAGCGCTACGGCGTCCAGGACCCGAAGCAGCGCCGCTTCCGCTACGGCGTGCAGGTCAACTCCCTCGGCCTGACCGAGGCCCAGCCGGAGAACAACGTCCAGCGGATCGTGCTGGAGATGCTGGCCGTCACGCTCTCCAAGGACGCCCGTGCGCGTGCCGTCCAGCTGCCCGCCTGGAACGAGGCGCTCGGCCTGCCCCGGCCCTGGGACCAGCAGTGGTCGCTGCGGATCCAGCAGGTGCTCGCCTACGAGTCGGACCTGCTGGAGTACGGCGACATCTTCAACGGCTCCCAGGTGATCGAGGCCAAGACCGAGGCGCTGCTGGCCGGCGCCGAGGCGGAGATCGCCAAGGTGCTGGAGATGGGCGGGGTCATCCCGGCCGTCGAGTCCGGCTACCTGAAGTCCAACCTGGTCGCCTCGCACGCCGCCCGCCGGGCCCGGATCGAGTCCGGCGAGGACAAGATCGTCGGCGTCAACTGCTTCGACACCACCGAGGAGAGCCCGCTCACGGCCGACCTCGACACCGCCATCATGGTGGTCGACCCGGCCTCCGAGCAGTCCGTGCTCGCCGCCCTGGAGGCCTGGCGCGGCGAGCGCGACGAGGCCGCCGCCCAGGAGTCGCTGGCCGAGCTCAAGGCCGTCGCCGCCACCGAGGCCAACCTGATGCCGGCCACGCTCGCCTGCGCCCGGGCCGGCGTCACCACCGGCGAGTGGGCCTTCGCCCTGCGCGAGGTCTTCGGCGAGTACCGCGCGCCCACCGGCGTCGGCGGTGCCCCGGTCGCGGTGGCCGCCGAGCCCGGCGGCGAACTCGCCCAGGTCCGCGCCGCGGTCGCCGCCACCGCCGAGGAGCTGGGCGCCGGCAAGCTGCGCCTGCTGGTCGGCAAGCCCGGCCTGGACGGCCACTCCAACGGCGCCGAGCAGATCGCCGTACGGGCCCGCGACGCCGGGTTCGAGGTGGTGTACCAGGGCATCCGGCTGACCCCCGAACAGATCGTCTCCGCCGCCGTCGCGGAGGACGTCCACTGCGTGGGCCTGTCGATCCTCTCCGGCGCCCACTCCGAGCTGGTTCCGGACGTTCTGCAGCGACTGCGCCGGACCGGGGTGCAGGATGTCCCGGTGATCGTGGGTGGCATCATCCCGGCAGCGGACGGCGAGGCCCTCAAGGCCGCCGGCGTCGCCGCCGTGTTCACCCCGAAGGACTTCGGCATCACCACCATCATCGGCCGGATCGTGGACGAGATCCGGCTGGCCAACAAGCTCCAGCCCTGGACGCCCGCACCCGCGACCACCAGCTGACCACTGGGAAGGACAGAACCACCCTCATGAGCAACGTGAACCGTCTTCGCCCGCGCCGCTCCTGCCTCGCCGTACCGGGCAGCAACCCGCGCTTCCTGGAGAAGGCCCAGGGCCTGCCGGCCGACCAGGTCTTCCTCGACCTGGAGGACGCCTGCGCCCCGCTGGTCAAGGAGAGCGCCCGCCACAACATCGTCGACGCGCTGAACAACGGCGACTGGGGCAACAAGACCAAGGTCGTCCGGGTCAACGACTGGACCACCCACTGGACCTACCGCGACGTGATCACCGTCGTCGAGGGCGCCGGCCCGAACCTCGACTGCATCATGCTGCCGAAGGTCCA
This sequence comes from Kitasatospora sp. NPDC097643, assembly GCF_040302625.1. Taxonomy (NCBI): domain Bacteria; kingdom Bacillati; phylum Actinomycetota; class Actinomycetes; order Kitasatosporales; family Streptomycetaceae; genus Kitasatospora; species Kitasatospora sp. NPDC097643. The sequence goes on along the minus strand of NZ_JBEOSA010000007.1, from coordinate 142,384 downwards.
GGACGCCGAGCAGGTCAAGGCCCTCGACCTGCTGCTCACCCAGATCGAGAAGACCATGGGCTTCGAGGTCGGCAAGATCGGCATCGAGGCGCAGATCGAGAACGCCAAGGGCCTGATCAACGTCGACGCGATCGCCGAGGCCTCGCCCCGGCTGGAGACCATCATCTTCGGCCCCGCCGACTTCATGGCCTCCATCAACATGAAGTCGCTGGTGGTCGGCGAGCAGCCGCCCGGCTACCCGGCCGACGCCTACCACTACATCCTGATGCGGATCCTGATGGCCGCCCGCGCCAACGACCTCCAGGCGATCGACGGCCCGTACCTCCAGATCCGCAACGCCGAGGGCTACCGCGAGGTCGCCGGCCGCTCCGCCGCGCTCGGCTTCGACGGCAAGTGGGTGCTCCACCCGGACCAGGTCGCCGCCGCGAACGAGCTCTTCTCGCCCTCGCAGGAGGACTACGACCACGCCGAGCTGATCCTCGACGCCTACGACTACTGCACCTCCGAGGCCGGCGGCGCCAAGGGCTCCGCGATGCTCGGCGACGAGATGATCGACGAGGCCAGCCGCAAGATGGCCCTGGTCATCGCCGGCAAGGGCCGGGCCGCCGGCATGCAGCGCACCACCAAGTTCGAGATCCCGGAGGCGTGACCCAGATGCAGTTCGGACGCACCTACGAGGAGTTCGAGGTCGGCGCGGTCTACAAGCACTGGCCCGGCAAGACCGTCACCGAGTACGACGACCACCTGTTCTGTCTGCTCACCATGAACCACCACCCGCTGCACATGGACGTCAACTACGCCGAGAAGACGACCGACTTCGGCAAGAACGTCGTGGTGGGCAACTACATCTACTCGCTGCTGCTCGGCATGTCCGTCCCGGACGTCTCCGGCAAGGCGATCGCCAACCTGGAGATCGAGTCGCTGCGGCACATCGCGCCGACCTTCCACGGCGACACCATCTACGGCGAGACCACCGTCCTCGACAAGTGGCCGTCCAAGTCCAAGAACGACCGCGGCATCGTCTACGTCGAGACCAAGGGCTACAAGCAGGACGGCACGGTCGTCTGCATCTTCCGCCGCAAGGTGATGGTGCCGACCGAGACGTACATCAAGGAGCGCGGCGGCGAGCAGCCCGGCCGCCCCACCCCGCTCTCCTGACCCCTCCCACCCCGGAGACCCCGGACGGGCAGGCCGCCGTCATCGGCCGAGCCCCACCCGGTAACGGGGGCCCTGCTGCCGCAGCCACGCCGGCAGGGCCCCCGCAATCCCCCCCCCCCCGCCCTCTTAGACCTTTTCGGAGCCGCACGATGGGACGCCTCGCACAGACCGACGGCCTCACCGAGATCCAGCGGGACATCCTCGCCACCGTGCGGGATTTCGTCGACAAGGAGATCATTCCGGTCGCGACCGAGCTGGAGCACAAGGACGAGTACCCGACCGCCATCGTCGAGGGCATGAAGCAGCTCGGCCTCTTCGGGCTCACCATCCCCGAGGAGTACGGCGGCCTCGGCGAGTCGCTGCTCACCTACGCCCTGGTGGTCGAGGAGATCGCCCGCGGCTGGATGTCGGTGTCCGGCATCGTCAACACCCACTTCATCGTGGCGCACATGATCAACGCCCACGGCACCCAGGAGCAGAAGGACTACTTCCTGCCGAAGATGGCCGCCGGCGAGATCCGCGGCGCCTTCTCGATGTCCGAGCCCGGCCTCGGCTCCGACGTTTCGGCCATTTCCACGAAGGGCGTCAAGGACGGCGACCACTACGTCCTCAACGGCCAGAAGATGTGGCTCACCAACGGCGGCACCTCCACCCTCGTCGCGGTCCTGTGCAAGACCGACGAGGGCGGCAACACCCCGTACAAGAACATGACCACCTTCCTGATCGAGAAGACGGCCGGCTTCGGCCCGAACCCGACCGTCCCCGGCCTCACCGTGCCCGGGAAGATCGAGAAGATGGGCTACAAGGGCGTCGACACCACCGAGCTCGTCCTCCAGGACGTCCGCATCCCGGCGGACCGCATCCTCGGCGGCGTCCCCGGCAAGGGCTTCTACCAGATGATGGACGGCGTCGAGGTCGGCCGCGTCAACGTCGCCGCCCGCGGCTGCGGCGTCGCCCGCCGCGCCTTCGAGCTCGGCATCTCCTACGCCCAGCAGCGCTCCACCTTCGGCAAGAAGATCGCCGAGCACCAGGCGATCCAGTTCAAGCTCGCCGAGATGGCCACCAAGGTCGAGGCCGCCCACCAGATGATGGTCATGGCCGCCCGCAAGAAGGACAGCGGCGAGCGCAACGACCTCGAGGCCGGCATGGCCAAGTACCTCGCCTCCGAGTACTGCAAGGAGGTCGTCGAGGACGCGTTCCGCATCCACGGCGGCTACGGCTTCTCCAAGGAGTACGAGATCGAGCGCCTCTACCGCGAGGCCCCGATGCTGCTCATCGGTGAAGGAACTGCGGAGATCCAGAAGATGATCGTCGGACGCCGCCTCCTGGAGGAGTACCGGATCGCGGAGTGACCACCGGGTCACCCCCCTCAACGGGTGGCCCTCCGAACCGCCGGTCGACGGGCGTGCGGGCCCGTCCCGGCAGCCGCCGTGCCCACCACGGCCCCGGCCTGGTCCGCCTGGGGTCCGGCACGGCCCGCCGGAAGCGGCCGCAGGGCGTACAGCTGCAGCAATGCGCCCTGCGGCCGCTTCCGCACACCCCGGACCCGTCCCGGACGACCCGTTCCGCGCCCCCGGTTCCGTCGACACGCCCGTTGAGACAAGAGTCACCAGCCGCGTCCGGTCCCTTGGGAACCGGACCGCGTCGAGCTACGGTCGTAGAGACGGGGTGCGCACACGCGCTCCCCGCCGGACACATGAACGAGCAGGCGGGTTGCCCACCCACCGTGTGCTCCCGATAGCATCCACCGGGACAGTAGCCGTCCCTCTATTACCCGATCCCGCGGTGGCCCCCGTCCAGCGGCCATGATCCCCCGCGACAAAGGTCTTCGATGCCCATCAGCCCGTCCCCTCACACCTCCGTCACGGACCGCGATGCCCTCGCAGCCACGACGGCCGGTCGGCGACCCCGCGTGACCATCGCGCGCGGAGCCACCCCCTGGTTCGTCCCCACCCTCGCCACGGCCGCCGTGACCACCGCCCTCACCCGGCGCAGCGGCAAGTGGGCCCTGGCGGCGGTACCCGCGTGCGCGCTCAGCGCGGGCATGCTGTGGTTCTTCCGCGACCCCGAGCGTGAGATCGGCACGGGCAGAGTGATCTCCCCCGCCGACGGCGTGGTGCAGAGCATCGACGCCTGGCCGGACGGCCGCACCCGGGTCGCCATCTTCATGAGCCCGCTCAACGTCCACGTCAACCGGGCCCCGCTGCCCGGCACGGTGACGTCGGTCGAGCACGTCGCGGGCGGCTTCGTGCCCGCGTTCAACAAGGACAGCGACCAGAACGAGCGGGTCGTCTGGCACTTCGACACCGAGCTCGGCGACATTGAGATGGTGCAGATCGCGGGGGCCGTCGCCCGCCGCATCGTGCCGTACGTGGCTGCCGGAACCAAGGTCGAGCAGGGCGACCGGATCGGCCTGATCCGGTTCGGCTCCCGGGTCGACACCTACCTGCCGGCCGGCGTCGAGGTCGGCGTCGAGGTCGGCCAGAAGACCACAGCCGGGGTGACACGCCTTGACCGTGACTGATCCTGAGACAATCGTCGGCCTGGACGACGAGGAGACGGCCCTGCGCCGCCGCCGCTGGGCGCGCGACCGCGAGCTGCGCGCCCCGCGCTCTCCTCAGCACCTGTCCACCGCCGACTTCCTGACCCTGGGGAACGCCGTCTGCGGCTTCCTGGCGATCTACTCGATCACCACCGGGGTCCTGGTCCCGCACATCACCAACCCGGACGCCGCTCCGGACCGGCACAGCGCGGCCACCGCGGTCACGCTGCTGCTCATCGGCTCGATGTGCGACCTGTTCGACGGCCTGGTGGCGCGCAAGCTCCGCTCCTCCGCCCTCGGTGCCGAACTGGACAACCTCGCCGACCTGATCAGCTTCGGCATCGCGCCGGCCTACTTCGTCGCGGTCTGGGGCATGGTCTCGCAGGGCTCCAACAGCAAGCTGTCGGCGCTCATCGCGCTGACCGTGCTGCTCGCGGTCGTCCTACGGCTGGCCCGCTTCTCCGCCGTGAAGATGCGGCCGGGGGTGTTCCAGGGCATGCCCTGCCCGATGGGCGCGATGACGGTCATCGCCATCGTGCTGCTCGACCCGCCGTTCCTGCCCGGGCTCGTCGCCATCTTCGGCGCCGCGTACCTCATGGTCAGCCGGATCGAGTACCCGAAGCCGCAGGGGCTGCTGGCCACCGCCACGCTCTGCTGGATCGTCGTCTCCATCGGCTGCCTGGCCGCCTGGGCCACCGGGCTGCCGAACGGCAACGAGCTGCTGCACGTCGGCGCCTTCGCCCAGATCGCGCTCGCCGCGATGGCACCGCTGCTGGTCATCCGGCGCAAGGTGGGGCAGAAGGTCGGCGACGTCCGCGCCCGGCGCGCGGAGTCGCGGCTCGACTGAGCTGCCGAGAGTAGTTCGTGCAATTCGTGCAAGGGGAAGGGCCCGGATCCGCTGGATCCGGGCCCTTCTGCTTGCCTGTGCGGTGTTGGGTGCTTGCCTCCGCGGTGTCAGGCCCCGCCGTTGTGGACGCTGAAGGCCGAGCGGCGGGCCGCCCGCGCCACGCCCGGGTCCGGGTGCACGCCCGAGACCGCCGTCAGCACCGACGCCGCCCGCGGGTGCCCGGACTGCCGGGCCCGGGCGAACAGCCGCACCGGATCGCCCGCCGAGGCCGCCTCCACGTGGCCCACCAGCAGCTCCGTCTCGCCGTGGTCCAGCACCGCCGCCGCCGTGTCCACCCAGAGCCAGGCCGCGTCGTCCGCGCCCAGCACGTCCGCCGGGGAGACCCCCTCGTCGGACTGCTCGGCCAGCCACAGCAGCGCGTACGGGCGCAGCACCGGCTCGTCCACCGCCGCCCGCACCGCCTGCTCGGCCGTACCGCCCGCCACCCGCAGCGCCTCGAAGGCCAGGCCGCGCACCAGCGCGTCGTCGCCCTGCGCCGCGTCCAGCAGCTCGGCCACCGCGCGGTCCGCCGGACGGGCCGCCACCCAGGCGCGGTACTCCGCGCGGGCCGGGCCCGGCGAGTAGTCGGCGCAGGCGTTCAGCAGCTCGAAGGCGCTCTGCTCGATGTGCCCGGCCGCGGTCTGCGCGACCGTGCAGATCTCCTCCAGCTTCGCCCGCACCGCCCAGTGGCCCAGCGGCGACAGCTCGGCGGCGTCGTCCCTGCGGACCACGGCGCCGACCGCCGCCAGGCCGTCCAGCATCCAGTCCAGGACGGCCGCCACGTCCGCGGGCGCGGCCGGGGTGTCGATCTGCGGCTCGCGGCAGGTGCCGCGGACCGCCGACACGGCGGAGGCCGCGTGCGGCACCGGCGACAGTCCGGGGCCGCCGGCCCCGCCGCCCACCCGGCGCTCGTCCAGGCCGCGGCGCAGCAGCTCCAGCAGCTCGCTGTCGGCCACCGGGCCGTCCACCAGGTGCAGGAACGACAGCAGCTGGGGGGCCTGGTCCACGGCCTGGCCGGCCAGCACCGCGAACACGCCGCGCAGGGCGGCCGGCGGCACCGGGGCCAGCAGGGTCCAGGCGTCGAACAGCGCCGACCAGCCGCGCACCACCGCCTCGTCGTCGTGCTCCCAGGCGTGCAGGCGCCAGCCCGGACCGGCCCCGCCGTCCCGGGCCTCCACCAGGCCGACCAGCAGCGCCTGCCCCCACGCCTTGGCGGCGGCGCCGACCGTCATGGCCAGCGCCCGGCCCGCGGCACGGGCGTCCTCGGGGAGCAGCTCGCCGCGCTTGTCGACCTCCTCCAGATCCCCGGCCCAGCGGGCGATCCGGACGGCGTCCACCAGCATCCGGCGGGCCAGCGGCGCCAGCTCGGCGGGGGCGGGGAAGCCGTCCGGCACGGGAACCCGGCCTCGACCGGGCGCCGGGGCCGGCCCTCGCCGGCGGGGTACGCCGGGCCCTCCAGACCTCGCGCCGGCGGGCCGGTGGGCCGTACCGGGCAGACGGGTCACCGTCGCACCGGTACCGATCGTCGGCTGGAGCGGGGCATCACGGTCGCGCGGGTTCCGAGACGTCACGTCGAGCAGTCTTCCCCTTGCACCGGCCTTCTGTCACATCCGGTTGGCCGTACGCCCGGGCCGCCGGTGGCGGCACCTCCGCAAGATCGGGCAACAGAGGCAAACCGCCTGGCCGGAAACGTATGGCGGGCACATGCCAGGCCGAGTCGGGGCCGGATCCACCTCTCACGCTGGCGCACCGGCTGGTCACCCTCCGTGTCCAAAACGTGCCTCGGGCTCTCTGCTCCGGGGAGGCGGGATGGGCGGCCCGCCCACCCGTGGCGCCCCGGTACGGGCCTCACCGGCCGGCCCCGCCGGGGAGGCGGGACGGGCTGCCCGGCTGGATACGCCACCGCAGGCTTCTCCCGCCCGCCCCGCCGGACAGGCCGGGGCGGGCGGACACCCGAGACACCCACAGACACCCACACCACCCGACCCAACCAACCCACAGCCGCCACCCCCACGTGGGCCGCGCCTGCCCGCCCCCGCCGGGGAGGCGGGGGCGGGCAGAAGGGCGGGAGGCAGGGAGTGAGGGGTGGGGCCGGGTTGGGGGCTCGGGCAGAGGTGGGGGTGGGAGCCGGGCCAGGGCGGAAGCCGGGGCCTGGGACCTGGGAGCCGGGCCCCGGGCGGGCGTCGGGGCCGGGGCCCGGGTGGGGGTCAGAGGAGCGGGGTGAGCCAGCGGCGGAGGAGTTCGGTGTAGGGGGCGGGGGCGGAGTTCCAGAGGGCGGCGTGGTCGGCGCCGGGGAAGGGGTGGAGGCTTACCACGTCGGGGCGGGCGGTGGCGAGGTGTTCGGCCGCGGCGAAGGGGGCGAGCGGGTCGTCGGGGCTGTGCAGGAGGAGGGTGGGGACGCGCAGGTCGGTGCCTTCGGCGATGCGGGTGAAGTCGGCCAGGTCGACGCCGGTGCGGCCGGCCGCGGCGAGGGCGCCGAGTTCGGCGGCGGCGCCGGTGTAGCCGGCCCGGGTGGCGCCGCGGCGGGCGGTGGCGGGGAGGTCGAGGACAGGTGAGTCGAGGACGATCCCCCTGATCGCGTGAGCCCAGGCGGAGCGGGCCGCCGTCTGTAGGACCATGGTGGCGCCGAGGGACCAGCCGTACAGGACGACCCGGCCGGCGCCGCTGTCGAGGGCGAGTCGGACGGCCGCCTCGACGTCGCGCCATTCGGTCTCGCCGAAGTGGCTGAGCCCGTCCGGGGAGGCGGGGGCGCCGTGGTCGCCGCGGTAGGTGACGGCGAGGGCGGGCAGGGCGAGCCGGTCGAGGACGGGCAGGACGGGGAGGGTCTGCTGCCGGTCGGCGCCGGGGCCGTGCACCAGGATCACCCAGGTGCCGCGTTTGCCGTCGAGGTACCAGGCGGGAAGGGCGCCGAGTTCGCCGTCGACGGTGGTCTCGGTGTAGCGGAGGCCGAGGGCCTCGGTGGGGTCGCCGAGGTGGACCCAGGGGGTGAAGCGGACCTCGGTGCCGGCGGCGAGGGTGCCCCGGTCGGCGCGGACGAGGCGGCGGGTGACGCCCTGCTCGTCGCTGTGCAGGATGTCCTCGACGACGGCGTGGCCGCCACCCTCCCATTCGACGGCCCAGCGGCCGGGGCGCAGGCTGGCCGCGCGCGGGGTGAAGGTGAGCCGCCCGGCACCCAGGCTCTGGATCAGGACGGGTCCGGATCCGGTTCCGGTTCCGGACTCCTTGACGGCGGTCCCCGGGTGGACGATCCGTTCGGAGGCCCGGCGGCCGATGACCAGGATGGCGGCTCCGGCGCCGACGGCGGCGGCCGCCACGACGGCCGCGGTTCCCCAACGCATATCGCTTCCCCGCTCTGTTCGGCGGCCCCGCTCTGGTGGTGGCGGACCGGACGGCGTTCGATCACCAGTTCACCGGCGGGCCGGGCGGCGGGCCACCGGGCTGGGCCGTCCGGGTCACGACGGGGGAACGACCGGACCACGACCAGGGGGACGACCGGACCGCGACTCAGACCGGGATGTCGGTCTGGGCCCGGCCGAGGAGTTCCCAGAACCGTTCGGCGAGCGACTGCTCCCGTGCCGGTTCGGGCCGGGCGGCGGGCGCCGGGGAGCCCCAGCCGCCGGCGCCCCAGTGGGAGGAGACCTGGTTCTCCTGCTGGAGCACCGTCAGGACGGCGGCGAGGTCGTCCTGGTGCACCGGCACGATCCGGGCGACGGCCCGGAGCTGGGCCTGCCAGCGGCCGTCGACGCACTGGCGCAGCCGCTGGTCGAGGGCCTCGCGACGGCCCGTCACCTCGACGAGCTCGCTCAGCCGCAGACCGAGCACCTGGGCGAGGGCGTGGGTCTGGTCCTCGTCGCCGTCCCACTTCCCGGTGAGTTCGGCCTGCTGGTAGGTGGCCAGGCCGACGCCGATGCGACGGGCGGCAGCCTCCTGGCCGAGTTCGCGGGCGACCCGGTGGTCGCGCAGCCGGGCCGGGCGGACGCCCATGAGCTGGGCGGCCGGGCACCAGAGCGCCCGGGCGAGGGCGATGAACTCCTCCTCGGTGGGGCGCAGCTCGCCGCTCTCCCAGGCGAGGACGTGGTGGGGCAGCAGCCGGACGCCGTGGGCGGCCATGCCCTCGGCGACCTGCTCGGGGGTCAGGCCGAGGCCGGCCCGGTGGGCGCGGGCGGCCGCGGGCGAGAACGGCACCGGCGGCAGGGCGGGGGGCTGTCTGCGTCGCATGGGAACGAACGGTAGGTGCCGGTGGACGGGGGCCCCAGCCGCCGAACACACGAAGCGGCCCTGGAGGTTCCTCCGGACGGCTGGACGATCGCACAGGGTGTCATGCCCCTGCGGGCGCAGGGATCGGAGGTAGTGACGGGGCGGATCCGGCCCGCCGGCGGGCGCCCATCGTGTGACCAACCCCTCCGTGACCTCGGTTGACTCCCGGTTCGGGCGCGTGATGGGATCCTGGGGCCAAACGGAGGCATGCAGAGGAAGCCGGTGCGAGTCCGGCGCGGTCCCGCCACTGTCACCGGGGAGCACGTTCGGACGATGCCACGGCGGGCCGTCAGATGCCGCTGGAAGGCCCGGGGGTGCGTCGGACCCGGAAGCCAGGAGACTCTCGCCCCCGCTACGTCGAGCCAGGGCGCGGACCCTGAGTGAGGACACGCACGCGATGCAGGCTGCCCGGACCGGGCCCGCTACTCGACGCCCGAGCCGCTGGGCCGCGCGCTCGTTGACCGCAGCACGCCCGCTGACCGCCGCACGCCCGCTGGTCGGCGCCGCCGCGTTCGCGCTGGGCGCCGTCGCGGGGGCGCTCGCCGACGCCCGCTTCGCCGATCCCCGCCGCGGCCACCCGGTGGCCGTCTTCGGCAGCGCCGCGGGCAGGCTGGAACGACGGATCTGGCGGGACGACCGGGCGACCGGCGCCGCGTACACGGCGCTGTGCGTGGGCGCGGTCGCGGCCGGGGCCGTCGCCCTGGAGCGGACGGTGGGCCGGCGCCCGCTGGGCCGGGCCGCGCTGGCGGCCGCCGCGACCTGGACGGTGCTCGGCGGCACCTCGCTGACCCGGGAGGCCCGCACCATCGGCCGTTCCCTCGCCGCGGGCGACCTCGCGGCCGCGCGCGAGCGGCTGCCGCACCTGTGCGGACGGGACCCGAGCGCGCTGGACGAGCAGCAGATCGCCCGCGCCGTCGTCGAGTCGGTGGCCGAGAACACCGCCGACGCCGTGGTGAACGCGCTGACCTGGGGCGCCCTGGCGGGCACGCCCGGGCTGCTGGCGTTCCGCGCCGTGAACACCCTGGACGCGATGGTCGGCCACCGCTCACCGCGCTACGCCCGGTTCGGCTGGGCCTCGGCCCGGCTGGACGACGTGGCGGGCTGGCCGGGCGCCCGGCTGACCGCGCTGCTGACGGTGGCCGCCGCGCCCGAGCCGCGGACGGCCTGGCGGGTCTGGCGGCGGGACGGCTCGGCGCACCCCAGCCCGAACGCGGGCCAGGCGGAGTCGGCCTTCGCCGGCGCGGTCGGGGTCCGGCTGGGCGGGACGTTGAATTACGGGGAGCGGGTCGAGCACCGGCCCGTCCTGGGCGCGGAGCTGCGGCCGGTGACGGTGGACGACATCGAGCGGGCCTGCACGCTCTCCCGGCGGGTGGGTGCGCTGGCGCTGGGTACGACGGTCGCGGGGCACCTGGCGATCCGGGCGTTGATGAGGAGGGGCAAGGCGTGACGAATGCGCTGCTGGTCGCCGGGACGACCTCGGACGCGGGCAAGAGCGTGGTCACCGCGGGCATCTGCCGCTGGCTGGCGCGGCAGGGGGTGAGCGTCGCGCCGTTCAAGGCGCAGAACATGTCGCTGAACTCCTTCGTCACCGCCGACGGCGCCGAGATCGGCCGGGCCCAGGCGATGCAGGCGCAGGCCGCCCGGGTGGAGCCGGAGGCGGCGATGAACCCGGTGCTGCTCAAGCCGGGCGCGGACGGCCGCAGCCAGGTGGTGCTGCTGGGCCGGCCGGTCGCCGAGGTCGGCGCGCTGGACTACCGCGAGCGCAAGCCCGTCCTGCTGGAGCGGGCGCTGGAGTGCCTGGCGGACCTGCGCCGCCGGTTCGACGTGGTGGTCTGCGAGGGCGCCGGCTCGCCCGCCGAGATCAACCTGCGGGACCGGGACATCGCCAACATGGGCCTGGCCACCGCGGCCGGCCTGCCGGTGGTGGTGGTCGGCGACATCGACCGGGGCGGCGTGTTCGCGGCGATGTACGGGACGCTGGCGCTGCTGTCGGCGGAGGACCAGCGGCACGTGGCGGGCTGGTTCGTCAACAAGTTCCGAGGCGACGCGCGGCTGCTGGCGCCCGGGCTGGACATGCTGCACGACCTGACCGGCCGTCCGGTGCTCGGCACCCTGCCGATGCTGCCGGGGCTGTGGCTGGACGCCGAGGACTCGCTGGACCTGACCACCGTGGTGGACCGTGCCGAGGGGCGCGGGCCGCTCGGGGCGGACGTGCTCCGGGTGGCCGTGGTGCGCTTCCCCCGGCTGTCCAACTTCACCGACGTGGACGCGCTGGCGCAGGAGCCGGGCGTGCTGGTGCGCTGGGCCACCCGGCCGGAGGAGCTGGCCGACGCCGACCTGGTGGTACTGCCCGGCACCCGGGCCACCGTGGCGGACCTCGCCTGGCTGCGCGAGCGCGGGCTGGAGCCGGCGCTGAAGGCGCGGGCGGCGGCCGGGCTGCCGATCCTCGGGGTCTGCGGCGGCTACCAGATGCTGGCGCGCGGGATCGTCGACGAGGTGGAGTCGAAGGCGGGTGAGGTCTCCGCGCTCGGACTGCTGCCGACGCACGTCCGCTTCGGCGCCGAGAAGGTGCTCGGGCGGCCGGTCGGCGAGGCCTTCGGGCAGCGGGTGGTGGGGTACGAGATCCATCACGGGGTCGTCGCCGTGGAGGGCGGGGAGCCGTTCCTGGACGGCTGCCGGGTCGGCTCGGTCTGGGGCACGACCTGGCACGGCGCGCTGGAGAACGACGGGTTCCGCCGTGAACTCCTGCGCGAGGTCGCCGGGTTGGCCGGCCGGGCGTTCGTCCCGGCGCCGGACACCTCGTTCGCCGAGGCCCGCGAGGCCCGCCTGGACCGGCTCGGCGACCTGATCGAGGAACACGCGGACACCGACGCGCTGTGGAAGCTGATCGAGGGCGGGGTGCCGGCGGCCGGATCGCTGCCGTTCCTGGCGCCCGGGGCACCTGGGGAGAATGCATGAGTGACGTCCGCTATCCGTTCACCGCGATCGTCGGCATGGCCGACCTGCGGCTCGGGCTGCTGCTGAACGCGGTCTCGCCGGCCGTGGGCGGCGTGCTGGTGCGCGGCGAGAAGGGCACCGCGAAGTCGACCATGGTGCGCGCGCTGGCCGGGCTGCTGCCGTCCATCGCCGCCGTCGACGGCTGCCGGTTCGCCTGCGACCCGGCCGCGCCGGACCCGCAGTGCCCGGACGGGCCGCACCTGACCCCGGACGGCCACGCGGCTCCGGAGAGCCATCAACGGCCCTCCCAGCTGGTCGAGTTGCCCGTCGGTGTGGCCGAGGACCGGATCGTCGGCTCGCTCGACCTGGAGCGGGCGCTCGCCGAGGGCGTGAAGGCGTACGAGCCCGGGCTGCTGGCCAAGGCGCACCGGGGCGTGCTGTACATCGACGAGGTGAACCTGCTCCAGGACCACGTGGTGGACCTGCTGCTGGACGCCGCCGCGATGGGCCGCTCGTACGTCGAGCGCGAGGGTGTGTCGGTGCGGCACGCCGCCCGCTTCCTGCTGGTCGGCACGATGAACCCGGAGGAGGGCGAGCTGCGGCCGCAGCTGCTCGACCGCTTCGGCCTGACCGTCGAGATCGCCGCCACCCGGGATCCGGCCGAGCGCGCCGAGGTGGTCCGCCGCCGGCTCGGCTACGACGCCGATCCGACCGGCTTCGCCGCGCGGTACGCCGAGGACGAGCGGGCGCTCGCCGAACACATCACCGCCGCACGGGAGTTGCTGCCCAAGGTGGAGCTTACCGAGGTGGCGCTGCGTCAGATCACCGCCGTCTGCGCGGCGTTCGAGGTGGACGGGCTGCGCGCGGACATCGTGATGGCGCGCACGGCGGTGGCGCTGGCCGCCTGGGCCGGGCGCACGGAGGTGCTGGAGGAGGACGTCCGCAAGGCCGCCCAGCTGGCGCTGCCGCACCGGCGCCGGCGCAACCCCTTCGACGCCCCGGGGCTGGACGAGGAGCAGCTGGACCGGACTCTGGAGGAGCACGCGCAGAGCGAGCCGGAGCCCGAGCCCTCGCCGGAGCCGGAGCCGGAGCCGGAGGACGGTCCCGAGGGCGGCCCGGAGGGCGACGGGCCCGACGGGGACGGCGACGGCGACGGTCCTGACGGCGGCGGACCCGACGGCGGCGGCCCGGACGGCGGCGGGGCGCCCGAGCCGTCCGCCGGGCCGGAGGCCTCCGCGCCCTCCGACGCCGCCGAGGAGCCCGCACCGCAGCCCGTACCGGACCAACACCCCTCCCCTGCACGGGAGTCGGCGCCGGTCGCGGCCGGCGATCCGTACCGGACGAAGCTGTTCACCGTACGCGGCACCGGCCACGGCGCACAGGGCCGCCGCTCCCCCGCCGAGACCGACGGCGGGCACACCATCCGCGCCCGGCGCCCGCAGGGCACGCTCAGCCGGCTGCACCTGACCGCCACCCTCCAGGCCGCCGCGCCGCACCAGGTGGCGCGCGGGCGCGCCACCCGGGCGCTGGTGCTGCACAAGGACGACTTCCGCGAACAGGTGCGCCAGGGGCGGGAGTCCAACCTGGTGCTGTTCGTCGTGGACGCCTCCGGCTCGATGGCCGCCCGGCAGCGGATGACCGCCGTCAAGGGCGCCGTGCTGTCGCTGCTGATGGACGCCTACCAGCGGCGGGACAAGATCGGCATGATCACCTTCCGGGGCGCGGGCGCCGAGCTGGCGCTGCCGCCGACCTCCTCGGTGGAGGTCGGCGCGGCCCGGCTGGAGTCGCTGCCGACCGGCGGGCGGACCCCGCTCGCGGCCGGACTGCTGCGGGCCCACGAGGTGCTGCGGGTCGAGCGGCTGCGCGACCCGAACCGCCGCCCGCTGCTGGTCGTGGTGACCGACGGCCGGGCCACCGGCGGCCGGGACGCACTGGTCCGATCGCAGCGCGCGGCAGGCCTGTTCGCCGCCCAGGGGACGGCCAGCGTGGTGCTGGACTGCGAGTCCGGCCCGGTCCGGCTCGGCCTGGCCCGCACGCTGGCCGGGCTGCTCGGCGGCACCGCCGTCAGCCTGGACGAGCTGCGCGCCGAGGGCGTCGCCTCGCTCGTCCGTGAGAACCGCGACAACCGCAACCGTGACAACCGAGTGATGACGACGACGCGAAAGGCGGCCTGAGCCGACATGCCCAAGGGTGTCCCCGAGAACGTCCCCGCCGACGGCCTGACGACCCGTCAGCGCCGTACGCAGCCGATCACCGCCGTGCACACCGGCCCCGGCAAGGGCAAGTCCACCGCCGCGTTCGGCATGGCGCTGCGGGCCTGGAACCAGGGCTGGTCGGTCGGGGTGTTCCAGTTCGTGAAGTCCGCCAAGTGGAAGGTCGGCGAGGAGAACGCGCTGCGCGTGCTCGGCGCCTCGGGCGAGGGCGGCACCGTCGACTGGCACAAGATGGGCTCCGGCTGGTCCTGGATCCAGCGCTCCACCGAGATGGAGATGGACAGCGAGGCCGCCGCCAAGGAGGGCTGGGAGCAGGTCAAGCGCGACCTCGCGGCCGAGACCTACCGCTTCTACGTGCTCGACGAGTTCACCTATCCGATGCACTGGGGGTGGGTCGACCCGCACGAGGTGGTGTCGGTGCTCAAGGACCGCCCGGGCAGCCAGCACGTGGTCATCACCGGCCGGTACGCGCCCGAGCCGCTGACCGAATTCGCCGACCTGGTCACCGAGATGACCAAGGTCAAGCACCCCATGGACGCCGGCCGCAAGGGCCAGCGCGGCATCGAGTGGTAGATCGAGTGGTAGACCGTTGAGCACCGGCCCCGTGAACATTCCCCGCCTCGTCGTCGCCGCGCCCTCCTCCGGCGCCGGCAAGACCACCGTCGCCACCGGCCTGATCGCGGCACTCGCCGCGCGCGGGCTGGCGGTGTCGCCGCACAAGGTCGGCCCCGACTACATCGACCCCGGCTACCACGCGCTGGCCGCCGGGCGCCCGGGCCGCAACCTGGACGCCTTCCTGTGCGGGGAGGAGCGGATCGCGCCGCTGTTCCTGCACGGCGCCGCCGGGGCGGACGTCGCGGTGGTCGAGGGCGTCATGGGCCTTTTCGACGGGGCCTCCGGGCGCGGCGAGCTCGCGTCCACGGCACACGTCGCCAAGCTGCTGCGGGCACCCGTGGTGCTGGTGGTGGACGGCTCCTCGCAGTCCCGCTCGGTGGCCGCACTGGTGCACGGCTTCGCCTCCTGGGACCCGCAGGTGCGCCTCGCCGGGGTGATCCTCAACCGGGTCGCCTCCGACCGGCACGAGCAACTCCTGCGCGAGGCACTGGAGGAGGGCTCCGGCGTGCCCGTCCTGGGCGCGCTGCGCCGCTCGGCGGCGGTCGCCACGCCGTCCCGCCACCTCGGGCTGATCCCGGCCGTGGAGCGGTCCGCCGAGGCGCTGAAGGCGGTCGCCGACATGGGTGAACTCGTCGCCGCCTCGGTCGACTTGGACGCACTGCTGGAACTGGCGCGAACCGCACCGGAGTTGACGGCCGAACCGTGGAGCCCGGCGGCCGAGGTCACCCCGGTGGCCGGCCGCCCCCGGATCGCCGTGGCGGGCGGCGCCGCGTTCTCCTTCTCGTACGCCGAGAACGCCGAACTCCTCAGCGCGGCGGGCGCCGAGGTGGTCCCGTTCGACCCGCTGCACGCCGACGCGCTGCCCGCGGGCACCGCCGGCCTGGTCATCGGCGGCGGCTTCCCCGAGCTGTACGTCCGCGAGCTGAGCGGCAACACGGCGCTGCGCGGAGCGATCTCGGCCTTCGCCGCCGGGGGCGGGCCGATCGCCGCCGAGTGCGCCGGACTGCTGTACCTGGGGCGGGAGTTGGACGGCCTGCCGATGTGCGGCGTGCTGGACACCGGGGCCCGGATGACCGAGCGGCTCACCCTCGGCTACCGGGAGGCGGTGGCCGTCAACGACTCGCCGCTCGCCCGGGCCGGCACCCGGCTGCGCGGGCACGAGTTCCACCGCACGGTCTGCGAGCCGGGCGCGGGCGAACTCCCCGCCTGGGGCTGGCGCCTGCCCACCGGCCCGCGCACCGAGGGCTTCGCGGGCGGCAACGTGCACGCCTCCTACCTGCACCTGCACTGGGCCGGATCGCCGTCGCTGGCCTCCTCGTTCGCGGCCGCGGCCGCGGCGTACACCGTCACGTCGTGAACGCGGACCCGAACGCGAGCCTGAGCGCGGACGCGGACGCGAACCTGGTGGTGGACACCTCCCGGGCCTCCGCGGCCGCGTGCGCAGGGGTGATCGCGGAGCGCGTCCGGCGATCACCGTCGGTCCAGGCGATCACCGTCGGCCCAGACGATCACCGTCGGTCCGGGCGATTCACCGCCAGGCAGGCCTCTGGTCCAGCAGCGTGCCGAGGTAGCGGGCCAGCTCCTCGCGCAGCTCGGCCGGGGTCGGCGGGTGGGCGTGCCCGCTGCCGGCCGTCGAGTTGAACAGCACCCCGTCGCACCAGCGGATCAGCCGGCGGGCGTCGGCCGCGGGCTCGGTGGAGCCGCAGCGGGCCAGCAGGACGACCGCGTAGTCATAGAAGCGCGCGCCCAACCGGTCGTAGACGACGCGCAGTTCGGGCCGGCGGGTGGCCTCCAGGGCCAGTTCCAGCCGGGCCAGGGTGAGCGCGCGTCCGGCGGTGAGCGCCTGGTGCAGGGCGTCGGCCCCGAACTGGACGATCAGGTCGCGCGGCGGGCCGGGCGGGGGCGCGTCCGCGAGCAGCAGGTGGTCGCCGGACTCCAGTTCGACGATCCGGGTCAGCACGAGTTCGAGCAGGGCGATCCTGGTCCGGGCGAGGTTGGAGGTCGAGCCGGTGGGCAGGCCGGCCGCCTCGTCCACGGCGCGGTGGGTCAGCCCGCGCAGGCCGCGTTCGGCGATCAGGGCGATGGCGGCGTCGGCGATCAGGGTCGGGCGCGGGGGTGTCATGCGTCCGATCATGGCCGTTCTCCCGGCCCTTCCCCAACTCACTACAGCTGTAGTCCGCAGGGTGGTACGGTACGGACACCGGCAACTACAGCTGTAGTTCGACGACAGGAGACCCCATGGTCAGCACCGACGCCCGCACCGATGCCAACATCCACGCCGGCGCCCATCCGGCGATCGTCATCGGCGGCGGCATCGGCGGACTCACCGCCGCCCTCGCGCTCCACCGGCAGGGCGTCCCGGTCACCGTCCACGAACGCGCCGCCTCCCTCGAACCCGTCGGCGCCGGCCTCGCCCTCGCCCCCAACGCCCTGCGCAGCCTCGACCGCCTCGGCGTCGGCGACCGGCTGCGCGCCCTCGCCACCCCGCACCCCGCCGTCGGCCTGCGCCGCCCGTCCGGCCGCTGGCTCGCCCGCACCGACACGGCGGCCTTCGAGAGCTACTTCGGCGACACCATCGCCGCCGTCGCCCGCGCCGAGGTCATCGACGCCCTCGTCGACGCCCTCCCGGCCGGCACCGTCCGCACCGACTCCCCCGCCGAGCTCGTCGACCCCGGGGACGGCTCGTTCCCCGCCGTGGTCCGTACCCCCGAGGGCGAGCAGAGCGCCGCACTCGTCGTCGCCGCCGACGGCATCCGCTCCGCGACCCGGGCCCGGCTCTTCCCGCACCACCCGGGCCCGCGCTACAGCGGCTTCACCACCTGGCGCACCATCGTCCCCACCCCCGGCCGGTTCCCCGCCGCCGCCGGCGAGGTCTGGGGCCGGGGCCGGCTGGCCGGCATCGTCCCGCTCGCCGGCGACCGGGTCTACCTGTACTTCGCCGCCCTCGCCCCGGCCGGCGCCCGCGCCGACTCCCGCGACGAACTCGCCGAACTCCTCCGCCTCTTCGGCGACTGGTGCGCCCCCGTCCCCGAGCTCCTCGGCCTGGCCGACCCCGCCCGCGTCCTGCGCAACGACGTCTGGGAACTCGCCGACCCGCTGCCCGCCCACCACCACGGCCGGGTCGCCCTGCTCGGCGACGCCGCCCACGCCATGTGTCCCTTCCAGGGCCAGGGCGCCTGCCAGGCCATCGAGGACGCCCTCGTGCTCGCCTCCCGTCTGACCCCCGGCACCGACCCCGCCGTCGCCCTCCCCGACTACACCGCCTCCCGCCTCCCCCGCACCACCGGCATCGTCACCGGCTCCCGCCGCATCGGCGACCTCATCGCCCTCCGCTCCCCCGCCGCCGTCCTCCTCCGCGACACCGCCCTCACCCTCGGCGGCCTCCTCCCCGACCGCGCGCTCCTCAGCCGCTCCGCCCCCACCTACAACTGGCAACCCCCGGCCCTGACCGGCGCGGCCTGAGGGCTACGCGTCGGTGTCCTTCGGATGCCGGGGCGAGGCATAGACGATGTGAACCGTGCGGGCCGCCTGATCCACCACATACCGCACCGCCCACCGGCGGTCACCTCGTACTCCCACTGCGGCAACTCGGAGCCTCCGAGTACCCGGGTCGCGAGTCGCCCCCGTAGCGGATGCTGCCGATCCGGGTCCCGCATGGAGAGCGGTTCGCTCGCAGCGCTTCGAAACAGCGGCGGGCGTTCCCGGCCGCCTCCGCCCACAGCTCGCCCCACCCCTTGGCGGCCTCGGTCGTACCGAACCGCAGCCGCCACTCATCGCCGATGGGTGGCGGCGGAACATCGTCACCGCGCTTCGGGCTCACGGCTCGGTCACCTCTCCGTGATCGTCGCCGGGAAGAGGCCTGGTGAGCTCCGCCGCCAGGTCCGGATCCGCCAGGATTCTTGCGGTGGCACGCCATTCGACTATCACGCGGTGAAGATTGGTGTGCACGTCCGGTTCCACGACATCGCGCGTCGCGTCGATCAGATCGACGACGAACTCGCGCACCTCCTCGGCCGACAGATGCCTAACCCAAGGAAAAAGAGTGGGCAGGGCCAGGAGCACGGCCCGCGCACCCTCGTCGCTACTGATAAGCGCGGCAAACAGGCGCGCGGTGACGTCCGCAGTCTCCTCGCGCTGACGGTCGTGACGCTCAGTGGTGAGATACAGGTCCTCCCCGTCGCGGCGGGTGACGTGCACGCGCTGGGCCTGCTCCACGGTGTCCGCGACACGCTTGGAGTTCTTCGACAGGTCAGAGAACGACACAGTGAGAGTCGACATGCCGCAACGCCAGTTCGGAACACGTTCCGAAGTCAATCGCAAACCGCCTGTCCACCCCCGCCGAACCTCAGGACGCACCGTTGCCGAAGGTGCCGGTCAGCGGGTCGCCCCGGTGGCAGGCGGCGCAGCGGAGGCGGGTGTAGATCGCCACCGGGCCCATGAAGACGTCCTCGCGGCCGTCCGCCGGGGACTGGGAGGCGGCCGGCTTGCCGCAGTCCAGGCAGGGGCGGCTCGGGCGGGCGACGATCGAGCAGGCGCGGCAGATCAGGTGGGTCGGGTGCTCGGCGTGGACGACGACCGGCTGCGGCCCGCCGTAGAGCAGGTGGTCGCACCACGTGCAGGACTCGTCCGCCTGCGCCGCCAACATGCGGGCCCGGGTGTCCTGTTGCCACTTGGCGGCCCGCTGGAGCGGCACCGTCACCGGCGGCCCCCACCCGGCATCGGTGAGCCACTGGGCGCCTTCGGCACCCGCCGCCCGCAGTTGGTCGTCGACGGCGATGTCCTTGGGCGTCCTGTCCTTCATCGGGCTCTCCTTCGGCGCGGTTCCCATCGGGATAACGCGCCCGGGGAGATCGTGGACACGCGAACCACCGTGCCACTGCGGCCGCATGCCGCGCACGAGGGTGGGGAGCAGCGAGCCCCGGGCCTGGCACTCGAGGGTGCAGGCGATCCGGCGGTGGCCATCCGGGGGCCCGGCGCGCGAGAAGTCGGCCCGGCCGACTTCTCGCGTCTGCTTCTCGCGCTTGCTTCTCGCGTCTGCTTCTCTCGCCTGCGCGTTCAGCCGCCCAGGGACTCCGTGTCGCCCTGGGCGATGAGGAGTTTGCGCAGCAGACCGTCGAGTTGGGCGCGCTCGTCGCCGTCCAGCGCGGCGAGGAGGCGTTCCTCGTTGCGGACGTGGCCGGGGAGCGCGGCGTCGATGAGCTCCTTGCCGGCCGGGGTCAGCCGGACCAGGACCGCACGGCGGTCGTTCGGGCAGGGGTTGCGTTCGACCAGGCCCTTGGCGGACAGCCGGTCGACCCGGTTGGTGATGGCGCCGGAGGTGACCATGGCCGCCTTGAGGAGGGCGCGGGCGTTCAGCTCGTAGGGCTCGCCGGAGCGGCGGAGGGTGGCCAGCACGTCGAACTCGGAGGCGTCGAGGCCGCACGAGGCGAAGTACTCCCGCAGGGCGTTGTCGACCCGGATGTTGAGCCGTCGCATCCGGCCGATCAGGCCGATGACCTCGACGTCGAGGTCGGGGCGGGTCCTGGTCCACTGGTCGACGATGTCGTCGACGGTGTCGCGCTGCTGCATGGTCGTCTGCCGCCTTCCCTCAGCTCTCTCCCGACGGCAACTATCTTAACATTCACATACTTGACGTTCACTCACCCTCGGGAGTAGAACTATCTCAACGTTCAGATAATCAACGTTGAGGGGGATCCCATGGACCGGAAGCGCGCAGGCATCGCCGTCACCGCGGCACTCGCCCCCGCCGCCTGGGGCACGACCTACCTGGTCACCACCCAGCTGCTGCCGGAAGGCCGCCCGCTGCTGCTCGCCGCACTGCGCGCCCTCCCGGCGGGGCTGCTCCTGCTACTGCTCGGCCGCAAGCTGCCCAAGGGCATCTGGTGGGGGCGGGCGGCGGTGCTCGGACTGCTCAACATCGGGCTGTTCTTCCCGCTCACCTTCGTCGGCGCCTACCGACTGCCCGGCGGCGTCGCGGCCACCATCGGGGCGATCCAGCCGCTGCTCGTCGCCGGGTTCTCGATCGGCGTGCTCGGCATCCGGCCCGGACGGCGGGCCCTGCTCGCCGGCCTCGTCGGAGTCGCCGGGGTCGCGCTCCTCGTCCTCAAGAGCGGCGCGCGGCTGGACGGCGTCGGAATCGCCGCGATGGTCACCGCGATCGCCCTGATGGCCATGGGCACCGTCCTCACCCGGCGCTGGGGCCGCCCCGAGGGCGCCACCCTGCTCGACCTGACGGCCTGGCAACTCCTCGCCGGATCGGCTCTCCTCGTCCCGCTCGCCGCGTTCGTCGAAGGCGCGCCGCCCGCCCTCACCGCCGCCAACCTGGCCGGCTTCGGCTACCTCGGACTCTTCAGCACCGCCCTCGGGTACGTGCTCTGGTTCCGCGGCATCGACCGCCTCGGCGCCGGCCCGGCCTCCTTCCTCGGCCTGATCAACCCCGTCGTCGCCACCATCGGCGGCCTCGTCGTCCTCGACCAGACCCTCACCGGCTGGCAGTTCCTCGGCCTGCTGCTCGCCCTCGGCGCCCTGCTCGTCGGCCAGGCACCCGCCCGGAAGCCCGCCCCCACCGCGGTCACCACCGCCACGCCCGCCGCCCCGACCCCTCAGCCGGCCACCCTCGCCCGCTGACCCTTCACCAAGGAGCACGCACCATGCACTACATCGTCATCACCCGCACCGACGCCACCACCGACGCCGAGCTCGGCCACTACCTCGCCAACGTCGGCGCCACCCTGGAGCCCTACCAGGGCCACCTGCTCGCCTTCGACGCCCCGGCCAGCCTGGAGGGCGACACCCCGCTCACCAAGACCGCCATCCTCGCCTTCCCCACCGAGGCCGACGCCCACGGCTGGTACCACTCCCCCGCCTACCAGTCCCTCGCCACCTGGCGCATCGCCACCATGGGCCACCCCGTCACCATCTCCACCCTCCCCGCCCTCGCCGCCTGACACCCCACCCCACCCCTTCGCCCCGCCCCGCCGGCCCACCCCGGCGGGGCACACCCACATCCCCGGCCGAACCGCTCAGAGATGAGGCCGCCCGATCAGGAGCCCGCCGGCACCCGGCACCCAGCGGGGTCAGCCGACGGCGCGGACGGAGATGTCCTCAGCGCCCAACGAATAGCGGTAACCGCCCACCGGCCCGGCCTGGCAGGGCGACGAGGGCGAACAGACCCGGCCCGATCAGGAGCCCGCCAAAACCCGGCAAGGTCAGCCGGTGGCGCGGACGTAGATGTCGGCGGCGCCGGGGAGGCCGCCGGGGATGGTGGCGACGTAGATGCGGCGGGGGGTGTGCGTTGGGGCGGGGGTTGGGGTGGGAATGGGGGTGGCGGTGATGGTGGGGGTTGGGGTCTCGGTGGGGGTGGGGGTGGGGGCTTCGGGGGTGGGGGGTTGGGTGTCGGGGGTGGCGTCGAGGTCGGCGTCGGGGTCGGGGTCGGCGTCCGGGTCGGTGGGTGGGTCGACCGGGGTCGGGGAGAGGGTGGGCGAGGGGGTGAAGGTGGGGGTGGGGACCAACGTGGGGGTGGGGACCAACGTGGGGGTGGGGGACGACGTGGGGGTGGGGGTGGGCTCCGGGAGTTCGGGGGCCTCGGGGGGTTCGTCGCCGCCGAGGGCGGCGGCGAGGTCGGGGGGCAGGGGGGCGGCGGGGCCGGGGGCGGGGAGGTCGTAGGTGTGGAGGAAGTCGTCCAGGCCGACGTCCTTGCCGCCGCCGAGGCGGTAGTGCAGGTAGGCGACGGGGGCGCCGTCGGAGGTGCGGGTGTAGACGGCGCCGACCGGGACGTAGTAGCGGCCGGCGCCGGGGTGCTGGGAGGGGTGGAGGCCGGCGAGGCGTTCGGCGCGTTCGCGGTCGGTTTCGCGGCCGCGGCCGAGGGTGAGCGTGTTGACGCCGCGGACCACCAGGGCCGCGGCGACGGACACGCAGAGCACGAGTCCGACGGCGACGGTGCGCCGCAGGACGGGCCGGCCGTGCAGGGCGGGCCAGGAGTCGGTCACCGCGCGCTCGGGTGGGATGCCGTCCACCGTTGTCGTTCCCCCGGTCCCCTGTTCGATTCCGTTGCCGCCGTCAGTGTGCTCGACGCGGAGCGACCGCGCCAAGTTCCGCCACCCGACGCAGGCCGGCGCAACCCGACGCGACCCGACCCAAGCCGGGTTTCAGCCCAGGTAGGCGGGGGCGACGGCGGCCTGGGCGACCCGGCGGGGGGCACCGCTGCCGTCGGCGGGGACGGTCCACAGGTCGGCACCGTAGTCGCCGGGCAGAGCGTAGAGGAGGGTGGCGGGGTCGGACCAGACGGCCTGGTCGTCGATGTTGCGCTGTTCCCCGGTGGCGGTCTCGGTCATGGTGGCGAGGTCGAGGACGTACAGCCGCCAGGGCGCGTCGGGGGACAGTCCGGGGACGCGCTTCTTGTACGCG
This sequence comes from Kitasatospora sp. NPDC097643, assembly GCF_040302625.1. Lineage (NCBI taxonomy): Bacteria > Bacillati > Actinomycetota > Actinomycetes > Kitasatosporales > Streptomycetaceae > Kitasatospora > Kitasatospora sp. NPDC097643. The sequence continues at coordinate 119,370 of NZ_JBEOSA010000007.1, read as the reverse complement.
ATGCGGGTGCCGTCCGGAGAGAGCGAGGGGCACTCGACGTTCTCGTGCAGGGTGGTGAGGGTGTGGGCGGCGAGGTCGCCGCGGACGAGGTAGGTCTGGCCGCCGGTGGCGACGGTGGCGTAGAAGGCGTTGTCGTCGGCGAAGGTGACGCCCCAGATGTTGACGTCGTGGGACTGGTACGGGTGGCCGTCCTTGATCACGTCGAAGGTCTCCAGGTTGTCCCGGAGGTTCCAGTCGCGGACGTCGACGATGGAGGTGCGGGTGGAGAAGTTGGTGCCCGCGTAGGAGTCGCCGCTGACGAAGACGGTCCAGGCGGCGAGGTGGCCCGACGGCGAGACCCGGGAGCGGGTGGGGATGCCGGCGGCCGGGAAGGAGCGGCGTTCCTTCAGGTGGTCGTCGAGGACGACGGCCCGGTAGGTGTCCTCCAGGGCGCCGCGCTGGGCCTGGAGGCAGATGCCGGTGCCGGCGGCCGCGTAGAAGCGCAGGCACTGGACGCCGGAGGCGGTGCGCGGGCCGTCGGGCCGGTCGGCGGGGACGGCGGCGAGTTCGTCGCGGTGCGGGCCCCAGGCCATGTTGCGGAAGACCATGGCCCGCCCGCTGCCGGGGTTCTGCAGGGTGACGGTGCCTTCGGTGACGGACGGCCCGCCGGGCTGGGCCTGGTCCCGGCGGGCGGTGCGGTCGGCGGCGTAGAGGACGGCTCCGGTGCCGACCGTGCCGAGCAGCAGGACGGCGACCAGGAGGATGATCACCCTGGTCCGGTTCTGGAGTCGGTTCACGGGGCCACCTCATTGGCAGGGCTTGGAACGGCGTCGAGAGCCGGGTCGGGATCGGGCATCGCGGCGGCGGGCTCGCGCAGCACGGCGGCCGCGCCGAGCACGCAGAGCGCCAGCGCCCCCGCCGACCAGGCCAGCGCTCCCCTGCCGCCGACCGCGCCCCACAGCGCGCCGAACAGCAGCGAGCAGGCGAACCGGGCCAGCGCCTGCCCGGTGCCGACCAGGGCGAGCCCGGCGCCGCGCTGCTCGGCCGGGACGGCATCGGCCGCCGCCGCGGCGAGCACACCGTCGGTGGCCGCGTAGAACGAGCCGTGCAGCAGCAGCACGCAGACGACCGCGGGCAGCCCGCTGAACGGCGAGAGCAGCAGCCCGTACGCGACGAGCAGCACGGAGTGCCCGGCCAGGAACAGCCGGCGGCGGCCGATCCTGTCGGCGAGCATGCCGAACGGGACGGCGAGCAGCAGGAAGGCGGCCGCGGTGCCGAGCGGCAGCAGCGGGAACAGGCTCGTGTCCAGGTGGAGTTGACGCTGGATCAGCAGGTAGAGGAAGGAGTCGCTGACGGTGGTCAGGCCGAGCAGGCAGGCGCAGACCGCGAGCCGGCGCAGCCCGGGCAGGCGCAGCAGGGTGAGGCCGTCCCGCAGCGAGGGGGCGACAGTTGACGGTTCGTCACCAGGCTGCCGATTCGGCACGAACAGCAGCAGCACCAGCACGCCGAGCACGGCCACGCAGGCGCTGACCGCGAACACCGCGTCGTAGCCCTGCCGTTCGCCCCCGTCGGCGAGCAGCGGGCCGCCGGCCAGGCGCAGCACCAGGAAGGCGGTGAGCGGGCCGAGCAGCGCGCCGGCCGTGTCCATCGCCCGGTGCACGCCGAACGCCCGCCCCCGGTGGGCGGGTTCGGTGGCCAGCGAGATCATCGCGTCGCGGGGGGCGGTGCGCAGGCCCTTGCCGGTGCGGTCGACGGCGATGACGGCGCCGATCAGCGGCACGGTGTGGACGAGCAGCAGCAGCGGCTTGCACAGCGCCGACAGGCCGTAGCCCGCCGCCGCGACCGCCTTGTGCCGGGCCGCCCCGTCGGCGCCGCGCCGGTCGGCGAGGTGGCCGCCGACGAGGCGGACCAGCGCGCTGAAGCCGTTCTGGATGCCGTCGAGCAGGCCGAAGCCGAGCGGGGACAGGCCGAGCCCGGTCAGCAGGTAGAGGGGGAGGACGGCACTGACCATCTCGGAGGAGACGTCGGTGACCAGGCTGACGGTGCCGAGCACCAGGACCGTCCCGGGGACGGCGCGCAGGGCGGCGACCCGCCGCCCCGGCGTACCGGCCGGGGCGACGGGGGCCTTGGAGCTGCGGGATTCCGCGACGTACACCGGCGTCAGTTCCAGATGCCGGTGATGTCGGTGGCGGAGGCGGCGTTGCCGGCGTGGCTGCTCAGCCCGGCCAGGTCCTCCAGGGTGCGCAGCACGTCGTAGTGGTTGTAGGTGGCGGAGCTGCTGGAGCCCGGGGTGACGTGCTCGCCGTACAGCACGGTCGGGATGCGGTTGCCGGCCAGGCGGTTGTCCTCGTCGAAGGTGACGACGAGCAGGCTGTTGTGGGTCTTCGCCCAGTCCGCGTAGGCGCCCAGGTTGGACTTGAGCCAGGCGTCCCCGGTGCCGACCGAGCAGTCGTGCATGTCGTTGCAGAGGTCCGGCACGACGAAGGAGACCTTCGGGAGGGTGCTGAAGTCGCTCGGGAAGGCGTCCATCCCGAACGCGCTGTCGGTGGGCACGTTGCCGAAGCCGAACCAGGGGTTGTGCTTCTGCGCGTAGTCGCCGACCCGGCAGTCGGTGGCGCCCTGGGCGGGCAGGCCCTCGTTGTAGCTGGCCCAGCTCTGGCCGGCGGCGAGCAGTTCGGAGGCCAGGTTGGGCTCCTGGAGGGCGCCGACGTCCACGCAGCTGTCGTCGGTCACGCCCTGCGAGCTGCCGGAGAACAGCATGTAGTAGTTGGGCTGGCTGGGGTGGGTGAGCCCGTACGACTGGGTCAGCTTGGCGCCGCCGGCCACCAGCGTCTTGTTGATGTACGGGGCACTGGAGCTGCCGATGACCTGCGAGTACGCGTGGTTCTCCAGCATCACGACGACGACGTGGTCCGGCGCGGGCAGCGCCGGGACGGTGTCGGCGGCCGCGCTGCCGCCCGCGGCCCACAGGCCGAGCGAGCCGGCGACCAGGCCGAGTCCGGTGGCGAGGGCGGTGAGGGTACGGGGTCGTGCGAAGGCCATGAGGTCCTCCGTTGCGTCGGGGCTGCGGGGGCTACCGGGGTTGCCGGGGTTGCCGGGGCCGTGCGTGGGGGCTGCCGGGGGCTGGAGCGCCGAAAACAGTAGGATCGCCGCGGTGGCGCGGACGGCGCAACGCAGGTGAAGAACAGGCGAACAGCTAGGGAGCGGGGGATCGTGATCGGTCTGGTCTCACTCGACGGGTCGGCCCGCCCGCTCGCGAACGAGCTGCACGCCGCCTGGCCGGAGAGCAGCCGGGTCCACCACGCCTCGCGCGGCAACTGCTTCCAGGAGCCCGAGGCGATGTGGTTCGCCCTCGGCCGGTACGAGCAGGTGGTCGCCTTCGCGCCCCTCGCGACGGTCGTCTCGCTGATCGGCCGCCTGGACATCGACGTCCCGCGCGGCACCGCCCTGCTCTGCGTGGATCCGCAGCGGCGTTACGTGATCCCGCTGACCTGGCCGAGCACCGGCGCCGAGGAGCTGGCCCAGGAGGTGGCGGCCGTCCTCGGTGTCACTCCGGTGCTCACCGGCCCCGGGCCGCGGCCCGACGCCCCGGTCCGGCCCGACGTCACAGGCCGGTCCGACGCCCCAGGCCGGTCCGACGCGCCCGCGGACGCCCCGGTGCTGCGGATCATCGACCAGGAGGACCCGGGCGACAGCGACCTGCTGGTGTTCCCGCGCACGCTGGTGGTCGGGATCGGCGCGGGCAGCGGCACCGAGCCCGGCGAGGTGATGCGACTGCTGTCGGACACCCTGAAGGAGACCGGCCTCGCCCGCTCGTCGATCGCCCGGCTGGCGACGGTGACCGGCAAGGCCGACCATCCGGCGGTGCGCTGGGCGGCGTTCTGCCTCACCGGGGTGCCGGTGGACGAGCACCCGGCGCAGGCGCTGGCGGGTGTGCCGGTGCCGAACCCGTCCGCCGTGGTCGGTGCGGCCGTCGGCACCGCGAGCGTCGCCGAGGCGGCGGCGCTGGCGAGCGCCCCCGGCGGCGAACTCGTCGTCGCCAAGCGGAAGTCGGCGACGGCGACGGTCGCGATCGCGCGGGCGGCGCTGCGCGGACGACTCGCCCTGGTCGGCCTCGGGTCGGGCGAGCACGACCTGCTGGTGCCGCGCGCGCTGGCGGAGCTGCGGCGCGCCTCGGCGGTGGTCGGCACGACGGACGCGGTCGAGGCGGTCGCCGGACTGCTCCGGCCGGGGATCAGGCGGATCGCGACCGACGACGGCGTCGGGGCGGCCCTCGACCCCGTCGAGACGGCCGTCACCCTGGCCTCCCACGGGCACGCCGTCGCGCTGGTCGCCCTCGGCGACGGCTCCGTGCTGGACATGCCGCCGCCCGGGCCGTACGACGTCCACCGCGTGCCGGGGCTGCCCGACCGGCCGGCGGACGTACGCGCCGAGCTGCCCGTCGACGGGCAAGGAGACCCCGCGTGACCGCCGCCGAACCCGACCTCCGCCACCACGGCGACGCCGAGGTGCGCGCCGACGGGGTCGGCCTGGTCGACCTCGCCGTCAACGTGCGCACCGGCACGCCCCCGGGCTGGCTGCGCGAGCGACTCGCCGCGACCCTGGCCGACCTCGCCGCCTACCCCGACCAGACCGCCGCCCGGGCCGCCGTGGCCGAGCGGCACCAGCGGCCGGTGGCCGAGGTGCTGCTGACCTCGGGGGCCGCGGAGGCCTTCGTCCTGCTCGCACGCACCCTGACGCCACGTCACATCTCGGTCGTGCACCCGCAGTTCACCGAGCCCGAGGCGGCACTGCGGGACGCCGGGCACCAAGTGCACCGGGTCCTGCTGTCGGCGGCGGACGGCTTCCGGTTGAACGGATCCCGGCTGAACGGATCCCGGCCGGGCGGCTCCACGTCGGGCACCGGCTCCGACGCGGTCCCCGAGGAGGCGGACCTGGTCGTCCTCGGGAACCCGACCAACCCCACCTCCGTGCTGCACCCCGCCGAGGCCGTCGCCGCACTGGCCCGCCCCGGGCGGACCCTGGTGGTGGACGAGGCGTTCATGGACACCGTGCCGGGCGAGCGCGAGTCCCTCGCCGCCCGCCGCGACCTGCCCGGCCAGGTGGTCGTGCTGCGCAGCCTCACCAAGACCTGGGGCCTGGCCGGGCTCCGGATCGGCTACGTGCTCGGGCCCGCGCCGCTGATCGCCGCGCTCGCCGCCGCCCAGCCGCTCTGGCCGGTCTCCACCCCGGCCCTGGCCGCCGCCGAGGCGTGCAGCACCCCGGCGGCGCTGGCCGAGGCGGAGCAGGCCGCCGCCGAACTGGCGCTGTGGCGCGAGCACCTGCTGAAGGGGCTGGCCGCCTTCCCGTCGGTGCGGGTGCACGGGGAACCGGCCGCCTCCTTCGTGCTGATCCGGCTGCCGGGCGCGGCGGCCGTCCGGGAGCGGCTGCGCGGGCACGGCTTCGCCGTCCGGCGCGGGGACACCTTCCCGGGGCTGGGCGAGGAGTGGCTGCGGATCGCCGTCCGGGACGAGGAGACCACCGACCGCTTCCTGGACGCACTGGACGCCGTCCTCGACCCAAGCCTCGCCCCCGGCGTCAGTCCAGCCTGACCTCGTCCCCCACCCGGATCCGGCCCGGCACCAGCACCTGGGCGTACACACCCACGCAGGGCAGCGCCGGCAGGCCCGCCATCGGCACCACCCGGTTCCGCTCGGCCGGTATCCGTAGGGCGTCCGCGCGCCGGGGCAGCGGGCCGTGCCGCAGGGTGGGGACGGCGCAGCGCGGGGTCGGCACCAGGACGTTCAGCCGCAGCGTCGCCCCGATCGTCAACTCCCGCCCCACCCAGTCGTTCTCGACGAACCCCTCGCCCTCGGTGCGCAGCACCAGGTTCGGCCGGTAGCGCTCCGCCTCGACCTCGCTCTCCGCCCCGGCCGCGGCCAGCGAGGAGGTGGTGAGCAGGTGCAGCGGGGCGAAGTCGACGAACGAGCCGCCCGGCGTTCCGCGCCCCAACTCGACCACGGTGCCTTCGACTTCGGCCTCGATGCCGTGCGCCAGCACCTGCTCCGGCACCGACCGGTCGATGCTCGCGCCGGGCGGGCGCTCGGCGATCAGGCTGACCTTCCGGCCGAGCAGCTCGGACAGCCCGGCCTCGTCGATACATCGCCCGTCCGGCCCGGTGACGGCCACGCCGCCGTCCGCCGTGGCCGTCGCGGCGCAGTCGAGCAGGCCCGCCCAGAGCCTCGGGTTCTTGGCGCTGGCGACCTTCCCGGTGTCGAGGTCGAGCAGGGCCCGGGCGCGGTCCCGCTCCAAGCCGCCCCGGTCGACCTCGGCCTCCCGGAGGTCCTCCCCCAGCAGCGACTTCACCGGGTAGCGGCGCAACCGCTGCACCGTCGCGATCACACTCACTCGCCCTCCACCCGCCCGCCCCGCGCCTGCCCGTACTGCTCGTCCCGCTCGTCCGCCACGGACTCGCCCTCCACCGACTCGTCCTCCGCCCACTCGCGCAGCGCCGCGAAGTGCAGCTCCCGCAGGCCGAAGCGTGGGTCGACCCAGAGCAGCAGGGCCGGGGCGGGGTGGTTCGCCGCGATCCACTCGATGTCCTGCGGCCCGAGCTCGTCGTCCAGCCACACGAACGGGCGGCCGTCCGCCCAGGCGACCAAGTCCCTGGTCTTCCAGTGCAGGCCGTCCGGATCCGGCCGGAAGACCTCCGTCCAGCGGATGTACGGGAGTTCGGGCAGGCCGATGTTCGGGCCGATGAAGGTGTTCGCCTCGTCCATCCAGGTGGTCGCCCACACCAGTTCGTACGGCAGGGCGAGCAACTCCGGCCCGTGCAACGGGTTCAGCCACACCCGCAGCGGCGTGATCCGGCCGCCCCCGCGCTCCGCGGTCTGGCGGGCGACCCACGAGGCGGGCAGCATCCGGTGGGTGTCGTAGCCCTCGGGTCGGCGGGTGTCCGGTGCGGCGTAGGGGTTGAGCGGCCCGTCCACGTCGATCAGCAGCAGGGGGCGCGTCATGCCGTCACCGCCCACTCCCACAGGATCGCGAAGTCACTCGTGCGCAGGCCGAGTCGGGGGTTGACGTGCAGGGTGAGCGCGGGGCCCGGGTGGTGGGCGGCGATCCACTCGGTGTCCTGCGGGCCGAGTTCGTCGTCCACCCAGACGAACGGGCGGCCGTCCGCCCAGGCGACGACGTCCCTGGTCTTCCAGTGCAGGCCGTCCGGGTCCTCCCCGAAGAGGTCGGTCCACGGGATGTACGGGAGTTCGGGCAGGCCGAGGTTGGGGCCTATGTGGGTGTTCGCCTCGTCCATCCACCCGGTGGCCCACACCAGTTCGTACGGCAGGGCGAGCAGCTCCGTGCCGTGCTGCGGGTTCAGCCAGACCCGCAGCGGCTTGATCCGCCCGTCCCCGCGCTGCTCCTGCCGGTCCTTCCACCAGGTCGGGAGCACGCGGTAGGTGTCGTAGCCGTCCGGGCGCCGCTTCTCCGGCGCGGCAAAGGGGTTGAGTGGTCCGTCCACGTCGAGGAGGAGCAGGGGCTGCGTCATGCAGTGAATTCTCGGGTGAACGAACCGGGTTGACCACCGGTTTGCACTACCCCGCCGGTCGGCCCACCCCCGCCCGTTCCCCCGCGCACTACCCGACCGGTCGGCCCACCCCCGCCCGTTCCCCCACCCGTTCCCCCGCCCGTGCCCCCGGCCGGCGCCACAGGTTGCGGGCCGCCAGCAGCGGCAGGACGCCCTCGCCGAACCAGTACGCCTCCTCCAGGTGCGGCATGCCCGACAGCACGAACTCGTCGATGCCCAGCTCGTGGTACTCGGCGATCAGGTCGGCGACCTCCCGGTGGCTGCCCACCAGGGCCGTCCCGGCGCCGCCGCGCAGCAGCCCGATGCCGGCCCACAGCCCGGGGTACACCTCCAGCCGCTCGGCCGAGCCGCCGTGCAGCGCGAGCATCCGCCGCTGGCCCTCCGACTCGCTCTCGGCCAGCGCCCGTTGGGTCTGCCGCACGCGCTGCGGGTCCATCCCGGCGAGCAGCCGCTCGGTCTCCGCCCAGGCCTGCGCGGCGGTGTCCCGGGTGATCACGTGCAGCCGGATCCCGAAGCGGACCACCCGCCCCCGGGCGGCAGCCAGTTCACGGATCCAGCCGATCTTCTCCCGCACCTGGGCGGGCGGTTCGCCCCAGGTCAGGTAGACGTCGGCGTACCGCGCGGCGACGTCCCCGGCCGCCGGGGAGGAACCACCGAAGTACACCGCCGGCACCGGATCCGGCAGCCGGTTCAACTTCGCCCGCTCGACCCTCAGATGGGGCCCGTGGTGGTCGACGGTCTCCCCCGCCCAGAGCCGCCGGGTGATGTCCAGGAACTCCCCGGTCCGCGCGTACCGGGCGTCCTTGTCCAGGAAGTCCCCGTACGCGCGCTGCTCGGCCGACTCCCCACCGGTCACCACGTTGAGCAACAGCCGCCCGCCGGACTGCCGTTGGTAGGTCGCCGCCATCTGCGCGGCCAGCGTCGGACTGATCTGACCGGGCCGGAACGCCACCAGGTACTTCAGCCGCTCGGTCACCTGGGTCAGCATCGCCGTGGTCAGCCACGCGTCCTCGCACCACGCCCCGGTCGGCGTCAGTACCCCCTCGAACCCCAACTGTTCGGCGCTGCGGGCGATCTGCCCCAGGTACGCCACCCCCGGCGGCCGGTCCGCCCCGGCCACCCCGGGCGTCGAGCCGTGCCCACCCCCGACGATCTGCCGACTGTCACCGTTGGTGGGCAGGAACCAGTGGAACGTGAGAGACATGAAGACGCACTCCTGCGGCCGGATTCGCCAGTGAGAGGAACAGCGAGAGGAACAGCGACAGAGACAGCGGAACCCTCACCGGCAACACGCGGCCACGCCCACCCGCGCCAGATCCACGTGCAGTCGACGCACGAGGCAGCGGGAGGCGGCAGCAGTCATGCGAGCGATTATGCACGACGAAACGCCCGTCGGCCCTCCCCTCGAAGAAAAGGGGAGAGCCGACGGGCGTGATGAATCCGGTGTCCGGATCAGACCTGGCCGGCCTTCTCCAGGGCCTCGCAGCAGGTGTTGATCAGGAGGCGGGTGACGACGTAGGGGTCGACGTTGGCGTTCGGGCGACGGTCCTCGATGTAGCCCTTCTGCTCCACCTCGACCTGCCACGGGATGCGGACCGAGGCGCCGCGGTTGGAGACGCCGTAGCTGTAGACGTTCCACGGGGCGGTCTCGTGCTTGCCGGTCAGGCGGGACTGGATGTCGTCACCGTACTGGTTGACGTGCTCCAGGACCTTCTCCTGGGAGGCGCCGAGCGACTCGCAGGCGGTGATGATGGCCTCGTAGCCCTCACGCATGGCCTTGGTGGAGAAGTTGGTGTGCGCACCCGCACCGTTCCAGTCGCCACGGGCCGGCTTGGCGTCGAGGGTGGCGTCGATGCCGAACTCCTCGGCGGTGCGGTAGAGCAGGTAGCGGGCGATCCACAGGTCGTCCGAGACGGTCAGCGCGTCGACCGGGCCGATCTGGAACTCCCACTGGCCGGGCATGACCTCGGCGTTGATGCCGCAGATGGCCAGGCCGGCGTCGATGCAGCGGTCCAGGTGCAGCTCGACGATCTCGCGGCCGAAGACCTCCTCGGCGCCGACGCCGCAGTAGTAGCCGCCCTGCGGGGCCGGGTAGCCGCCCTCGGGGAAGCCGAGCGGGCGGGAGCCCTTGAAGAACGTGTACTCCTGCTCGATGCCGAAGATCGACTCCTGGGAGGCGTACTTCTCGGCGACCTCACGGAGCAGGGAGCGGGTGTTGGACTCGTGCGGGGTACCGTTCGTCTCCAGGACCTCGCAGAGGACCAGGATGTTGTCGCCACCGCGGATCGGGTCCTTGACGACCTTCACCGGCTCCAGAACGCGGTCCGAGGCGTGGCCCTCGGCCTGGTTGGTGGAGGAACCGTCGAAGCCCCAGGTGGGGATCTTGTCCGCGTTGGCCAGGACGCGAGTCTTGGAACGGAGCTTGGCGGTCGGCTTGGTGCCGTCGATCCAGATGTACTCGGCCTTGATTGCCACGGCGGTGTACCTCGCATTACTGGGTGGTGGGTGCCCGCGTAGCGTCGCAAGTCGCCGTTTCCCGGTTGTTCCTCTCGTGTAACGCCCATGTGAACCAACCGTCCGCGTCGGCACGGTCACGGTGCGGGAGTGCCGGGCGTGGCACTCCCGCACCACAGGGTGCCTCAGCGCCTCAGCACCTCAGTGCCTCAGTGCCTCAGTGCCGACGGGCGGCGTGCGCGGCCCGGCGGCGCCGGGTGCCCCACAGCGCGCAGGCGCCGCCCGCGACCAGGGCGGCGGCCCCGGCGGCCAGCGGGCCGGTGGCGCCGCTGGAACCGGTCGCGGCGAGGCCGCCGCCCGGGGCGGGCTGCCCGGCCGCCCCGGTGACGGCCCGCGCGGCCTGCGGGGCCTGGGCGGCGGCCCGGGCGGTGGTGTCGACGGCCGGCTGGACGGCGGGCGCGCCGGTGGTCGCCGTAACAGCCGACGTAACAGTCGGCGTAACGGTCGGGGTCGCCGTCGGGGCCTGGCTCTGCGGCGCGGCCGGCTTCTCACAGCTGACCGAGGCGACGGTGATCGTCCCGGTCACCTTGGCCACGTTGAGGTTCAGCGGGTTCACCGCGACCCGCACCTCCAGCGCCGAGGCCGCCGCCGTGCTGGAGGTGGTGGTCTTCTTGGAGAACTCCACCGACACGCTGCCGATCAACGGCACGTCGACGTTGGTCGGCCCGTACAGGCCCACGGTGACCGGCTTGCCGAGCACGGTCAGCCTGGCGGGGGCGACCACGTCGGCGGTCGGCTGCCCGTCGACCGGACAGGTCGCCTCGGCGCTCATCGCCTCCAGGCCGAGCAGCGCGGTGGCCGGCAGGCCCGGGGCGTGCACGTCGGCGTTGACCAACTGGACGGAGGCGGCGGTGCCCCTGGCGTCGGCGCGGGTCGTGGACTTGCCGAGGTCGGCCTTGACCAGGGTCACCGGGCCCGTCTGGTCCACGCCGTCCACCTTCGCGGTCAGCATCGAACCTTCGCGCTGCGCAGGCGTCTCCACCTTGTTCAGCGCGATGTTCACCGGCACGTCCACCGTCTTGTTCAACAGACTGACGTCCAGGTCGACTTCGACGGTGACGGCGCGGGCCTTGCCGGGGGACGGGGCCGACGAGGGGGCGGGCTCGGCGGCCTGGGCGGGCGCGACGGTGAGCAGGGTGCAGGCCGCGACGACGGCACTTGCGGAAACGATTCGGCGAGAAGACATGGTGGTACCCCCACACGACTGGAACGATGAGCCGCCAGTCTTCTCAAACGATGAGTCACATGAGCCACACGGAGCGTCATTTCACCCTTTGGAGTGAGATTGACGCTCCGAGCTGACCGGACTCTGCTACGGCAGCCGCCAGTCGACCGGCTGCGCCCCCTGCCGCACCAGCAGCTCGTTCGCCCGGGTGAACGGCCGCGAGCCGAAGAACCCGCCGTTGGCCGAGTACGGGCTCGGGTGCGCCGACTCGATCGCCGGCACCTCCCCCAGCAACGGCCGCAGGTTACGGGCGTCACGCCCCCACAGGATCGCCACCAGCGGGCCGCCGCGCGCCACCAGCGCCCGGATCGCCTGCTCGGTGACCTCCTCCCAGCCCTTGCCCCGGTGCGCGGCGGGCTTGCGCGGCGCGGTGGTCAGCGCGCGGTTGAGCAGGAGCACACCCTGCTGCGTCCAGGGGGTGAGGTCGCCATTGGACGGCTGCGGCAGGCCGAGGTCGTTGCCGTACTCCTGGAAGATGTTGATCAGGCTGGCCGGGATCGGCCGCACCTCCGCCCCCACCGAGAAGCTCAGCCCGACGGCGTGGCCGGGGGTCGGGTACGGGTCCTGCCCGACGATCAGCACCCGCACGTCGGCGAAGGGCTGCTGGAAGGCCCGCAGCACGTTCGGCCCGGAGGGCAGGTAGGTGCGGCCGGCGGCCAGCTCGGCGCGCAGGAAGTCGCCCATGGCGGCGACCCGCCCGGCGACCGGTTCCAGGGCGGTGGCCCAGCCGGGCTCGACGATCTCGTTCAGTGGACGCGGTGCCATGGTGGCCACCCTATCGGCCTACACCGACAGCGCGTTCAGCGGATGATCACGCGGTTGATCACCCGGATGGCCACGCCGACGACCACGCGGTTGATCACGCGACCAGCCCCCCGAACGCAGCCGCTCCGATCACCCCACCGGCCGCCCGCGCAGCACCACCAGCCGCGGGTCGGCGAGCACCCGGACGTCCGCCCGCGGATCCTCCTCGTACACCACGAAGTCGGCGGAAGCGCCCTCCTCCAGCCCCGGCCGGCCCAGCCACTCGCGCGCGCCCCAACTCGCCGCGGACAGCGCCTCGGCGGGGCTCAGCCCGGCCTTCACCAGCTCCGCCACCTCCTCGGCCACCAGCCCGTGCGCGAGCGAGCCGCCCGCGTCCGTGCCGACGAACACCGGGATGCCCGCATCGTGCGCGGCGCCCACCGTCGCGTACCGGCGCTCGTGCAGCCGCCGCATGTGGGCCGCCCAGGCCGGGAACTTGCCCTCGCCGCCCGCCGCCAGGTCCGGGAAGGTGGCGATGTTGACCAGCGTCGGGACGATGGCCACGCCGCGCTCGGCGAAGGCCGGGATCAGCTCCTCGGTCAGCCCGGTGGCGTGCTCGACGCAGTCGATGCCGGCCGCCAGCAGGTCGGGCAGCGACTCGGCGGCGAAGCAGTGCGCGGTGACCCGCGCGCCCTCCTCGTGCGCCGCCGCGATCGCCTCGGCGAGCGCGTCGCCGGGCCAGCAGGCGGTGAGGTCGCCGTGCTCGCGGTCGATCCAGTCGCCGACCAGCTTCACCCAGCCGTCGCCGCGCCGGGCCTCGGCCCGGACGTACGCGGCGAGGTCGCCGGGCTCGATCTCGTGCGCGTAGTTGCGGATGTAGCGGCGGGTGCGGGCGATGTGCCGCCCGGCCCGGATGATCCGGGGCAGGTCCTCGCGCTCGTCGATCCACCGGGTGTCGGCGGCCGAACCGGCGTCCCGGATCAGCAGGGTGCCGGCGTCGCGGTCGGTGAGCGCCTGCTTCTCGCTGGTCTCGGCGTCGACGGCGCCGTGCGCGTCCAGGCCGACGTGGCAGTGCGCGTCCACCAGGCCGGGCAGCACCCAGCCGGTCACCGTCCGGACGTCCGCGGCGCCGGGCGGGCGGGTGAAGCTCACCCGGCCGTCCACCACCCAGAGTTCGTCCCGGACGTCCTCCGGACCGACCAGCACCCGACCCCGGACGTGCAGCACCGCGCCATCGCTCATGGCCCGCACTCTACCGAGGCGGACGCTCCGGGTAAGCAGCGAAAGTACGGCAGACTCGTTGCCGTACCGACCACCCGCCGCACGAAAGGCCGATACAGACGTGAGCGAGCGAAGCGAGGTCACCATCGAGAGGTGCGCGTGGGCAAATGCCCTCGCCGAGCGAAGCGAGGCGGGCGCATGAGCCCCTTCCTCGACCTGCCCCCGCTGAGCGCCGCCGAGTTCGCGGCGATCGAGGACCAGGTGGCCGCGCTGCTGCACACCACCGCCGACGTGATCGTCACCCAGGGCGAGGCGCTGCTGCCGCTGGAGGCCGCGATCCGCGGCGCCGCCCACCCGGGCTCCACCGCGCTCAACATCGTCACCGGCCCGTACGGCCAGACCTTCGGCGGCTGGCTGCGCTCCTGCGGGGCGGAGGTCGTCGACCTCGCCGTGCCCTTCCACGGCGCGGTGAGCGCCGAGCAGGTCGCCGAGGCCCTGCGCGCGCACCCGGAGATCGACTTCGTCTCGCTCGTCCACGCCGAGGCGGCCACCGGCAACACCAACCCGGTCGCCGAGATCGCCGCCGTGGTCCGCGCGCACGGCGCGCTGCTGATGCTGGACGCGGTCGCCTCGGTGGCCGCCGAACCGCTGCTGACCGACGCGTGGGGCGTCGACCTGTGCGTCGTCGGCGGCCAGAAGGCGATGGGCGGCCCCGCCGGGGTCTCCGCGGTCTCCGTCTCCGAGCGCGCCTGGGCGCGGATCGCCGCCAACCCGGCCGCCCCGCGCCGCTCCTACCTGTCGCTGCTCGACTGGAAGGAGCGCTGGACGGACGCCGGGCGCGCGGTACTCCCGCACGCGCCCGCCCAGTTGGAGATGCTCGCGCTCGGCGCCTGCCTGGACCGGATCGCCGCAGACGGCCTGCCCGCCGTCATCGCCCGCCACCGCGCCGCCTCCGCCGCCACCCGCGCCGGGGTCCGCGCCCTGGGCACCCTCAGCCCCTTCGTCCGCGAGGACGCCCACGCCGCGCCGGTCGCCACCACCCTGCGCACCCCGGACGGCCTGCACGCCGCAGAGCTCGCCGCCCGCCTCGACCCGGCCCTGCCCGTCCAGCCCGGCGGCGGCGCGCTGGCCGCCTCGATGCTGCGGGTCAACCACTACGGGCCGGCGGCCTCGCTGGACACCGTCCGGGCCTGCCTCACCGGCCTCGCCACCGCGACCGCCGCCGATCCCGCCCCCGCCCTGGCCGCCGCCGGGGCCGCCTGGGCGGCGGCCGTCCAGGCGTAGGAACGCCGAGCGGCCCCCGGGAGGCGATCCCGGGGGCCGCTCGATGCCGCCGCTCAGTGCCCGCCCGCGTCCACCACCTCGACGCCGCGGATGTTCCGCTCGATCTCCTCCTTCGGCAGCGCGACCGCCAGCGCCCAGTAGTAGATCGCCAGGGCGAACACCGACACGACGAGCATGTCCCACCAGAGCGGCAGGTTCCCCTGGGCGCCCTCGCCGAAGGTGCCCTGCCAGGAGGTCAGGCCCATCCCGACCAGGTAGACCGGCAGCCACTGCCCGGCCTTGAAGTCCATCCGCGGCGCGTTCGGCACCCCCGTCGAGGCCGCGTACGCGGAGTACCCGCCGAGCAGCAGGTAGCCGATCAGGATCGCCAGGCCCAGCCGCCACAGGGTGTCCCAGCCGGACCAGTAGATGACCAGGCTCGCCACCACGAAGGCCAGCGGCGAGATGATCGTGCCGCCGGGCAGGTGGTACGACCGCTCCATCTCCGGCAGCCGCTTGCGCAGCACCCCGAAGGCCAGCGGCGCGCCCGCGTACATCAGCACCACCGCCGAGGTGATGAAGCCGACCAGCCGCTGCCAGCTCGGGAACGGCAGGAAGCAGATCACCCCGGCGATCCAGGCGATGAGCAGACCCAGCCAGGGCACCGAGTGCCGGGGGGTGGTGTACTGCAGGGTCGGCGGCGCGTAGCCGTTGCGGCTCAGGCCGTAGGTGACCCGGGAGCTGGAGGTGATGTAGACCAGGCCGGTGCCGGCGGGCGAGATGATCGCGTCGATGAAGAGGATGGTGGCCAGCCAGCCGAGGCCGATCAGCGTCGCGAGGCCCGCGAACGGTCCGCTGATGCCGGGGTAGGTGAGCTTGTCCCAGCCGCCGGCGAAGGTCGCGGGCGGCAGGGCGCCGATGAACACCACCTGAAGCATGACGTAGATGATCGTGCCGATCACCACCGATCCGAGCACCGCCCGGGGGATGTCCCGGCGGGGGTTGCGGCTCTCGCCCGCCCACTGGATGGCCTGCTCGAACCCGAGCAGCGCGAAGATCACCCCGCTGGTGCTGATCGCCGCGAGCACGCCCTTGGCACCGTCCGGCGCGAAGCCGTGCACGTTGAAGTTGGAGCCGTGGAACTCGGTGATCCCGAGGGCGAAGATGGCCAGGATCGGGACGGCGACCTTCCACACGGTGGCCACGCTGTTGGTGTGCGCGAGGAGCCGCACGCCGAGGAAGTTGATCGCCACGAAGACGCCGAGCAGGGCGGCCGCGACGAAGAACCCGGCGGTGGTCAGCGTCAGGTTCGGGTTCAGCAGACCGTCCGCCCAGGACCAGTGCTGGGCGTAGTTGATCATCGCCTGGACCTCGATCGGCGCGATGGTCGCCGCCTGGAGCCAGGTGAACCAGCCGAACGACATCCCCGCGAAGCCGCCGAAGGCGTAGTGCGGGTACCGCGCGGTGCCGCCGGCGACCGGGAAGAGCCCGCCCAGTTCGGCGTGCACCAGCGCCAGCAGGATGATCGCCACTGCGCCGACCCCCCAGGACACCAGCGCCGCCGGGCCGGCCGCCACCGCCGCCTTCTGCGCCCCGAACAGCCAGCCGGAGCCGATGATCGCCCCGACCGAGGCCCAGAGCAGCCCGACGACGCCGACCTCGCGTTTGAGTCCGGTGTGCCCCGAGGCAGCCGGGGTCTTCGTACTGGAATGAGCCATCGCCGAGTTCGCCTCTCACTGTCGGGGGAAAACCATCCCGACAGTGCCGCAGCACCGGCGCCGGAACGCACTGCGGCGCGCCCCCCTCACCCGAACGGCGGCACCGGCCGGGCCCCGGTCAGGTCCCGGGCTCCGCTCAGGACGGGACTTCGGCGGTGCGGCGGATCTCGCGGGCGTGGTCGGCGAGGGTCTCCGTGGTGACGGAGACCTGGTTGATGTTCTCGAAGTAGACGGCCCACATGCTGCCGTCGGACCAGGCGCAGAAGCTGGGGGTCTCCTTGAAGCCGGTCCTCTGCAGGTGGCCGCACTTCATGACGCCGCCGCGCTCGCCCGGATCGACCTCGTGCAGGTCGACGACCTCGGACCGCATTCCCTTGACCGCCTCGGAGACCAGGCCGTCGATCGCCGTGTCGGGCAGGAAGGAGGGCTGCTGGTGGACGGTCAGGACGACGGTCCGGGTACGGTCCTCGGACTGGTAGGCGTCGAACTTGAGGTTCGCGGTGGCGGCCGCCGGCAACTTGGGGGTCTTCTCCGGCGGGACGTGCGGCAGCCCCAGGAACTGCTGCGGCGGGCTGTAGCGGTACGCCCCGAACGCGGCGAGGTTGTCGGCGAAGACGACGAAGAACGTGGTGACGAGGGCGACCGCCACCGCTATCAGGCTCAGCCAGAGGCGGCGGAGGGAGCGCGGGGACGGCGGCGGCAGCGGGGTGGGCGGGCCGGGTGGGGTCATGTCCACCACGACGTCGCCGCCCGGGGTCTGATCTTGATCGAGCACCGGCATATCCGAGCAGGTCAGGGGCCCGGGCGCAAGGGGTTTGACGCTACGAAGGGACCTCGGCGAGCAGCCGGAAGGCGCGGACCCGGTCGGCCAGGGTGTCGGGGTCCACGGTGGCGCCGTGGATGCCCTCGGCCAGGCTGGCGATCATGCTGCCGTCCACCCAGACGCAGACGGTGACCTCGCCGCCGTCGAAGCCGGCCCGACCGCACTTCATCACGCCGCCTCGCTCGCCCGGATCGACCTCGTGCAGGTCGGTGAAGGCGAAGCCCTCCCGGCCGAGCCGGGCGACCGCGTCGTCGATCCGGGAGGACGGCAGGAAGACGTGCTGCTCGGCGACGTTCACGGAGGCCATCCGCTGCTCGTCCCGGCTCATGTAGCCGGTGTCCGTGACACCCGAGTCGGCGTTGGCCCGCGCCGTGCGCTTGGGGTGGGAGTACTCGGGGGCCAGCGGGAGGCCGTCGAACTCCTTGGGCGCGCTGTACCGGTACGCGCCGAGGGCGGCGAAGTTGTCGGCGAAGACCACGCCGAAGGTGGTGGCGCCGGCGACCGCGACGGCGGCGACGGTCAGCCAGAGGCGGCGGCGGGAGCGGGGGCGCGGCGGGGCGGGGGTGACGTCCACCAGGATGTCCACCGGGGAGCCGTCAACGGATTCCTGTTCGAGCACCGGCACATCCGAGCAGGTCTGAACCACTTTTCGCAAGATCCTTCCGGCCGCACCTCGGCGAAGCCCCCGCCACAGTTCCCCCGCTGTTCACCTGTCCGGCACGCGGACCTCACCCGGGCCCGGCAGGCTCCTGCGGCGTGGGTGAAGTTGGCTATACAACTTAACCTGGCATCGCCGCCGAGGAGGAGAACCGTGTCCGAGCTGCCGCCGTACTGGCTGCGCGACAACTGCCCGTGCGCCGAGTGCCGGGACCCGCGCAACGGGCAGAAGCTGTTCCAGATCAACGACCTGCCGGACGAGCTGACGATCGCCGCCGGCACCGAGCTGGACGGCAACCTGGAGGTGCTCTGGTCGGACGGGCACCGCTCGCGCTACCCGCTGGAGTGGCTGACCGCCGAGCGGGACGGCGACGGGCGCACCGAGGCCGACAAGCGGCTCTGGGTCGCGGCGGACTTCCGGCGCGGCGTCCCCGAGGCGGACTGGGAGACCTACCTGGGCGACCCGGCCGAGCAGGCCGCCGTCCTCGCCGCCGTGCGCCGCAGCGGCTTCGCCGTGCTGCGCGGGGTGCCGGCGCTGGAGCGCCAGGTGCTGCGGGTGGCGGAGAGCTTCGGGTACGTCCGGGTCACCAACTACGGGGAGCTGTTCGACGTCCGGGTCGAGCCGGATCCGAACAACCTGGCCTTCACCAGCGCCGCGATCGCCCCGCACACCGACAACCCGTACCGCGACCCGGTGCCGACCCTCCAGCTGCTGCACTGCCTGGAGAACTCCGCGACCGGCGGCGACTCCGGCCTGGTGGACGGGTTCCGGGCGGCGGCGATCCTCCGGGCGGAGTCCCCGGCCGACTTCGCCGTCCTCACCCGCACACCCGTCCCGTTCGTCTTCCGCGACCGCCGCACCGAGCTGCGCGCCGACCGCCCGCTGATCGAGGTGGACGGGCTCGGCCGGATCCGCGAGGTCCGCTTCAACAACCGCTCGATCGGCACCCTGCGCGGCAGCGCCGAGGAGCTCACCGCCTTCTACGCCGCGTACCGCCGCTTCGCCGCGATCACCCTGCGCCCCGAGCTCCAGCTGGCCTTCCGCCTCGACCGCGGCGACTGCCTGGTGTTCGACAACACCCGCCTGCTGCACGCCCGGACGGCCTTCCGGCAGGACGGCGGCCGCCACCTCCAGGGCTGCTACGCCGACCTGGACTCGCTGGCCTCCACCCTCACCGTGCTGCACCGCCGCACCGCCGCGCTGGACGCGATCGCCGAGCTGTTCGCCGGCGAGGGGGCCGGGGAGTACCTGGGCGAGGCGGTGACCATGGCCGAGCACATGCTCCAGGCGGCCGCGGCCGCCGAGGCGGCGGGCGCGCCGGAGCACCTGGTCGCCGCGGCGCTGCTGCACGACGTGGGCCACTTCCACGGGGCGCTGCACGGACGGGATCTGATGGAAGGTCAGGACAACCGGCACAGCGACACCGGCGCCGACTGGCTGGCGCAGTGGTTCGGCCCGGAGGTGACCGAGCCGGTCCGGCTGCACGTGGCCGCCAAGCGCTACCTGTGCGCGGTCGAACCGGGCTACCGGGAGCGGCTGTCCGAGGCCTCGGAGTACACCCTCGCCGTCCAGGGCGGCCCGATGGACGACCGGCAGGCCGCCGCCTTCGCCGAACTCCCGGGCGCGGCCGACGCGGTGGCGGTGCGCCGGTGGGACGAGCAGGCGAAGGTGGCCGGCGCCGCGACGCCCGGCTTCGACCACTTCCGCCCGCTGCTCGCCGCACTCATGAACTGAACCCGCCCGCCCGGGAGGAGACTCAGTCCTCTTCCCGGGCGTGCCGCGAAAGCGCCGACGTGGCAAGCGAGTTGTGCACGCTGAAGGCCACCGTCCCCGGCAGGTAGCGGTCCTGGGACCACTCCACCGGGGTGCCGGTCGGGTCGGTCGTCCGCCGCCGTTCGCGCAGCAGCGGCCCGCCGCGCCGACAGCCGAGCAGCCGGGCGTCCTCGGCGTTGGCGGCGACGATGTCGATGGTGTGGTCGGCGTCGGTGAACAGGATGCCGTGCTCGCGCAGCACCTCGGTGTGCGAGACGACGTCCGGCGGCAGTTCGGCGACGATCTCGCCGACCCGCGGCGGGTAGATGGTGCGCTCGACCATCACCGGGGTGCCGGAGAGGGTGCGCAGTCGCACCGTCACGTACACCTCGGCGCCGGGCTCCAGGCGCAGTTGCTCGCGCTCGGCGGCGTCGGCCGGGCGGCGGACCAGCGAGTCGAGGATGCCGCCGGGCTCCTCGCCCATGGAGTACGCCCAGTGCGTGAAGCTGAGGAGTTCGGAGAAGCTCTGCACCCGGGCGGTGCCGAGCACCACGCGCCGGGTGCCGCGGCGGGAGGTGACCAGTCCGTCGGAGCGCAGCACGGCGAGCGCCTGACGGACGGTGCCCCGGGAGACGCCGTACTGCTCGGCGAGCGCACCCTCGGCGGGCAGCCGGCCGGCCTCGCCGTACGCACCGGTGGTGATGGCCTCGCGCAGGTCCGCGGCGACCTTCCGGTAGAGAGCACCGGTGGCGCGTTCCGCGGGGCGCTCGGCGGCGGGGCGCTGCTCGGCGGCGGGGCGCTCGGGTTCCAGTGCCACGTCAGTCAAAGTCCCTCCTGGGGCGGTGTCCTGCGCAGCCGTTCCGGCGCGGACAGCCCGACCTTATCCCGCTGCGCAGTCGAAGCATCGCACCGAACGGATCACGCTCCGATGGCCGGTTTCCACCGTTCCCACAGCCGACCCCGGTTCTGGGCCGTCCGTTCACCTTCCCGTCACCGGACTCCGGCGTACTTACCCCCGTCAGCGAAGTTGGCTAGTCAACTCGGACGGCCTCGAACAGCCCCGAGCGACCTCGAACGACCACTCGCGCGATCCCCCGATCAGACACCCGCACCACCCCTCTCTCACGCAGTACACCCCCGATCAGGAGACTGACCAGTGTCCGTGCACCGCGCCCGTACCGCCGCCTTCGCGGCCGTTCTGACCGCCGCCGCGCTGTCCCTCACCGCCTGCGGCTCCGCGGGCACGTCCGCGAAGTCCGGCGACGCCGCCGGCGGCAAGGACGCCAAGACCGCCAAGTCCGTCGCCGACTTCGGTGGCATGGACGCCCTGGTCGCCGCCGCCAAGAAGGAGGGCAAGCTGCACGTCATCACGCTGCCCCGGGACTGGGCGAACTACGGCAAGCTGATGGACGACTTCAAGGCGAAGTACGGCATCGAGATCGAGGACGAGAACCCGGACGGCTCCAGCCAGGACGAGATCAACGCGGTCACCTCCCGCAAGGGCCAGGACCGCGCCCCCGACGTCGTCGACCTCGGCTCGGCGTTCGCCCTGAGCGCCGCCAAGCAGGGCCTGCTGGCCCCCTACAAGGTCGCCGACTTCGAGAAGATCCCGGCCACCATGAAGGACCCCGAGGGCCTGCGCTACAACGACTACGGCGGCTACATGTCGATCGGCTGCGACGCCAAGAAGGTCGCCGCCTGCCCGAAGACCTTCGCCGACCTGCTCAAGCCCGAGTACAAGGGCATGGTCGCTCTGAACGGCAACCCGACCAAGGCCGGTGCCGCCTTCGGCGCCGTCTACGCGGCCGCGCTCGCCAACGGCGGCTCGCTGGACAACATCCAGCCCGGCATCGACTTCTTCGGCAAGGTCAAGCAGGCCGGCAACTTCAACCCGGTCGAGGTCACCCCGGCGACCATCGAGAAGGGCGAGACCCCGATCTCGATCGACTGGTCGTACCTGAACGCCGGCTACGCCGTGAAGTTCAAGGACAAGGGCATCGACTGGCAGGTGGCCATCCCCTCGGACGGCTCCTACGCGCAGTACTACAACCAGGCGATCAACAAGGACGCGCCGCACCCGGCCGCCGCCCGCCTGTGGGAGGAGTACCTGTACAGCGCCGAGGGCCAGAACGGCTTCCTGGGCGGCTACGCCACCCCGGCCCTGTTCGACGCCATGAAGGCCGCCGGCACCCTGAACGCCGACGCCGCCGCCAAGCTCCCGACCGTCGAGAAGCCCTTCACCACCTTCCCGACCCAGGAGCAGACGGACGCGGCCAAGAAGACCGTGACCGAGAACTGGGCCAAGGCGATCGCGGGCTGACCTGACGATGACCACGGCTCCCACCCCGGTGCCGGCCACCGCCTCCGCCGCCCAGCGCGGCGGGGGCACCCCCGGCTCCGCATCCCCCAGCACCCCGGCCGCCACCACGTCGGCCCGCGCCCCGCGCCCCTCCCGGCCCCGGGCCGACCGCGGCCGCGCCTGGCTGGCCGCCCTCCCCCTCCTGGTGTTCTTCGCGATCGGCTTCGGCCTGCCCGCGATCGCCATCGCCATCGGCGCGTTCACCACCTCGACCGACGCCCCCGACGGCGGCGGCACCTTCACCACCGACAACCTCACCGGCTCGCTCCAGGGCGCGTACTTCACCGCCCTGTGGGGCAGTGTGAAGCTCTCGCTGCTCACCGCGCTGATCGCCACCGTGGTCGGCCTGCCGCTGGCCCAGGCCGTGGTGACCTCCCGGTTCCGGGTCTTCCGCGAGGCCGTGATGTCCGCCTCCGGCGTGCTCGCCAACTTCGGCGGGGTGCCGCTCGCGTTCATGTTCGTCGCCACCCTCGGCAACTCCGGCGAGGTCACCAAGCGGCTCGGCCTGACCTCGCACGGCTGGAGCCTCTACACCTTCTCCGGCCTGTCGGTGGTCTACCTGTACTTCCTGGTGCCGCTGATGGTCATCACCATCACCCCGGCGCTGGAGGGCCTCAAGGTCCAGTGGCGCGAGGCCGCGTACAACAACGGCGCCACCGTCGGGCAGTACTGGCGCCACGTGGCGCTGCCGGTCCTGGTGCCCTCGCTGCTCGGCGGCTTCGTGCTGCTGTTCGGCGCCTCCTTCGCCGCGTACGCCACCGCCGAGGCCATGGTGGGCAGTTCGGTGCCGCTGATCTCGATGCAGATCGGCGACGCGCTGTCCGGGAACGTCCTGGTCGGCCAGGGCAACCTCGCCCTCGCCCTCGGCCTCGACATGATCGTGGTCGCCTGCCTGGTGATGGCCGTGTACCTGCCCCTTCAGCGCCGGAGTGCCAAGTGGCTCGCCTGATCAACCGCATCCGATTCGGCCGCGGCCTCGTCCTGCTGCTCTGCGGCGTCTACTTCGCGGTGCCGATGGCCGCGTCGGTGATCTTCAGCATCGACGACAACAAGGGCGGCACCACCTTCCGCGCCTACACCGAGCTGCTGAGCGCCCCCGGCTTCAACGACAGCCTGGTGCTCAGCCTCGAACTCGCCGCCGTCACCGTGGCCGTGCTGCTGCTCCTGCTGGTGCCGGCGATGCTCGCCGCCCGGCTCGGCGCGCCCCGGCTCGGCCCGGTGGTCGAGGTGATCTGCTCGATGCCGCTGGTCGTCCCGGTGGTCGCGCTCACCACCGGCATCATCGGCGTGCTGCGCTGGGGCCCGGACTACCTCCAGGACACCCCGTTCTTCCAGACCATCGTGGCCATCCAGGACCCGAAGTTCCCGGTCGTCCTGGTCATCGCCTACGTGCTGATGGCGCTGCCGTTCGCGTACCGGGCGCTGGACGCCGGGCTGCGCGGCGTGGACGTCGTCACCCTGGTCGAGGCCGCCCGCAACTGCGGCGCCGGCTGGCTGCGGGCGGTGTTCACCGTCGTGCTGCCGAACCTGCGCAGCGCGCTGCTGAACGCGGCCGTGCTCACCGTCGCCCTGGTGCTCGGCGAGTTCACCACCGCCTCCATCCTCGGCTTCGCCCCCTTCTCGGTGTGGATCAACTCCAACGGCAAGAGCGACGGCCAGATGTCCGTCGCGGTGTCGATGCTCAGCCTGCTGATCGTCTGGATCGTCCTGCTGTTGATGTCCGCCGTCGGCCGCGGCCGCAAGACCGCGCGGTCCTGAACCCACCCGGCCCGCACGACCTTGCGGTCCTGAACCACCCCACGCCTTCCAGGAGTTGCTCCACATGACCACGGCACCCGCCCGCACCCCCGCCGCCACGGCCACCGGCGGCGCCACCGTCGAGTTCCGGGCGCTGCGCCGCGCGTTCGGCACCACCACCGCCCTCGACGGCCTGGACCTGACCGTCCGGCCGGGCGAACTGCTCGCCCTGCTCGGCCCGTCCGGCTGCGGCAAGACCACCGCGCTGCGCATCCTGGCCGGCTTCGAGCAGCACGACTCGGGCGAGGTCCTGGTCGACGGCCAGGACATCACCGCGATCCCCGCGCACAAGCGCGACGCCGGCATGGTGTTCCAGTCGTACAGCCTCTTCCCGCACCTGACCGCGCTCGACAACGTCGCCTTCGGGCTGCGGATGCGCGGCACCGGCAAGGCCCAGCGCCGCCGGCGCGCCCAGGAGCTGCTGGAGCTGGTCGGCCTGCCGCACCGCGCCGAGCACTACCCGCACCAGATGTCCGGCGGCCAGCAGCAGCGCATCGCGCTCGCCCGCGCCCTCGCCCTCCAGCCGCGCGTGCTGCTGCTCGACGAGCCGCTGTCCGCGCTGGACGCCAAGGTCCGGCTCCAGCTGCGCGAGGAGATCCGCCGGCTCCAGCAGGAGCTGGGCATCACCACCCTGTTCGTCACCCACGACCAGGAGGAGGCGCTGTCCATGGCCGACCGCGTCGCCGTGCTGCGCGCCGGGCGGCTGGAGCAGTGCGCCGGCCCGTCCGAACTGTACGGCCGCCCGGCCACCGCGTTCGTCGCCGAGTTCGTCGGCACCATGAGCCGCATCCCGTGCAGCCGCACCGCCGACGGCGTCGAGGTGCTCGGCCGCCGGCACGCGGTCGACGGCGAGCTGCCGGCCGACGGCGAGCTCCAGGTGCTGGTCCGCCCGGAGAACGTCACCCTCACCCCGGACGCCCACGGCCCCGCCCAGGTGGTCACCGCGTCCTTCCTGGGCGCCGTCACCCGGCTGACCGTCCGCCTCGACGACGGCACCGAGGTCAAGGCCGACCTGCCCACCGAGGCCGCCGCCGCCCTGCCGGCCGGCGCCCGCGCCGCGCTCACCCTGCCGGAGCGACCGGTCCTGGTGGACCGCCGCACGGCCTGACCCGCCTCACCTGCCTGACCTGCTCGACGGCGCCGCGGCCCGGCCGGGCGACCCGCCTGCACGGGCCGCCGCGCCGCCTGAAACCCTGTACCGCCACCTGATGAACCACCGAAGGTACCGCCATGCCTGAGATCCCTCTTCCTGCTGCCGTCCTCTTCGACATGGACGGCACCCTGGTCGACACCGAGCAGCTCTGGTGGCAGGCCGCCGCCGAGCTCGCCGCCGAGCTCCAGCACGCGCTCACCGAGCAGGACGCCCCCGAGGTGCTCGGCCAGGCCGTCGAGCACACCGCCGCCCACCTGCACCAGGTCAGCGGCACCAGCCTCACCGAGGCCGAGCTCGCCGACCGGCTCGGCGAGTCCTTCGCCGGCAAGGTCGCCGCCGAGACCGTGCCGCGGCCCGGCGCGCTCGCCCTGCTCGCCGAACTGCGCGACGCCCGGGTGCCCACCGCGCTGGTCTCCGCCTCCCCGCGCCGGGTCGTCGACCTCGTACTGTCCGCCATCGGCCGCGACTGGTTCGCCGTCACCCTGGCCGCCGAGGACACCCCGCGCACCAAGCCCGCGCCCGACCCGTACCTGGCGGCCGCCGAACGGCTCGGCCTCGACCCGGCCGCCTGCGTCGCCGTCGAGGACACCCCGACCGGGGTCGCCTCCGCCACCGCCGCCGGCTGCGCCGTGCTCGCCGTCCCGTCCACCCCGACCCCGATGCCGGACGGCTCCCGGATCACCCTGCTCGACAGCCTGGAGAACGCCGACCTCGCCCTGCTCGGGAAGCTCGGCGCCGACCGGACCGGCTGACCGCCGTGCCCTACCTCCTGCTCGCCCTCGCCATCCTGAGCGAGGTCTGCGCCACCAGCTGCCTCAAGCTCACCGAGGGCTTCACCCGCCTCTGGCCGAGCATCGGCGTGGCCATCGGCTACGTGCTCTCCTTCCTGCTGCTCGGCCGCGCGCTCAAACACATCCCGGTCTCGGTCGCCTACGCCGTCTGGTCGGGCGCCGGGACGGCGGCGGTCGCCGGGATCGGCGTGATCGCCTTCGGCGAGTCGCTCGGGCGGCTCCAGTGGCTGGGGATCGCCCTGGTGATCGTCGGGGTGGTCGTACTCAATCTGAAGGGAAGTCACTGACGCCCGTCCGTGGACGATGGTGTACCCAGTACGGTGGCCCGGTGACTGATGCGCAGCACGGGCTGATAGCCGGCCGGTACCGCAAGGTGGAGTTCATCGGCGGCGGGGGGATGGGCGAGGTCTGGCGCGGCTGGGACGAGGTCCTGGCCTGCGAGGTCGCCCTGAAGACGGTCCGCCTGCCGCCGGACCGGGACAGCGCGGCCGACCTGTTGGCCTGGGCCCAGCGCGAGGCCCGGACCATGGCCCAGCTGCGCCAGCACTCCGGGGTCATCACCATCTGGGACACCGTGTCCTGGCAGGGTGCGCCGGTGATCGTGATGGAGCTGGTCAAGGGCCCCTCGCTCGCCTCGGTGCTGGACAAGCGGGGCCGACTCCCGGTGACCGACGTCGCCCGGATCGGCCTCGCCCTGCTGGAGGCCCTGGGCGCGGCGCACACGATCGGGGTGGTGCACCGGGACATCAAGCCCGGCAACATCCTGCTGGAGGGCGACCGGGTCGTCCTCACCGACTTCGGCATCGCCCACCTGCCCGGGGCGACCACCGTCACCCACGTCGACGGCTCCCCGGGCACCGTCACCCACCAGGCCCCGGAGCTGCTGCGCGGCCTGCGGCTCACCCCGGCGGCGGACCTGTGGTCGGTCGGTGTGACGCTGTACCAGGCGGTCGAGGGCCGGCTGCCGTTCGCGGCGAACACCGTCGCGGGCCTGGTGTACGCCGTCGCGCGCGAGGAGCCGCTGCCCACCCGGTACGCGGGCGGGCTCGCGCCACTGCTGCGCGGGCTGCTCACCAAGGACCCGGCGGGGCGGACCGGCCTGGAGCAGGCGGTCCGGGAACTGCGCGCGCTCGGGTCCCGGCCGGCCCAGCCGCCGACCGCGGCCGCCACCCCGCCGAAGCCGAAGTACGCGCCCACGGTCGTCGAGACGCCCCCGACGCCGGCCGGGCCGCGCGTGCCCGCGTTCCGTACCGTCCGCGTCCTCGACGGCCACCCCGCCGTACTCTTCGCCGCCGCGTACTCGCCCGACGGCGCCCGCATCGTCACGGGCGACGCGGCCGGCGTCGGCAGGGTCCGGGGCACCGCCAACGGCCACCACATCGCCGCCCTCCACGGCCACGCCCCCGGCGCGGTCACCGCGGCGGCCTTCTCCCCGGACGGCACCCGGATCTTCACCGGCGGCTCGGACCACACCGTACGGATCTGGGACGCCGCCACCGGCCTGCACCTCATCGCCCTCGAAGGACACACCGACGAGGTCGTCTCGGTGGCGTTCTCCCCCGACGGTGCCCGCGCCGTCACCGCCTCCGCCGACCACACGGCGCGGATCTGGGACGCGACCGCCGGCCGGCACCTCAGCACCCTCCACGGCCACACCGCCCGCGTCAACGCGGCGGCCTACAACCCCGACGGCACCCGCATCGCCACCGCCGGCACGGACCACACCGCGCGGATCTGGAACACCACCGGCGGCTGGATCCTCACCACCCTCTACGGCCACACCGCCGAGGTCCACTCGGTCGCGTTCTCCCCCGACGGCACCCGTATCGCCACCGCCTCCGCCGACCGCACGGCGCGTGTCTGGGACGCCGCCACCGGGCAGGACCTCTTCGCCCTCCGCGGCCACACCGCCGAGGTCCACTCCGTGGCGTTCTCCCCCGACAGCGCCCGTATCGCCACCGCCTCCGCCGACCGCACGACACGCGTCTGGGACGCCGCCACCGGCCGCCACCGCACCACCCTCCACGGCCACACCGCCGAGGTCCTCACAGCCGCCTACGCACCTGACAACGCCCGGATCCTCACAGCCGGTCGGGACGGGAGCGCACGATTCTGGGGCGTGCTCACCGGCCGACTCCTCACCACCTTCCCCGGCGAGACCATGCGCGCCACGTTCTCGGCGTACTCCCCCGACGGCACCCGCGTCCTCACCGGCTCCAACGACGCCGACGCGCGGATCTGGGACGCGAACACCGGCCGGCACCTGACCACCTTCCGCCACCACGACCACACGGTCACGTGCGGGGCGTTCTCCCCCGACGGCACCCGGATCGTCACCGGCAGCCGGGACACCACGGCACGGGTCTGGGACCCGACCACCGGCCAGGAGCTCCGCACGCTCCGAGGGCACACCGCTCACGTCTCCTGGGTGGCCTACTCCCCCGACGGCACCCGCATCGCCACCGCCTCCACCGACCACACGGCACGGGTCTGGGACGCGGCCACCGGTCGGCGTCTGGCCACGTTCCACGGCCACGCCGCCGAACTCCGGTCGGTGGCCTACTCCCCCGACGGCACCCGCATCGCCACCGGCAGCTCGGACCGCACCGTCCAGCTCTGGGACGCCGCCACCGGCCGCCACCTCACCACCCTCCACGGCCACACCGACGAGGTCCACTCGGTCGCCTTCTCGCCGGACGGCACCCGCATCGCCACCGGCGGCAAGGACAGGACGGTGGCACTGTGGGACGCGGCCACCGGCCGCCACCTGACCACCCTGCGCGGTCACACCGCCGAGGTCCACTCGGTGGCCTTCTCCCCGGACGGCACCCACCTCGCCACCGGCAGCTCGGACCGCACCGTGCGGATCTGGGACGCAACCGCCGGCCGGCACCTCACCACCCTGCGCGGCCACGACTCCACGGCCAACTCGGTGGCGTACTCCCCCGACGGCACCCGGATCGTCACCGCGTACGACGCCGGCGAGATCCGGATCTGGGGCACCTGACCCACCACGCCCCACCCGATCAACACCATGAGGCCCACATGACCGAGGATCCGTCTCGCATCGCTCTGGACCGCCTCCGGGCTGTCCGGTGGACCGACCAGGGGGACTTCGCGTTCGGCCACCGGCGCTCGCGGGCCCGGTTGATGACCGAGTACCTGCGCCGGTCCGCGCTCTGGGCGGACGCCTTCGACGCGAGGGGCCACTGGCCGTTCTTCGACATCGCGCGGCACATCGACCCGGTCGACCACACCTCCCCCGAAGTCACGGCCGCGCTCGACGAGTTCGTCAGCCGCACCTTCGGTCGACGGACGTTGAAGCAGGCCTGCCGGGGCGCCGTGCACTGGCCCGCGTTCCGCCGCGGGACAAAGGTCGACCTCCCCGGTCTTCCCGACCCCTACGAGCCGCTGCTGCTCATGTTCGAGCGCGGGGGCGGCTTCTCCATCGAGGAGATGATCGACCTCGACGGCATCGCCGTCCCGCTGCGCCCGATGGCCCACTACCTCTCGCTCGCTCCCGCGGCCACCCTCACCCCGGACGCCCTCGACGCCCTCGATACCGAGGGCGACGCCCGAGGGGTGTGACGCAGGACACACCGACACCTGTCACGCCACGGCGGCCCCGCTTGTCCCATGGGCACAACCGGACGGGAAGGGAGCACGGCGATGAAGGTTCTGCTGGCGGGTGCGAGTGGTGTGCTGGGGCGGAAGATCAGCCGGGAGCTGGTGGCGGCGGGGCACGAGGTGGCCGGGCTGGGGCGGGGTGCGGGGAACGCGGTGCGGGCGGATCTGCTGGACGGGGACGCGGTGCTGCGGGCGGTGGACGGGCTGGGGTTCGACGCGGTCGTGCACGCGGCGACCGCGTTGCAGGGGAAGTCGATGATGCGGCACCAGGACATGGCCGCCACCAACGAGTTGCGGGTCCAGGGCACCCGGAACCTGCTGGCCGCCGCCCGGGAGACCGGGGCGCGGCGGTTCCTCGTCGAGTCGATGATGTTCGGCTACGGCTACGGCGACCACGGCGACCGACTCCTCGCCGAGGGGGACGGGTTCGGCCCGCACGGCACCGACCCGTGGCTGGAGCGGCACGTCGGGGCGATGCGCACCAAGGAGGAACTGGCCTTCACCGCCGACGGGTTGGCAGCGGTGAGTCTGCGGTTCGGGATGTTCTACGGCGCGGGTGTCACCGAGACCACCGTGCTGCCGATGCTGCGCAAGCGCGGGCTGCCGGTCGTCGCCGACCAGGGCCGGGCGCTGTCGTGGGTGGACGCGGACGATGCCGCCCGCGCGGTGGTACTGGGGCTGGAGCACGGACGGGCCGGCGAGGCGTACAACATCGTGGACGACACCCCGATGGGGTTCGGCGCCCATGTGCGGGCCGTCGCCGAGGCGTTCGGCGCTCCGGCGCCGATGCGGGTGCCGCTGTGGCTGCTGAAGCCGGCCCCGCTGGCGCACACCATCATGGCGACCAACCTCCGGCTGGCGAACGGCAAGGCGAAGCGCGAGCTGGCCTGGGCGCCGACCTTCGCGAGCTGCGCGGACGGTCTGCGGAATCTTGCGGGTCGCGAGGTGCCGCTGGCAGCCTGACGGTCCATGATCATCGATAGGGCTGACCAGGACGACCCGTTCACCGCCCACCGCCGACTGCTGTTCGACACCGCGTACCGCATGCTGGGCAGCGTCGCCGACGCGGAGGACGTCCTCCAGGACGCCTGGCTCACCTGGAGCCGCGCCGACCGGTCCGCCGTGCGGCACCCGAAGGCGTACCTGGTCCGGACGGTCAGCAACCTCTCCCTGAACCGGCTCACCTCCGCCCGGGCGACCCGCGAGGCGTACGTCGGCCCGTGGCTGCCGGAGCCGCTGCTGACCACCCCCGACGTCGCCGAGGAGGCGGAGTTGGCCGACACCGTGTCCACCGCGATGCTGGTGGTGCTGGAGACCCTGGCCCCGGTCGAGCGGGCGGTGTTCCTGCTGCGCGAGGTGTTCGGCTACTCGCACGCCGAGATCGCCGAGATCCTGGACCGCCCGGAGCCCACCGTCCGCCAGATCGCCCACCGGGCGAAGAAGCACGTGGAGGCCCGCCGCCCGCGCTTCGACGCCGACGCGGACCGCCGCCGGGAGGTCACCGAGCGCTTCCTGGCGGCCTGCGCGGGCGGCGACCTGAACGCCGTGATGGAGCTGCTGGCCCCGGAGGTGACCGCCTGGTCCGACGGCGGCGGCAAGGTGACGGCCGCCCGCCGCCCGCTGCACGGCACCGACGCGGTGGCCCGCTGGATGCTCGGGGTCCTCGCCAAGCCCGAGTTGCAGGGCATGGCGCTCGCGAGCGCCTCGATCAACGGCGAGGAGGGGGTGCTGTTCACGATGGGCGGCCACCCGGTCGGCGCCCTCGCCTTCGACCTGGTCGACGGCCTGATCCGGAACCTCCGCTTCCAGGTCAACCCGGACAAGCTGCGCGGCCTGCACCGGCCCTGAGGAGTCGGTCCTCCCCGAGGTCCTCGCACCCGCGACCCCGACCGCACACCGCCGACGGCCACGTGACCGTCACCACACCCACCGCCGCCGCCGTAACGCGGCGGCGGTGCCATCGCGTGCCTGGGTCGATGACAGTTCGAGAAAGGACCATCCCGGTGGGGGACGTACCCGCGGACTTCCTGGAGTTCGCCCATGCCCGCAGCGATCAGCTGTACCGCACCGCGTGCCTGCTGACCGGCGACCGGCACCTCGCCGAGGACCTGGTCCAGGAGACGCTGGCGAAGATGTTCCGCTCCTGGCGGCGGATCGACCGGACCGAGGCGCCGATCGCGTACGCCCACACCGTGCTGGTCCGCACCTTCACCTCGTACCGCCGTCGACGCAGCGCGCAGGAGCGTCCGGTGGACCGGCTGCCGGACGACCGGGTCTCCGTCGGCGACGGCGACCCGGAGCTGCGGCTGACCCTGCTGGACGGGCTGGCACAGCTGGCCCCGAAGGACCGGGCGGTGCTGGTCCTGCGGTACTGGGACGACCGGCCGGTCGAGGAGACCGCGCGGATGCTGAAGCTCTCCCAGGGCGCCGTCCGCACCCGCAGCCTGCGGGCCCTGCAGAAGCTGCGGCTCGTCCTCGGGGACGCGCTGCTCGCCGACCTCGTCCAGGCCTGACCGAACGGAGCGCACCGATGGACCTCAACCAGCTGAACCCCGATCAGCGTCTGCACGACGCGCTGCGGCACGCCTCCCGCCAGTTCGGCCCGCACAGCGGGGACCTCGTCGTCCGCGCGACCACCCGGGGCCGCCGGCTGAAGCTGGTCCGCCGGGCGCAGCTCGGTACGGCGGCCCTCGCCGTGGCCGGCGCCTGCGTCGCGGGCGGCTTCGTCCTCTCCGGATCCCCCGCCGCCGCGCCCGCCCCGGCCGCACCGCCGACCGCCACCGCGACGGCCACAGGCACCCCGACCGCGCCTCCGACCGCGGCCCCCACCCCGTCGGCGGCCCCGCCCACCGGTGGCCCGCGCTCCGGCCCGATCTCCGCCCAGCTGGCCGCGTTCCTGCCACCCGGCAAGATCACCCGGACCAACAGCAACGGCACCTTCGTCGACGGCCGCATCACCAAGCCGGCCGACCAACGCATGGGCGCCGGGGGCGGCTTCACGTACGACGACGGCAAGGGAGCGTCCGTGATCCAGGTGGACTTCTCGGACGGCACGTCGCAGGGCTACGGCGACTGCCACCCGACCTCGCCCGAGCACTGCCCCGAGACGCTTCCGGACGGCACGAAGGTGTGGGTCGAACCGGGCAAGATCATCGGCGGCGGGATCAAGCTCACCGTGCGGGTCCTGCGGCCCGACGGCCGGCTGGTCGAGGTGGACGAGTTCAACGTCGCAAGCATCGTCCCCCCGGGAGGGGACGACCGGAACTTCAGCCCCGCCCCCACCCGCCCCGACCTGCCGCTGACGGTCGACCAGCTGCGCGGCATCGCGCT
This sequence comes from Kitasatospora sp. NPDC097643, assembly GCF_040302625.1. NCBI lineage: Bacteria > Bacillati > Actinomycetota > Actinomycetes > Kitasatosporales > Streptomycetaceae > Kitasatospora > Kitasatospora sp. NPDC097643. The sequence goes on along the minus strand of NZ_JBEOSA010000007.1, from coordinate 86,855 downwards.
GAGCCCGCACTGGAACAGGTAGGACCGCCGAGTGGGAAGTCGGCCCGTCCGACTTCCCACTCAACACTCAACACCGCACCCGGTCAGCCCAGCAGCGCCGGCAGCTCCGCCACCGAGCCGAGCACGTGCGTCGCCCCGTCGGCCCGCAGCCGGGCCTCGTCGTGGGCGCCGGTGAGCACGCCGGCCACGATCGAGGCCCCGGCCCGGGTGCCGGTGAGCATGTCGTAGCCGGTGTCCCCGACCACGGCCAGCTGCCGCACCGACTCCACGCCGGTGCGCAGCAGCGCGGTGAGCGCCAGGTCGGGGTACGGGCGGCCGCGGCCGGCCTCGGCGGGGCAGAGCGTCAGGTCGGCGACGGACTGCCAGCCGAGGGCGGTCAGGATGCGGTCCTGGGTGGCCCGGGAGAAGCCGGTGGTGAGGACCACCGCGCGGCCCTGGCCGCGCAGTTCGGCGATGGCCTCGGCGGCGCCGGGCAGCGCGGCGCAGTGCCCGGCGTCGACGAGGTCGTGGTACGCGGTCTCGAAGGCCGCGTTGGCCCGCTGGGCCTTCTCCTCCTCGCCGAACAGGTGGCGGAACACCGAGATCTTGGACTCGCCCATGGTGGCGCGGACGTGGTCCAGCATCGGTGCGAAGTCGGGGCTGCCGGCCTCGACGCCCAGCGAGGCGGCGGCGGCGGTGAAGGCCTGCTCGACCAGGCCGCCGTCGGCGACGGTGGTTCCGGCCATGTCGAGCACGACCAGGCGGATGTCTACAGCGGTCACGGCGATGTTCCTTGCTCTACTTGCGGCTTTGCGGCTCTGCTGACGGCTTTGCGCGGCGTACGGCTCGTACGGCCCGTACGGCGTTCACAGGTTCGCGAGGTCGGCGGTGGTCTCGGCGATGGCCGGGGAGCAGGTCATGCCGCGCCCGCCGGGGCCGGTGACGAGCCAGACGCCGTCGCGGACCTGCTCGCGGTGGACCACCCGGGTGGTGTCGACGCACTGCGCGTACACCCCGGCCCAGCGGCGGCGGACCCGCGGCAGCGGGCGGCCGAGCAGGTCCTCGGCGACGCCGACCAGGTGGTCGTACGGGTCCTCGACGACATCGAAGCCGAACGGCTGGTCGTACTCGTGGGTGTCGCCGATGGTGAGTCCGCCGTCGCGCCGCTGGACCATGAGCAGCTGCATCTTGTACTCGGCGGCGATCTGCGGTTGCGGCTGGGTCTCGCGCAGCCGGTCGAGGACGCTGCCGGCGAAGGCGGGGTAGTAGCGGAAGCTGTCGCCGTCGGCGACGGAGGTGGTGAGCGGCTCGTCCAGCGGGTCGGTCTGCATCATCTGCAGCCGGACCCGGCGCACCGGCAGTTCGGGGGCGAGCTCGCGGACGAGGCCGCCGAGCCAGGCGCCGGTGCAGAGGATCACCAGGTCACCGGTGTGGACGTCGCCGTGGTCGTCGCGGACGGCGTTCTCGCCGACGACGTCGCGGACCTCGCGCCCGGGCAGGAAGGTGTAGCGGCCGGTGGCCTGGAGGGCGGCGCGCAGCGCGGGCTGGGCGGTGCGGGGTTCGACGGCGGCGTCCCGCTCGCACCACAGGGCGCCGAGGAGCTTGCCGCGCAGCGCCGGGTTGGCGGCCCTGGTCTGCTCGGGGTCGAGCAGCCGGTAGCCACGGGCGGCGGCGTCGGGCAGGGTCAACGCCTGTTCGGCGACGGCGAGTTCGGCCTCGGTGCGGATCGCGGTGAGCGAGCCGTTGGCCCGGAAGCCGAGGTCCGGGACGCGGGCGCCGATGGCCTCCCACAGCTCCCGGGCGCGCAGCGCGGTGTCCAGTTCCGCTCCCTGCGCGCGACCGCTGACCCAGACCAGACCGAAGTTGCGCACGGAGGCGCCGCGCGCCTCGGCCTCGCGCTCCAGGTGGACGACCTCGTGACCGCGCTCGACGGCCTGCCAGGCGTGCATGGTGCCGAGCACGCCTGCTCCTACGACGATGACTCTCATGCGGCCAGGCTGGTGCGGCCAGGTGTCCTGGGGGCGTCCGAACAAGGTCGCACAGATGAACCACCCGAAAAGTTGTACAGACAACCTGCGGGTAACTTCAGCGGTGCGAGCTCCGCGTCAGCCCCCCGGAACGATCACCGCAGCACCCGCGCCCGCAGGTAGTTGCGCCGCCCGAAGTTCGGCTCGTCCACCGCCGTCAGCTCCTCCACCTGGAACCGGTACAGCGCCGCCGCCCCACCGCCGGTGAGGAACTGCCGCCGGACCGCCTCGTCCTGCGCGAAGGACGGGTACCGCCCCTGGTACGCCGCCAGCGCGGCCTCCGCCTGCCGCCCCCAGGCCTCGCCCGCGCTCCCTCTCAGCTGCAACCCGCGCAGCTGCTCGCCGAAGACCGGCGGCGGCAGGAAGACGGTGGCGGCGGCCCGGGCCTCCTCGGCGAGGTGGTGGCTGTGCCGGGTGGAGCGCTCGCTGACGAAGTAGAGGACGAGGTCGTCGTCGTACGCGAAGAAGGCCAGGTTGGCGTGCGGGCCGTGCTCGTGCCCGGCGGTGGCGAGGGTCAGCACCATGGCCTCGGCAAGCAGCCCCTCGACGCCCTTGTGCAGCAGCTCGCCCGGCCAGTCCCCCTGCGTGATGTCGAGTCGGTACGGCATTCGGCACTCCCTCCCTGGCACGCCCGGCGCTCCCGCGCCCCGGCACGACTGAGCCGGGCGGGTCCCCCTCCGAAGGGGGCCCACGCCCGGCTCACATGCTCTACCCGCCACCCCGTCCGGACAAGGGCCGGACGGGCCTTGGCAGATCGGGGTCGGGTCGGTGCCGCGGGTCAGCGCCGCAGCCCGGTGCCGCGGGTCAGCGCCGCTGGCTCTGGTACGCCTCCGGCCCGCGGGTCACCAGCGGCAGCGCGCCGGGCCCGAGCAGCGGGCGCAGCGCGCCGGCCCGCATCCGGTCGACCAGCGGCGCCAGCCGCGCGGCGAGCAGCGCCAGCGGGATCGCCACCAGGACGCCGACCAGCGCGCCGACCGCCACGTCGTGCGGGTAGTGCACGCCGACCCAGACCCGGGAGGCGCCCATCAGCACCGCGAAGAGCCCGGCGATCCAGCCGAGCCGCCGGTCGACGAACCAGAGCGCGGTCGCGGCGGCGAAGGCGATCACGGTGTGGTTGCTCGGGAAGGACCAGTCACCGCTGCCCGGGCAGGTCTCCAGCGAGACGCTGCCGGGGATCTGCGCGCACGGCCGGACCTCCTCGACCATGCCCTTGAGCAGCGAGTTCACGCCGTACGCGAGGACCACGATCACCGGGGAGGCCAGCACCCGGGCCATCACCGCCGAGTCCGCGCCGCGCGCCCGCCACCAGGCGTAGAGCATGAAGACCGCGAACAGGCCGAGGCCGAGCGCCGACCACACCTTGATCAGCTCGTCCAGCCAGTGCGGGGCCGCGTCCGCCCACCGGTTGACCCGGCTGTAGAGGCTGCCGTCGATACCGCTGCCGTCGTACACGGCCAGCACCCGGGAGGGGATCACTTGTCACCTCCGTGGCGACGGGACTTACGGGCACGGAACACTTCGAGAACAATGGGGAGCACGGAGACAACTACTACCAGACCAATGATCGGTAGCAGATAACGGTCGATGTCCGGAACGGACGAACCGAGCACGTACCCGGCCAGCACCACCCCGACGGTCCACACCGTGCCGCCGAGCACCTGCCAGAACGTGAACGCGCGGACCGGCACGTCCAGCACGCCGCAGAGCGGGTTCAGCACCGTCCGGACCACCGGGATGAACCGGGCGAGCACGATCGCCTTGCCGTGCCCGTACTTGGCCAGCAGCACCTCGGCCCGCTGGACGCCCTCCAGCAGGCTCCGCCGCTTCACCCGGCGCAGCAGCGCCGTGCCGCTCTGCCGGCCGATCAGGTAGCCGACCTGGGCGCCGGCCAGCGCCCCGACCAGGGCGGCCGGCAGCACCTGGTACAGCTCCAGCTGCGGCCCCTTGGTGGCGCCGGGCACGCAGAGCAGGCCGGCGGTGAAGAGCAGCGAGTCGCCGGGCAGGAAGAAGCCCACGAGCAGGCCGGTCTCGGCGAACAGCACGGCGGCGATGCCGAGCGCGCCGAAGGCGGCGAGCAGCGAGGACGCGTCCAGCGGGTTCACCGCGAGGTTCGTCACATGACTCAGCGCACCGTTCGCCAGATGGCTCACATGACTCACATGACTCACCGCGAGGGGGTGGACGGCCGGATCGGCGGGCAACTGGAGCAAGGCTGGCGGACCTCCCGTACGTTGGGGGCGGTTCACCGCGGGGATTCACCGCCGCGGAACCCGCCCCGACCGTCTACAGTGACGTAGACGGTCTACATGACTGTAGACGACTCCTGGAGGAAGCGCCGCCATGTCCGACCTACCGTCCGCCCGGCGCCCCGCCGGGGAGCTGGAGGCCGAGGTGCTGGCCGCGCTCTGGTCGGCCCGACAGCCGATGACACCGCAGGACGTCCAGACGGCGCTCGGCGGGGACCTCGCCCGCACCACCATCGCCACGATCCTCGCCCGGCTGCACGACAAGGGCACGGTGGAGCGCACCCGGGCGGGCCGCGCCTACGCCTACACCCCGACCGTCCAGGACCCGGCCGGCCTGGCCGCCCGCCGGATGCACACCGAGCTGGGCCGCGAGGCGGACCGCTCCACCGTCCTCGCCCGCTTCGTCTCCGACCTCTCCGCCGAGGACGAGCAGCTGCTGCGCGAGCTCCTGGGGGACGGCGCCGCACCCCAGCCCGACGCCGTCCGGCACACCTCCGTCCAGCCCGACGACGCCTGGCGTGACACCGCGCGGGACGCCTCGTGATGATCGCCGTCTGGGCGCCGCTGCTGCTGCCCTTCCTGGCCGCGCCGCTCGCCCGCCGCCTCGCCGAGGCGCTGCCGCCCCGGGCCGCCGCCTGGATGCTCGCCGGCACGGCCGCTGTGCTGGCCGGCGGCACGCTCTGCTCGCTCGGCCTGCTCGCCGCCGCCGGACTGCTCCAGCTGCCCGCCGTCGCCGCGCTCGGCCACCTGTCGCTGCCCTGGCTCACCGCCGCCGCACCCGACGCGCTCCCGGCGGCCGCCGCAGCCGCCCTCGCCCTCGCCGCACTGACCGTCCTGGCCGTCCGGACCGCGCGCCGCCGACGACAGGACCTGCACGCCGCCCGGGCCGCCCTCCCGGACGCCGACCACCCCGCCCGACCCGCCTATCCCGACACCGCCCGGCATCCGGACGAGCGCACCCTGCGGGCCCTCCTCGCCCGGGCCCGCGCCCACGCCCTGCTCCAGCCGATCCTCCGGCCGGGCGAACACCCGCTCGCCGTCCTGGACGACGAGTGCGCCGACGCCTTCGCCCTGCCCGGCCGCCTGCGCCGCCCCGGCCGACCGGGCGAACCCGGCCGGATCGTGGTCACCTCCGGCATGCTGCGCGCCCTCACCGGTCCCGAGCGGGCCGCCCTGCTGGCCCACGAGCGCGCCCACCTGACCGCCCGCCACCACCTCTTCCTCGCCGTCGCCGAGCACGCCGCCCACCTCCACCCGGCGCTCCGGCCGCTGCGCGCACCCCTCGGGTACCACCTGGAGCGCTGGGCCGACGAGGTGGCCGCGGCCCGGGTCGGCGACCGCGCCACCACCGCCCGGGCGGTCGGCCGGGCCGCCCTCGCCGCGAGCCGGTCCCCCTGGCCGGCCCGGCCCCGGCTGGTCGCCGCCGCGCACTCCGGCCCGGTCCCGCGCCGGGTCGCCGCCCTGCTCCAGCCACCACGCCCGACGGCCGTCGGCACCCGCCGCCGGCCGGCCGCCCTCGCCCTGGCCGCCTGCCTGGCCCTGACCACCGCCGCCACCCTGGAGGCCACCGCCGACCTGCACCGCACCGTGGAGGCGGCGCAGCGCGTCACCGGCGCGCAGCCCGGCACCGGGGCGGATCGCTGATCCACCCCGACCCCGCCGGACCTGTTCCCCGACCCCGCCGGACCGTTCCTTAGTCATAGCCACTTGGCATGTCCACTGTCATACCGCCCGGTATGCCGAGTTGGCAGACCCCGTCCCCACGAACCCGACGCCCCCGTACTCTTTCGTCAGCGCGCCGACCCCGGCGCGGCCTCGAACGGCGGCGAGGAGCGACGCGAGTGCGGCAGACCGGACGGCAGTCCCGACGACCAGAGCGGCGCACCCCGCCGACCGCGGCGGAACTGGCCAAGGTCCACGAGCGCACCCTCGCCGACGCCGCCGCCCGTGAGCTCGTCCAGCCCGGCCTCCCCGAGCCCGGCAACCCCGGCCTGCTCGAACCCCGCCCCGAGATCGGCGACTCCTGGGCCCGGCTGCGCCGCCTCGGCCTCGACCCCGACACCGGCGCCGCCGCCGTCCACCTCGGCCCCGCCGAGATCGAACACCGCCGCCGCGCCAGCGGCCTGGACGCGGTGATGCCCGTCCTGCGCGAGACCCTGCTCCAACCCTCCGACCAGGCCCCGCTGATCCTCGCCATCGCCGACGCCGAGGGCCACGTGCTCTGGCAGGAGGGCGAACGCGGCCTGCGCCGCAGCGCCGACCGGATCGGCTTCATCACCGGTGCCAGGTGGGTCGAGGAGAGCGTCGGCACCAACGGCATCGCCGTCGCGCTGCGCGTCCAGCGGCCGATGCAGGTCCACTCCGCCGAGCACTACCTGCGCAGCCACCACTCGTGGACCTGCGTCGCCGCGCCCGTGCACGACCCCGGCACCGGACAGCTGGTCGGCGCGATCAACCTCAGCGGCCCGGCCCACACCATCCGCCCGTACCTGCTCCAGCTCACCGCCACCGCCGCCCGGCTCGCCGAGACCGAGCTGCGCGCGCACCGGATGGAGTCGCTGCACCACCTGCGCACCCTGGCCGCCCCGTTGCTGGCCCGGGTGGCCGGACCGGCCCTGGTGGTGGACTCGGCCGGCTGGACCGCCGCCGCGGCCGGCCTGCCGCCGCCCACCCGGCTGCGGCCACCCACCGGCGGCTGGGGCAGCGCCGCCGTGCACTGGGTCCCCGGCCTCGGCGAGTGCGTGCTGGAACCGGTCGCGGACGGCTGGCTGGTCCGCCCGGTCCGCTCGCCCGAGGCGGACGGCTCCGGCACCGTGACCGCCGAACACGCCGAGGGCGCCCGGCTCCGGCTCGACCTGCGCCGCCCGGACCGCCCGGAACTGTCCGTCCAGGGCGCGGCCGGCGGCTGGTCGCACGCCGTCAGCCCGCGGCACGCCGAACTGCTGCTGCTGCTCGCCACCTCGCGCGAGGGCAGCAGCGCCGCGCAGCTCGCCGAGGCGCTGTTCGGCGACCCGGGCCGGACGGTGACGGTCCGCGCCGAGCTGTCCCGGCTGCGCCGCTACCTGGGCGGCCTGCTGGCCCACCGGCCGTACCGCTTCGCCGAGTCGGTGCTGGTCACGGTGGACGGCCCGGAGGACCCGTACAGCCTGCTGCCGTCCTCCTCGGCGCCGGCCGTCCGGCGGCTGCGGGCCGGGCTGGCCGCGGGCACGGTCCGCCTGCCGGGGGCGGCGGCACCCGCCCCGGGCTCACCCGTCTCGCCCTCATCCGCCCCGACCTCGGCCGTCCCCGCACCGCCCGTCCCGGCGCCGCGCGCGCCCGCGGACGGTCCGCCGGGGGTTCAGCCGCCGGCGAGCAGTGCGGCCAACTGGGCGTCGGTCGGGCCGCAGTCCAGCTCGTCGTCCTCGGAGACCAGCGCGTAGGTACGGTCCAGCCACTCCTGGACCCGCGGCTTGGACACCTCCAGCAGGGCGCTGCCGTGCGGCGACTCCAGCGCCAGGTGCAACGTCGAGCCGTGGCACGGGCAGTAGGCCGGCCACAGCTTGACGTCGCCCTGGCCGCTCAGCGTGCGCAGGCCGTCGCGCAGCAGCTCGCGCGAGAACACCCAGTCGGCCTCGTCCGGCCGCCCCAGGTGGAAGGTCAGCAGCACCTCGAACGGGCGCGAGGCGTCGAAGCGGAACCTGGTGCGGACCTCGCCGACCACCTCCTCGCCCAGCGAGATCCGCAGCGGCAGCACCTCCTCCACCGCCGCCGGAGCGGCGGTGGAGCCCTCCCCATCGCCGCCCGTGGGGGTGGCGGCGAGGGGTGCACTGGAGGCTGCGGACAGCGGGTCGGGCGGCATGACGGTCTCTCCGGGACGGCGTGGGATGACCACAGCCTGAGCCACGTCCGGCCGGGCGGGCAAGGGTTGCAAGGAGGTTGCAATAATCCCCGTCGGGCCGACCGGCCCCTTACCGGGAATTGCCCGGCGGATTGTCAGACGGACCGTCAACTTCCGCCTCTCGAACGGATGTCCACGGAATGGAGGGAAACCGTTCGGAGTGCGGCCGCCCGCTGGTACGCTCTCCCCCTCCCGGCGCGGGCCCCGCCCGGACCCCGACCGGCCCCCGGCGGACACATCCGGACGATCTCGGCGGCCCGCGGCCCGGGGGGCGACGTTGCCGGCCCGCCGACAGCGCGTGGGAGAATACCGCGACCGGGACGGCGACTTCGGGGAGGGAAGGTCCGGTGGCTCTGCGCGAGGACACCGCGCGGGACGAGCACCACGAGCCCGCACGGCGCGGCCGGCACGGCCGGCCCCGCCCGTTCGGCGGCCGACTGCGGCTGCCCACCCTGCGCTTCTCCGGCGCCGCGATGGCGATGTCCACGGTCGTCGGCATCAGCATCGCCACCACCCTCCTGCTCAACGAGCAGCAGGGCGTGGGCCGGCGGGCCGGGGTCGCCCGGGTCGGCACCACCCCGCCACCCACCCCCGGCACGGACGACCGGTCCGAGGCGGCCACCGCCCGGACCCCGGCGGCCGAGCAGCCGGCGGGCCGGACCCCGGCCGCCCACCCGGTGACCGGCCGGCCCAGCGGGCCGCACGCCCCGGCGCACCCCGCGGGGGCGGCACCGGTCGCGGCCACCGGGTCCGCGTCCGCTTCGCCGAGCGCCGGCACCGCCCACCCGACGGCCCCGCAGGCCTCGGGCGGCCCCGGCACCCCGGACGCCCCGTCGACCGCCGGCCAGACCCCCGCCGACGGCACCTCCGGGCCCGCCACCCCCTCCGTACCGCCCGGCACCGCGACCGAGGCGTCCGGCAGCGCGCCCGCTGACGGCGTGGCGGGCCCCGCGCCCGCCGAGAGCCCGTCACCCACCGTGCCGCACACGCCGGGACCGCGACCGGTCTCCTCGCCCCACCCCGGTCCGCTGCCCGCCGCGGCAGTCCCGGGCGCCGACGACACCGGTACGCCCGCCCCGGCCGACGCCCTCACCCCGGACGCTTCGGACGCCGACCAGGCCCTGACCGGCACCGCCCTGGTCACCCCGCTCGGCCGCGACGGCACCCGGCACGCGCTCGAACTCACCGTCACCGAGGCGGTGACCGCGTTGCAGACCGAATTCCGGCTCGCCCCCGGCGAGTTGGCCCCCGGCAGCGGCACCGCCTGGACCGACCTGCCCGGCGCCGTCGTCACCGCCCAGCAGGAACGCGGCACGCTGGTCTACCGCTTCACCACCCCGGCGGGCACCGACGTCCGCCCCGGGCACTACACCTTCACCGTGCTCGGCACCCGCCCGACGGCCGGTCCGGTGGCCGCCGCCGCCCCGGCAGGCCCCGCCGCCCCCTCCGGTCCGGCCGGCTCCGCCCTCGCGGCGCGCAAGCCCGCCGCGGCGGAGAGCTGGAGCGCCGCCGCCTTCGGCATCGACCACCCCCGGGCCGTCGCCGCGCTCGGCTCCTTCGGCCCGGCCGCGTCGCAGACCCCGGACGCCCAGCCGCCCGGCCTCCCGCCGAAGGCTGCGCCCACCCTCACCCCGACCGCCACCACCCGGCCGGTCATCGCCCCGCCGGTCATCGCCCCGACCGTCACCACCCCGACCGTCACCACCCAGCCGGACGCCGAGCCGCAGCCGCAGCCGCAGCTGGGGGCCGCACAGCCCGCCCCGACCCGCTGATCCGACGATCCGTCCGGCGGCCCACTCGTCCGACGATCCGACAGGTCACAGCGCTGTTCGGGCGCATCCCGGCACCCCCGTTCGTTACTGTGGGCAGCACCCGGCCCGGCGGCTCCAACGGCCCCCGTACGGCCGTCGTTCCGCACCCGAGGAGGAGTCCGTGTCCACCGTCCTGACCCAAGGCGGCAACGCCCCGCTGACCGCCGCGCGGGTGACCGTCGAGGTCACCGCGCCCAAGGCGCTGGACGTCTCCGGCCTGCTGCTGACCGACGCCGGAAAGGTCCGCTCGGACGACGACTTCGTCTTCTTCAACGCCCCGCACGGCCCCGGCGTCAGCCACCGCCCGGCCGCCGCCGGCACGCCGGACGCGATCACCGTCGACACCCGGGCCGTCCCGGCCGACATCACCAAGGTCGTGGTCACCGCCAGCCCCGCCGACCAGGAGTCCACCTTCGCCGGGATCGAGCCGACCGCCACCGTGCGGGACGCCGACACCGGCGAGGTCCTGGTCACCTTCACCCCGCCGCAGCTGGGCCGGGAGACCGCGCTCATCGTGGTCGAGGTCTACCAGCGCGGCGGGCTCTGGAAGGTCCGCGCGGTCGGCCAGGGCTACGCCAACGGCCTCGCGGGCATCGCCACCGACTTCGGCGTCACCGTCGACGACAGCCCGGCCCCGGCCGCCCCGCCCGTGACGACCCCGACCCCGACCCCGGCCCCGCCGGCCCCCGCCGCACCCCCGGCCGCGCCCCCGGCCCCCGCGGCGCCCCCGGTCGACCCGCGGATCGCCCTCGCCGCCACCCCGCCCGCGCCGCAGACCGCTCCCCCGGCGCCCGAGCCCGTGCCCGCCTCCGCGCCGCCCGCCCCCGCGGCCCCCGCCAAGGTCACCCTGGACAAGGGCCGGGTCAGCCTGGTCAAGGGCAGCTCGGTCTCCCTGGTGAAGAACGGCCGCCCGTACCTCGCCTCGGTCCGGATGGCCCTCGGCTGGGAGCCCGCCAACCGCGGCCGCAGCGTCGACCTGGACGCCTCCTGCATCGCCTTCGACGCCGGGCACCGCAAGCTGGAGACGGCCTGGTTCATGAAGCTGACCGTCTTCAACGGCGCCGTCGCCCACTCCGGCGACAACCTCACCGGCGGCGGCGAGGGCGACGACGAGTCGATCACCGTCCACCTGGAGGGTCTGCCGCCCGAGGTCCACGCCCTGGTCTTCGTCGTCAACTCCTTCTCCGGCCAGAAGTTCACCGACGTCCGGAACGCCTACTGCCGGCTGCTGGACGCCCGCTCCGAGGAGGAGCTGGTCCGCTTCGACCTCACCCACTCCGAGCCGCGCACCGGCGTGGTGATGTGCAAGCTGGTCCGCCAGGCCTCCGGCGAGTGGGTGATGACGGCCCTCGGCGAGTACGTCGACGCCAAGACCGCCCGCGCGATGGTCGAGCCCGCCGCCGCCCTGCTCTGACCCGGCTGCCCGCCGCCGGGGCGTAAAAACCCCTGGCGGCGGGGCCGTTCGCCCGACATCCTGACCGGATGCTGATCCGCGAAGCCGTCCCCGAGGACTGGCCGGCCATCTGGCCCTTCTTCCACACCGTCATCGCCGCCGGCGAGACCTTCCCCTACCCGCTCGACATGTCCGCCGAGCTCGGCCGGGAGTGGTGGATGCTCTCCGCCCCCGACCGCACGGTGGTCGCGGTGGACGACGGGGGGCGGATCCTCGGCACCGCCACCATGAACCGCAACCGCCCGGGCAACGGCTCGCACGTCGCCAGCGCCAGCTACCTGGTCGACCCGGCCCACCACGGCGAGGGCATCGGGCGGGCCCTGGTCGAGTACACCCTCGACTGGGCCCGCCGAGCCGGTTACCGGGCCATGCAGTTCAACGCCGTGGTCGCCAACAATCACCACGCCGTGAAGCTCTACCAGTCGCTCGGCTTCGAGATCGTCGGCACCGTCCCCGAGGCCTTCCACCACCCCGTCGACGGCTACGTCGGCCTGCACGTCATGTACCGGCCGCTGTAAGGCACTTACTCCTCGATCGCCCCGCCGACCCGCCGCAGGTGCTGCCGGAAGCTGTACGACGGGTCGGCGGCGCGGCGCTCCAGGTAGTCGTCGAACGCGGTCTGCCGGCGCAGCGTGTCCCCGGCGGCGATCCGCTCGGCCTGGGCGCGCTCGGTCCGGGCGATCCCGGCGGCCGTCTCCAGCACCTCCGCGGCCCGGTCCCCCGGCACGAACAGCACCCCGTCCGCGTCGGCGAACACCACGTCCTCGGCGCTCACCAGGTGCGGCCCGAACCGCGCCGTCGCCGGCGCCTCCGGCTCGCGTTCGTCGAGCCGCAGCGGCCCGAGCGGCAGCGCGCCGTAGCTGAACACCGGCAGCCCGATCTCCACCAGCTCGGGGGTGTCCCGGTGCAGCCCCCACACCACGATCCCGGCGACCCCGGCGGCCCGCGCCTCCAGCACCGCGAGGTCCCCGATGCAGGCCTCGTCCGTCCGCCCACCGTTGTCGATCACCAGCACGTCCCCGTCCCGGGCCGCCCCGTACGCCTCCAGGAACACGTCCACGCTCCCGTAGTGCCGCACCGGCAGCACCCGCCCCGCGACCCGCCCGCGGGCCGCCACGGCCCCCACCCCCACCGGCGCCGCCCGCACCCCCACCCCGAGCCGCACACACGCATCCGCCACCAACGGCGTCGACAGCCCCGCGAAGCCCTTCAGCATGGCCAACTCCTCCCAATCACACCCCAGTTCACCAGCAGCGGGATCCTATGCGCGAGCCCAGACTCACACCATCGGGTGACACACCCCCAGCTATGCCGCCGCCACGCCCCCCACCTCGCCTAGCCTGCTGCCGTCTCCGATCAAGGGCCACCCATGGACGCCACCCACAACGCCATCCTCCTCGAACTCTTCCTCGCCCTGGACACACCGGAAGGCCTTCGAGCCGAACTCCTCGACGGCGAGATCCTGGTCTCAATCCCTCCGGACGGGACCCACGAAGACCTTCTCGACCGCGTGATCGAGCAGGTCCACAGCCAATCGGCTACGGAAATGCAAGTGTCCGGCAACAAGGGTTCACCTCGTTGGCAATGGATCCTGTCCGCCGGACCACGTCATCCCGGATGCCACGATCGTCCCGAAGGAGCTCCAGGTCTTCCGTGGTGCGCCACCCTGGATGGAGCCGAACGGCGTCGCCATGGTCGCCGAGGTCACCTCCAGCAAGCCCGACCTGGACCGCGTCACCAAACGGCACTGCTACGCCCGGGCCGGCATCCCGCTCTACCTCCTCGTCGACCGCGAGAAATCGCAGGTCAGCCTCTTCAGCAAGCCCCACCGCGAGGAGTACACCGAGGTGCACCTGGCCGCCTTCGGTGAGCCTCTCGCCCTCCCCACCCCGTTCGACTTCGAGCTGGACACCAAGTACTTCCTCCGTTCCTAGGCGCGCGAAACGGCCCGCACCCCCCTTCCACAAGGGGTGCGGGCCGTTTCGCGTCCTACCGGAGCGTCAGCCGCGGGTGGCCATGGCGCGCAGGAAGAAGGTGAGGTTGGCCGGGCGCTCGGCGAGGCGGCGCATGAAATAGCCGTACCACTCCTGGCCGTACGGGAGGTACACGCGCATGGTGTTGCCCTCGCCGGCGAGGCGCAGCTGCTCCTCGGGGCGGATGCCGTACAGCATCTGGTACTCGAAGGAGTCCCGCTTGCGCCCGTTCCACTCGGCCAGCTGGCCGGCGATCTTGATCATGTTGGGGTCGTGCGAGGCGATCATCGGGTAGCCCTCGCCGGCCATCAGGATCTTCAGCGCGCGGACGTACGCGAGGTCGACCTCGTGCTTGCCCTGGAAGGCGACCGACTCGGGCTCCTTGTAGGCGCCCTTGCACAGGCGCACGCGGGAGCCGGCGCCGGAGAACTCGCGGCAGTCGGCCTCGGTGCGGCGCAGGTAGGCCTGGAGGACGACGCCCAGCCAGGGGAAGTCGGCCCGCAGCTCGCGCGCGATGGCGAGGGTGGAGTCGGTGGTGGTGTGGTCCTCCATGTCGAGGGTCACCGTGGTGCCCGCGTCGGCGGCGGCCGCGCAGATGCGGCGGGCGTTCTCCAGCGCGATCTTCTCGCCGTCCACCGGGAGGAACTGGCCGACGGCCGACAGCTTGACGGACACCTCGGCGCCGGCCGCGAGGCCGGTGTCCTTGAGCGCCTTGAGCAGGTGCTCGTAGGCCTCGGCGGTGCCGGCGGCCTGGGCGGCGTCCTGGGTGTCCTCGCCGAGGTGGTCGAGGGTGACCTTGCGGCCGGTGGCGACCAGGTCGTCGCAGGCGGTGACGGCGTCGTCGAGGGCCTCACCGGCGACGAAGCGCTCGACTATGGCGTGGGTCGGCGGGAACTTCTCGACCACGGTGCGGACCTGCGGCGACCGGGAGGCCGCGAGAAGGGCGGAACGGAGCATCGTGACTCCTGGAGCTGGTGCTTCTAAGGGTGGCAGAAAGACGGGCGGCGGACCGGGGGTTGGGGTCCGCCGCCCGGGTGCTCCCGGCTGCGGGGCCGGGCGTGGTGGGGCACTCAGCCCATGTGCGGGTAGCGGTAGTCCGTCGGCGGGACGAAGGTCTCCTTGACCGAGCGGGTCGAGGTCCAGCGCGCCAGGTTCTGCTTGGCGCCGGCCTTGTCGTTGGTGCCGGAGGCCCGGCCGCCGCCGAAGGGCTGCTGGCCGACGACGGCGCCGGTCGGCTTGTCGTTGATGTAGAAGTTGCCGGCCGCGAAGCGCAGCTTGTGCATGGCGTCCTGGGCGGCCGCGCGGTCCTGGGCGATGATCGAGCCGGTCAGGCCGTACGGGGACACCGACTCCATCTGGGCCAGCATCTCGTCGTACTTCTCGTCCTCGTAGACGTACACGGCGAGGATCGGGCCGAAGTACTCGTCCTTGAAGTACTCGCTGGCCGGGTCCTGGCAGACCAGGACGGTCGGGCGGACGAAGTAGCCGACCGAGTCGTCGTAGCTGCCGCCGGCCAGGACCTCGACGGACGGGTCGGCCTGGGCGCGGTCGATGGCGGCCTTGTTCTTGGCGAAGGCGCGCTCGTCGATGACGGCGGACATGAAGTTGGCCAGGTCGGTGACGTCGCCCATGGTGAGGCCCTCGACCTCGGCGGCGAACTCGTCCTTCAGGCCGGCCCAGATCGAGGCCGGGACGTAGGCGCGGGAGAGCGCCGAGCACTTCTGGCCCTGGAACTCGAAGGCGCCGCGGGTCATCGCGGTCTTCAGCACCGCCGGGTCGGCGGACGGGTGGGCGACCAGGAAGTCCTTGCCGCCGGTCTCGCCGACGATCCGCGGGTAGGTGCGGTAGCCGGCGATGTTCTCGCCCACGGAGCGCCACAGGTGCTGGAAGGTGGCGGTGGAGCCGGTGAAGTGGATGCCGGCCAGCGCGGGGTGCTTGAGCGCCACGGCGGAGACGTCCAGGCCGTCGCCGGTCACCATGTTGATGACGCCCTTGGGCAGACCGGCCTCCTCCAGCAGCTGCATCAGCAGGTGCGCGGAGAACTGCTGGGTGGGGGACGGCTTCCACAGCACCACGTTGCCCATCAGCGCGGGCGCGGTCGGCAGGTTGCCGGCGATCGCGGTGAAGTTGAACGGGGTGATGGCGTAGACGAAGCCCTCGAGCGGGCGGTGGTCGCTGCGGTTCCACACGCCGTCCGAGGAGATCGGCTGCTCGGCCATGATCTGGCGGGCGAAGTGGACGTTGAACCGCAGGAAGTCGACCAGCTCGCAGGGGGTGTCGATCTCGGCCTGCTGCGCGGTCTTGGACTGGCCGAGCATGGTGGCGGCGGCCAGGGTCTCGCGCCACGGGCCGGCCAGCAGGTCGGCGGCCTTGAGGAAGATCGCGGCGCGGGAGTCGAAGGAGAGCGCCTGCCAGGCCGGGGCCGCGGCCAGGGCAGCGTCGATGGCGTCCTGCGCGTCCGCCTGGGTGGCGTTGCGCAGGGTGCCGAGCCTCGCCGCGTGGTTGTGCGGCTGGACGACGTGGATCTCGGCGCCGCCGCCCATGCGGCGCTCACCGTTGATCGTCATGGTCAGCTGGACCGGCTCCTGGCCGCCCAGCTCCTTCAGCTTGGCCTCCAGACGGGCCCGTTCCGGGCTGCCCGGGGCGTAGCTGTGGACCGGCTCGTTCACCGGCGCGGGGACCTGGGTCACAGCGTCCATAGAGCGCACGCTCTCCTTCGTTGATGCGGGGGATGCCGACGCGGGTCGCACGACGGCCACAGCACGAACGCTATTCCTGCACCCGGGCCCACTTGATTGGCCGGGCGGCTAAATTCCCCCGGACGGCGTTGTCCGGCCCGACGAAGCGGGTCACGGCCCGGTCACGGCCGCTGGGGCGATGCGCACACCACCCCGACGCGGTCCGCCCGGGCCCCGACACTGTCCGTCCGGACCCCCAGCGCTGTCCGCCCGGCTAAAATCAACCGCACGGCGTTGTCCGAACGCATGAAGGAGGCCCGGATGACCACCCCCGGCCTCCCGCTCCGCCAACTGCTGATGTCCCTCGGCGAGCCCCTGGTCGAGCTCCAGGCCGCCCCGCAGGGGCTGGACGTCCCGGTGCGCGACGTCGCCATCCTCGACCCGGAGGACCCGCCGACCGCCGCCACCGGCGAACTCGTCCTGGCGATCGGCGCCCGCGGCCGGGCCGCGCTGCCCGCCCTGCGGGCCGCCGGACGGGCCGGCGCGGCGGCGGTCGCGGTCAAACTGGACGCCCCCGGCCAGGCGGACGCGCTGCGCGAGGCCGCCACCGACGCGGGCGTCGCCCTGCTCTCGGTGCGCCGCGAGACCCGCTGGGAGCACCTCGACTCGCTCGCCCGCGCGATCATCGCCGGCCCGGACGCCGGCGACGCGCCGGGCGCCCCCGAGCACAACGCCGGCGACCTCTTCTCCCTCGCCCAGACCGTCGCCGTGCTCACCAACGGCATCGTCTCGATCGAGGACACCTCCAGCCGGGTGCTGGCCTACTCGCGGTCCTCCGACTCGGACGAGGTGGACGACCTGCGCCGGCTCTCCATCCTCGGCTGGCAGGGCCCCGAGCCGTACCTGTCCAAGCTGCGCGAGTGGGGCATCTTCCAGCACCTGCGGACCTCGGACGCCCCGATCGCCGTCGAGCCGCACCCCGAACTCGGCCTGCGCCGCCGCCTGGCGATCGGCATCCGGGCCGGGGCGCAGCCGCTCGGCACCATCTGGGTGCAGGAGGGCGCGCAGCCGCTCGCCCCGCTGGCCGAGCCGGCCCTGGTCGGCGCCGCCCGGGTGGCCGCGGCCCAACTGGTTCGCCGCCGCCGGGAGTTGTCCGCCGACGTCCGGCTCACCCAGACCCTGCTGACCAGCCTGCTGGAGGGCTCCACCGGCCCGCAGTCGCTCGCCACCCACCTCGGCCTGGACCTGCGCCGACCGGCCACCGTGCTGGCCTACAGCGCGCACACCACCGAGGCGCTGCACCGCTCCGACGTCACCGGCCTGATCTCGGTGCACACCGCCGCCCGGCACCGCACCGCGCTGCTCGCCCCGATCGAGTCCCGGGTGTACGTGCTGCTGCCGGAGCTCCCGCCGGGCCTGCCGATGGCGACGGTGCGCGGCTGGGCGCACGAGGTGGTGGAGGCGGCCCGGGAGCACCTCGGGGTGCCGCTGCGCGCCGCGATCGGCTCGACCGTGGACGGCCTGGCCCAGGTGCCGGACTCCCGCGCCCAGGCGGACCGCATCCTGGACGCGATGGGCCGCGGCGGGGTGGACCTCGACGTCGCGGCGCTGATCGACGTGCAGGCCGAGGTGCTGGTCAGCGAGGTGCTGGCGCTGCTCCAGGAGCGCACCGGGCTGCGCGACCCCCGGCTGACCGCGCTCACCGCCTACGACCGCCGGCACGGCACCCGGCTCGCCGAGTCGGTGCTGGCCTGGCTGGACGCGCTCGGCGAGGTCCGGGTCGCCGCCGACGCCCTGCACATCCACCCCAACACCCTGCGCTACCGGGTGCGCCGGGCCGAGCAGTTGACCGGCATCGACCTCGCCCAGCCGCAGCAGCGCCTGCTGGCGATGCTGCAACTGCGGCTGCCCGCGGACGAGTGACCGCGGGCAGCCCTCACCGCTCGAAGGTCACTCGCCGTACCCCTGGCCGCGCTTGTGCTCGTTCAGCCGGTGCCACGGGCCGGTGATGGCCAGCTGGATGCCCGGCTCCTGGATGTTGGCGAACAGGGTCCTGCCGTCGTCCGAGAAGGTCACCCCGGTGAACTCGCTGTAGTCCGGCTTCTCGGCGGTGCCGTTGTTCAGCTCGTTGCGCGCGATCGGGTAGACCAGCCCGTCCTCGGTCGCGCCGAACAGGTGCTGCACGCCCTCGCCGTCCTCGGCGATGACCACGCCGCCGTAGGGCGAGACGGTGATGTTGTCCGGGCCGTCGTAGTTGTCGTGGTCGCCCAGCACGTCGGTGTTGACGCCGAGCAGCACCTTCAGGGTGATGGTGCGGCGGACGGGGCTGTAGAACCACACCTGCCCGTCGTGCTGGACCGGGCTCTCCTTGCGGGCGAAGCTGGAGACGAAGTAGAAGCCGCCGTCACCCCACCACATGCCCTCCAGCTTGCGGGCGCGGGTGACCTCGCCGTCCTTGAACTGCTTGCGGACCGAGACGGTGCGGGCGTCGCGGTCGGCGACCTTCACCCAGTCCACGCCGTAGACGGTGCCGACCTCGACCGCGCGGGAGAGGTCGTCGACGAACTTGCCCTGCGCGTCGAAGACCTTGAAGGCCTCCAGCACGCCGGCGTCCGGCGCCAGCGCGCGCAGCTGGTGGCGGCCGTGCCGGAAGCCGGCCGGCGGGGTCCAGCGGTAGAGCAGGCCGTTGGGGTTGCCGGCGTCCTCGGTCAGGTAGACGTGCCCGCGCTTCCGGTCGACCACGACGGCCTCGTGGGCGTACCGGCCGAAGGCCTTGATCGGCTGCGGGTCCTGGTTGTACTCGTCGTCGAAGGGGTCGACCTCGAAGACGTAACCGTGGTCCTTGGTCATGCCGTTCTGGCCGGCCTTGTCCTCGGTCTCCTCGCCGGACAGCCAGGTGCCCCACGGGGTCACGCCGCCCGCGCAGTTGGTGGAGGTGCCGGCGATGCCGACCCACTGCTCGACCGAGCCGTCCCGCTTGGCGTGCACGACGGTGCAGCCGCCGGCCGCGCCCGGGTCGTAGACGTGACCCTCGGTCAGCGGCACCGGGTGGGGCCAGTTGGCCCGGGCGCCGCGCAGCTCGTGGTTGGTGACCAGCAGGTTGCCGCCGTGCTCGTCCTCGAACGCGGAGGTGCCGTCGTGGTTGCTCGGGGTGGGTTCGCCGGTGCGCAGCCTGGTCTGGCCCGCGCGGTTGAGCACGGTGTACGAGAAGCCCTCCGGCAGCGAGAGCAGCCCGGCCCGGTCCTTCACCAGCGGACCGTAGCCGACCGCGGCGCGCTCGGCGTCCGCGGTCGCGGGGGCCGGCAGCTCGCCGCCGGCCGGGGCGGCGATCGCGCCCGGGGCGCTGGCCAGCGCCTCGGCGCTGCCGGCGATCAGCACGCCGGCCCCGACGAGGGTGGAACGGTTGACGAAGTCCCGGCGGGACAGCGACATGGCAGCAACTCCTGAGGGATCGGCCGCCGACCGGGGGCGGGCCCGGTGCGTGGCGTACGGGGGTCGAATCGACTCGTCGACGCCCAGCAGACTCCGCCGTACGGGTGAACCCGGCGTGACGCCGACCTCACACGGAGGCGGCCATTTGCCAACCGATGACCGACACATGACCTCCGCTTTGCCAAGGCAAGCCAACCCTCAGCCGGCCCGGACCCGCCGTCAGCCGGCCCGGACCCGCCGTCAGCCGACCCCACCCGCCGTCAGCCGGCCCGCGCCGCCCGCCACTGCTCCCAGGCCGCCAGCCACAACTGCTCGGCCAGCCGCTGTTCCTCCCAGGCCTGCGGGCCCCCGCCGGCGCCCTGCTCGCCGTCCCGCCACAGCTGCTCCCAGGCCCGCTGCGCCGGCAGGCTCGCCACCTCGCTGGCGAACACCGTGTACCGGATGACCTCCTCGACCGCCGCCGCGCCCTCCCCCGTGCCGACCAGCCACTGGGTCTGCTGGGAGAGCCGGTTGAGCTGGTTGACCATCGAGGTGACCGCCGCCAGCGCCTCGTCCCGGGTCTCCGTGGCGAGCCGCATCTGCTGGCGCACCGCCGCCTCCCAGCGGATCGCGCAGGCGTCCCCGCGCAGCCCGCGCGGCAGCCGGGGCGTCCGCCCGGCCCGCACCTGCGCCTCGATCGCGGCGGTCTCGGCGATACACTGCCCGATCAGCGTCCGGTGCGCCTCCAGCCCGGTGACGGGCGCCAGTTCGCGCTCCTCGACCGGCACCCGCAGGGCCCGCCGGGAGGCCAGCGCGCGCAGCAGCCCGGTCCGTCCGCGCAGGTACCGCTCGTGGTCGGCGATCCGGCCGAGTTCCACGCCGCCCGGCGCGACCCCCCGCGCGCACACGGTCACGGTCATCCCGTCGATCCGCAGCCGCCCGGCCCAGACCGGTCCGGGCGCCACGGCCGCCGGCTCGCCCGGCCAGAGCACCGGCCGGTCCTCGTGCACCTCCACCGGGTACGGCTCGCCGTCCACGGTGATCCACTCGCGCAACGCGCGCACCCGGCCGGGCCCGTCGCCCTCGTCGATCCCCAACTGCTCGTAGAGCCGGTCCCGCTCGTCCTCGACGACGTCCTCCAGCTCGGGCATGGCCTCGCCGTGTTCGGCACCCGGCCGGTAGGTGCGCACGGTGACGTACGGGCCGGCCGTGGAGCTCCAGTCCCCGGACTGCACCTCGACCCAGCGGAGTTCACCGCCGGAGGTCTCGAAGGCGGCCAGCGCCTCGCTCCCCCGGGCCGGCCCGGCGGTCACGCCGTACAGCGGGAAGTCGGCGGCGGACAGGATCCGCCGGGAGAACTCCTCCTGGTCGGCGAACTGATCGGCGAAACGATCCTCCTGGCCCCGCGGGTCCGCCACGCGCGGGTCACCCGCCCAGTCGACGTTCCACTCCCGGGGCCTGCCGCCGCTCTCCCGCGCCATCCTGTGCCGCACCCCCGAGTTCTCCCGCTCGCACCTGTGACGCCACCATACGTGCCCGGGACCTGCCGGGTCATCAGCTCGGTTGCCACCCGGGGCAGACGGCCGTGTCCGGGCGCGCGGTTGTCAGCCGCCCTCCCTACGCTGGCCGCATGACAGCAGAGAGCAGCTTCCCGGCCCGGATCAGCATCGTCACCCTGGGCGTCTCCGACCTCGACCGCAGCACCCGCTTCTACGAGGGCCTCGGCTGGCGGCGCTCCGCCGCCTCCAGCCCGGAGATCGTCTGGTTCCGCACCGCCGACTCGGTGCTCGGCCTCTTCCCCTCCGAGGAGCTGGCCGCCGACGCGGGCGTGCCCGCCACCGGCGAGCCGTCCTTCCGCGGCGTCACCCTCGCGGTGAACCTGGAGTCCCCCGCGCTGGTGGACGCCGCGCTGGAGACGGCGGTCGAGGCCGGCGCCGTGGTGGTCAAGCCGCCGGTCCCGACCAGCTGGGGCGGCTACTCCGGCTACTTCGAGGATCCGGACGGCCACCTGTGGGAGCTGGCCCACAACCCGTTCTTCCCCTTCGCCGCGGACGGCTCGCTGGACCTCCCGTAGCCGCCCGCAGGAGCGTCGGCGGCTAGTTCTTGGACCGCGCCTTGAAGGCTGCCTTGCGCGCCTCCTTGGCCACCGTCCGGTCCAGGTGCAGCTCCCCGATCGCCTCCAGGACGTCCGCCGTGTACGGGTGGTCGACCCGCCAGAGCTCGCCGAAGTAGGAGGCCGGGTCGCTGCCCACCGGCAGGTCCGCCATCAGTTCGCGCAGCAGCTCGGCCTCACCGCCGCTGTCCAGCAGCTGGGCGGCGAAGGTGTCGACCGCCGTCCACAGCGCCATCGCCCGCTCGGGCGCCGGCACGTCCGCCGCGCCCCGGGCGGTCAGCCAGGCCCGCGCCGCGCCGCCCAGCTCCGGGTCGTCCAGCACGTCCCGGACGGCCGGCTCGGCGGGCGCCCCCAGCAGGTCGAGCGCGTTCACGCAGTGCATCCGCCGCATCGGGGCGTACGCGTCGGAGCCGCGCGCGGCCTCCAGCAGCTCGCGGGCCGCCGCCACCGGCTCCCGGTCGGCGATCCAGACCCGCAGCTCCTCCACCGGCAGCACGTTCGCGGACTCGCAGACCCCGCGCAGCAGCTCGGCGGCGTCCCCCTGGGCCAACGCGCCGACCAGCGGCGCGTCGTACCCGTCCTCCAGCAGCCACTGGCGGATGCCGTACTGGCCGAGCGGGGTCAGCCGGACGAGCCCGAAGCGCGCCGACTCCTCCTCGTCCAGCGGCGCCTCGCCGACGACGGCGCCCTCCTCGGGGCCCTCGCCCTCCTCCTCGTCGAACAGCTCCGGGTCGATCGGCCGGTAGTCCAGCAGGCCCAGCTCGGCGAGGTCGGCCAGCATCGGGTCCAGGGTGACCATCACATCGGTGATGTCGCCCAGCAGCTCCTCGCTCGGCTCCTCGCCCTCCGGCACCACCAGCAGCGCGGCCAGCACGCCCAGCGGCACGGTCTCGCTGCCCGGCTCGGCGAAGGCCGTGGTCTCGTAGAGCACCTGCAAGGCCTCGTCCAGCAGTTCGGCGGCGGCGTCCCGGGCCTCCTCGACCTCGGAGAGGGCGTCCTCGTCCTCGCCCTCCCCGGCGGCCTCCTCCTCCCCCTCCTCCGGCAGCGAGTCCGCCTCCACCGCCAGCTCCCGGACGATCCCGGCAGCGGTCAGCCACAGCTCCAGGACGGTCTCCGGATCCCCCTGCTCGGCGGGCTCCAGGTCCGGTCCGGGCACGGCGACGTGCTCACCGGCCGCGGTCGTCCCCAGCTCCACCAGGTCCAGGTCGCAGGCCAGCGACCAGGCCCGCATCGCCTCGACCTCCGCCTCCTGCGGCACCTCGCCCTCGGCCGGGGCCAGGCCCAGCAGCCGCGCGGCGGGCGCCCGGTCCGCCTCGACCAGGTCGCCGAGCTCGTCCACCGCCCGGTGCGGGGCCGCCCAGCGGGCCAGCGCCAGCGCGTACCCGAACATCGGGACGGCCTTCGCCTGCGCGGCCAGCTCCTCCTCGGCGGGCAGCCGCACCGGCGGCACCAGGACGGCCGCGTCGTCCAGGTCCTCGTCGTCCAGTCCGTGCGCCGCGAACGCCCCGTAGAGGTCCTGGAGCTCCAGGTCGGCGGGCAGAACCGGCTCGGCCGCGCCCTCGCCCGTCGAAGCCCCGGTGTTCTTCCGACGTCGTCCGGCCATCGTTGTCCGCTCTCCCTCAGCCGGCGGGCCGCCCATCAGCTCCGCGTACCGATCCACTACCTCAGCGTATAGGCCGGGCACCCCCGATGCCCGGCCTCCAGGGGCGCGCGCCGCGACCGTACGCCCACCCCTTATCCTTCGAACTGGTGCCCGCGCACAACCCCGCGCGGCCCGTTGGGCAACGAAGCCCGAATCCTCAGCTCATCCGCTCCACCTGGGAGCCCCGTACCGCGGCCGCGACCACAGCGCCACCGGACGGGAGCGCCGGCACACCCCGCCGACCCGGTGGTGCCCTGCCACAGGAGACCCCTCACATGGCGGACCTCTCCCCCGCCGGCTCCGGCCTGCGCACCGCGCAGTTCGACGGACGCCGACTGTCGGAGGCCCTGCTTCCCCTGGAGCTCGCGCCGCGCGCCCAGCTCCAGCTCTCCGCGATCAGCCGCTGGAACGCGATCCGCGGCGTGCGCGTCGGCCTGGTCTCGACCTCCCTGCTGCTCATGCTGATCGGTGCCAACCTGGCGACGCCGATCTACCCCTTGCTCCAGCAGCGCCTGTCGCTGACCCCGGTCGACACCTCGATCCTCTTCACGATCTACATCTTCGCGCTGGTCCCGGTGCTGGCCGTGGTCGGGCACTGGTCCGACCACCTCGGCCGGCGGGCCATGATCCTGCCCGCCGTCGCCCTGGCCGCCGCCGGCGACGTCGTGTTCGCCACCGCCGGCAGCTTCTGGCAGCTCGCCGCCGGACGGGCCGTCCAGGGCATCGCGGTCGGCCTGTCCACCGGCGCCGCCGGAGCCGCCCTCGGCGACCTGCTGCCGGACCACCCGACCCTGGCCGCCAAGCTCACCCTGGCCTGTTCCGCGGGCGGCGTCGCGCTCGGCCCGATCGTCGGCGCCCTGCTGTCCACCGGCTCCGACCCGCTGCTCACGCCGTTCCTGCTGCACGCGATCGCGCTGCTGGCGCTCTGCGTGCCGCTCGCCCTGGTCCACCCCCGGATGCCCGGCCGCAACCGCCCGCCGGCCGCCCCGCCGCGCATCACCACCCCGGCCCACCTGCGCCCGCAGCGCCTGGCCCTGCCGGTGAGCGGCCGTCGCGAGTTCCTGCTCGCCTCCTGCGCGGGCTTCATCTCGTACGCGGTGTTCGGCGTCTACCTGAGCCTGGCCCCGGCCTTCAGCGCCAAGCTGCTGCACACCGACTCCCACCTGATCGGCGCCGTCGTGGCCGCCCTGCTGCTCGGCTCGTCCGCGATCGCCCAGCTGCTCGTCCCGCCGACCTCCGACCGCCTGGTCATCGCCCTCGGCATGACCGGCCTCGCCAGCGGCCTGGGCCTGGTGGTCGCCGCCCAGTACACCGGCACCCCCGCCCTGCTCTTCATCGGCAGCGTCCTCGGCGGCGCCTGTCAGGGCGTGGCCTTCCGCTCCCTGTTCTCCACCGCCGTCGCCGCGATGAACCCGGAGCGCCGCGGCTCCGAGCTGAGCTCCCTGTGGATCATCGTCTACCTCGGCAGCTCCCTCCCCATCGTCGGCGTCGGCGCCCTCGTCCAGGCCTACGGCCTGCTCCCCGCCGTCAGCGGCTTCGCCACCCTCGCCGCCGCCCTCTGCACCGCCCTGGCCCTCGCCGTGGCCCGCAAGCCCAGGCAGGCCTGACCACCGACGAAAACGCCGCGGCCCGGGACGATTCCTCGTCCCGGGCCGCGGCGTGTTTCGTCGCTACTCCCAAGGCTTCCATTTGTCGGTGCCGACCTCGACCTCAAAGGGCTTCGGCAACCGGACGGTTTCGCCGAACTTCCACTCCCCCAGCACCTCGTACGTCCCCTCGGCCTTGCTCGGCTCGCCGAACAGGGTGACGCCGGGCTGCCGAGGGTCACGGTCCACAAGCAGGTAATACGGCACCCCGGTGCGCGCGTACCCGTTCCACTTGGTGGGTTTGACCTGTCGACCGAACATGGGACGCCTGTCGTAGCGGGCGTTGGACGGGGAGGTCACCTCGACCACCATTCCGATGTCGTGCGGGTAGAGATGAGCTACTTCCCCGCTCAACGCTCGTTCTTCCACCTCGGAACCCACGATGACAAGGTCCGGAATGTAGCCGTCCCCGATCTCTACCAAGTCCAGGTTGATTGTTTGAAGTGCTCTCCATGGGTAATCCGGATCCGAGCCCAAGGCAAGAGTGAACGGTCGCTCGATGTGTGACAGGAACACCGAATGCGTAACTACCGGCGCCGGTGACACGACGATCTCCCCTCCGACCACTTCCACCCGCGTGCCGTCGGCCGGGAGTCGGAGATACTCCTCCAGCTCGCCCCGGACCCACATGGCGTACGGCGAGTCAGGCAGAAGCAACTGCGCGAACGCAACTACCGACATGACTTCGCTCCCTCCGAGGTCGCGGCACCAGCTTGGCCGCCCGCTCGCAGATATACCACTGCCGCACAAACCTTTCCCCCGAAGGAGAGGTTTGTGCGGCAGCAGGTTGACGATGGCGCCGTCCGTCAGACGTTGAAGCCCAGCGCGCGGAGCTGGTCGCGGCCGTCGTCGGTGATCTTGTCGGGGCCCCACGGCGGCATCCAGACCCAGTTGATGCGCAGGTCCTGCACCAGGCCGTCGGTGGCGGTCTTGGCCTGGTCCTCGATGACGTCGGTCAGCGGGCAGGCCGCCGAGGTGAGCGTCATGTCGATGGTGGCCACGTCGGACTCGTCGATGTGGATGCCGTAGATGAGGCCCAGGTTGACGACGTCGATGCCCAGTTCGGGGTCGACGACGTCCATCAGGGCCTCGGTCAGGTCCTCGACGGAGACGGTGCCGGCGGTGGTGCCGACGATGCCGATCGGGCCGGCGTCCTCCGCAGTGGAGGTGGTTTCGTCGCTCATGGTCTGTCCTCCTCTGCGGTTCAGTTGTCGGTCACGGTGGGGTGCTGGGCGAGCGCCTTGGCGGTGGCGTCCTTCCAGGCCATCCAGCTGAGCAGCGCGCACTTGACCCGGGCCGGGTACTTGGAGACGCCGGCGAACGCGACCGCGTCCTCCAGCACCTCCTCGTCGCCCTCGCCCTGGCCCTTGCTCTGCATCAGCTCCAGGAAGGCCTCCTGGACGGCCTGCGCCTCGCCGACGGTCTTGCCGACGACCAGGTCGTTCAGCACCGAGGCGCTGGCCTGGCTGATCGAGCAGCCCTGGGACTCGTACGAGACGTCCGCGACCGTCGAGCCGTCGAGCCGCACCCGCAGGGTGATCTCGTCACCGCAGGTCGGGTTGACGTGGTGCACCTCGGCGTCGCCGTCCCGCAGCCCCTTGCCGTGGGGGTTGCGGTAGTGGTCCAGGATGATGTCCTGGTACATCGAGTCGAGCTTCATGATCGTCCTGCCCCGTCCGTCAGCCGAAGAAGTTCCGGACGTGGTGCAGGCCGTCGATCAGCGCGTCGACCTCGCCCGGCGTCGAGTACAGATAGAACGACGCCCGCGTGGTCGCCGGAATTCCGTACCGCAGGCAGACCGGCCGCGCGCAGTGGTGGCCGACGCGCACGGCGATGCCCTGCTCGTCCAGAACCTGGCCCACGTCGTGCGGGTGGATGTCACCGAGCGTGAAGGAGATCGCGGCGCCGCGGTCCACGGCCGTGCGCGGGCCGATGATCCGCAGGTCCGGGACCTCCAGCAGGCGCTCGACCGCGTAGGCGGTGATCGCGTGCTCGTGCGCGGCGATCTTGTCCATGCCGATGCCGGACAGGTAGTCGATGGCCGCGCCGAGCCCGACCGCCTGGGCGATCGGCGGGGTGCCGGCCTCGAACTTGTGCGGCGCCGGGGCGTAGGTGGACGAGCCCATGGTGACGGTCTCGATCATCTCGCCGCCGCCGAGGAACGGCGGGAGATCCTCCAGCAGCTCCTGACGGCCCCAGAGCACGCCGATGCCGGTCGGGGCCAGCATCTTGTGGCCGGTGAAGGCGACGAAGTCGGCCTCCAGCGCCTGGACGTCCAGCACCATGTGCGGGGCGGCCTGCGAGGCGTCGATCACGACGAGCGCGCCGACCGACTGGGCCTTGCGCACGATCGTCTCGACCGGGTTCACCGTGCCGAGCAGGTTGGAGACCAGGGTGAAGGAGACCACCTTGGTCTTCTCGGTGATCAGCTCGTCGATGTTCGACAGGTCGAGCCGGCCCTCGTCGGTCAGGCCGAACCACTTCAGCTTCGCGCCGGTGCGCTGCGACAGCAGCTGCCACGGGACGATGTTGGAGTGGTGCTCCATCTCCGTGATGACGATCTCGGAGTCCGCGTCCACCCGGTACGGCTCGTCGGCCCAACCGAGCATGTTGGCCACGAGGTTGAGCGACTCGGAGGCGTTCTTGGTGAAGATCACCTCGTTGCGGCTCGGCGCGTTGACGAAGGCCGCGACCTTGTCGCGGGCGCCCTCGTACAGCGCCGTGGCCTCCTCGGCGAGCACGTGCACGCCGCGGTGGACGTTGGCGTTGTGCCGCTCGTAGTAGGCGGTGAGGGCCTCCAGCACCTGGCGCGGCTTCTGCGAGGTGGCCGCGTTGTCCAGGTAGACCAGCGGCTTGTCGTCGTGCAGCAGCCGCTGGAGGACCGGGAAGTCCTTGCGGATCGCATCGGTGTCGAGCAGGCCCGACAGCGGGGTATGGGTCACTCGGACGCGCCACCCTTCACGTACGACTCGTAGCCCTCTTCCTCCAGCTTGTCGGCCAGCTCGGCACCGCCGGACTCGACGATGCGGCCGCCCGCGAAGACGTGGACGTAGTCGGGCTTGATGTACCGCAGGATGCGGGTGTAGTGGGTCACCAGCAGGGTGCCGACCTCGCCGGTCGAGCGGACCCGGTTGATGCCCTCGGAGACGATCCGCAGCGCGTCGACGTCGAGGCCGGAGTCGGTCTCGTCGAGGATCGCGATCTTCGGCTTGAGGAGCTCCAGCTGGAGGATCTCGTGGCGCTTCTTCTCACCGCCGGAGAAGCCCTCGTTGACGTTGCGCTCGGCGAAGGCCGGGTCCATCTGGAGGGCGGCCATCGCCTCCTTGACCTCCTTCACCCACAGCCGCAGCTTCGGGGCCTCGCCGCGGACGGCGGTGGCGGCGGTGCGCAGGAAGTTGGAGACCGAGACGCCCGGGACCTCGACCGGGTACTGCATGGCCAGGAAGACACCGGCCTTGGCGCGCTCGTCGACGGACATCTCCAGGACGTCCTCGCCGTCCAGCAGCACCGAGCCGCCGGTGACGGTGTACTTCGGGTGACCGGCCAGCGAGTAGGCCAGGGTGGACTTGCCGGAGCCGTTCGGACCCATGATGGCGTGGGTCTCGCCCTGCTTCACGGTCAGGTCGACGCCCTTCAGGATCTCGCGCGGGCCGGTCTCGGCCTCGACGGAGACGTGCAGGTCGCGGATTTCAAGGGTTGCCATGTGTACTCAGGACTCCTGGTTGACGGAGACGAGCACATCGTCCCCTTCGATCTTTACGGGGTAGACAGCGACCGGCTTGGTGGCGGGCAGGCCGGAGGGCTTGCCGGTGCGCAGGTCGAAGCTGGAGCCGTGCAGCCAGCACTCGATCATGCAGTCCTCGACCTCACCCTCGGAGAGCGAGACGTTCGCGTGCGAGCAGGTGTCGTTGATCGCGAACACCCCCTCGTCGGTGCGGACGATGGAGACCGGCACGCCGTTGAGGTCCACGCGCTTGGGCACGTCCTCCTGGAGGTCGCTCATCGCGCAGGCACGGAGATACGTCATCGAGTTCAGACCGCCGCTTCCAGCTCGGCCTCGATCTTCTCCATGAGCTGGTCCTGGACCTCGGCCACGCCGATCTGCTGGAGCAGCTCGGCGAAGAAGCCGCGCACCACCAGGCGGCGGGCCTCGTCGGCGGGGATGCCGCGGGCCTGGAGGTAGAACAGCTGCTCGTCGTCGAAGCGGCCGGTCGCGGAGGCGTGGCCGGCGCCGACGATCTCGCCGGTCTCGATCTCCAGGTTGGGGATCGAGTCGACCCGGGCGCCGTCGGTGAGCACCAGGTTCCGGTTGAGCTCGTAGGTGTCGGTGCCGAGCGCGGCGGCGCGGATCAGCACGTCGCCGACCCAGACCGCGTGCGCGTCCTGGCCCTGGAGGGCGCCCTTGTACGCCACGTTCGACCGGCAGTGCGGCGTGTCGTGGTCGATGACCAGGCGGTGCTCCAGGTGCTGGCCGGCGTCGGCGAAGTACAGGCCGAACAGCTCGGCCTCGCCGCCGGGGCCGGCGTAGTTCACCCGCGGGTGGAGCCGGACCAGGTCGCCGCCGAAGGTGACCACGACGGACTTGTACGAGGCGTCCCGGCCGACCAGCGCGTTGTGCTGGGCGACGTGGACGGCGTCGCGGTCCCAGTCCTGGACGGAGACGAAGGTGAGCTTGGCACCGTCGCCGACCAGCAGCTCGACGTTGGCGGCCCGGGTGCCGGTGCCCGTGTGGTTGAGCACCACGACGGCCTCGGCGAACGGCTTGACGTCGATCACCACGTGGCCGAAGCGGACCCCGCCCTCGCCGTGCACGTCGATCTTGACCGGCTCGGTGAGCACCGCGTCCTTGGGGACGGTGACCACGAGCGCCTCATCGAAGGCGCTGAACGCCTGCGCGGCGACCCGGTCGACCGGCGTGCCGGCCTTGCCCAGGCGGGCGTCGTCACGGCCGACGGTCTCGGCGGTGACGCCGTCCGGCAGCGTGAACTCGATCTTGGACCCACCCTTGTCCGCGGCGGCGGCGGTGCCGTCGTGCAGCCCGCCGAGGCGGTGCAGCGGGGTGAACCGCCAGTCCTCCTCGCGGCCGGTCGGCACCGGGAAGTCGTTCACGTCGAAGGACGGCTTGACCGCGACGCGCGCGTCGATCGGCTGCTGGACCGTGGCACGGCCGGTGCCGGGGCCGGCGAGCTGCGCGCCCGCGCCGGCGGTGCCGACCTCGATCGAACCGGCGGTGGTGGAGCCGGTGGTGTTCTGCTCAGCCATGGCTGTTCGTAGTGCTCTCTTCCTCGGAAATCAGTGGACGGCGGTGGCGGTCGGGGGTCAGCCGACCGCGCCCTCCATCTGCAGCTCGATCAGCCGGTTGAGCTCCAGCGCGTACTCCATCGGCAGCTCACGCGCGATCGGCTCGACGAAGCCGCGGACGATCATCGCCATCGCCTCGGTCTCGGTCAGGCCGCGGCTCATCAGGTAGAACAGCTGGTCCTCGCTGACCTTGGAGACGGTCGCCTCGTGGCCCATGGACACGTCGTCCTCGCGGACGTCCACGTACGGGTAGGTGTCCGAGCGGGAGATGGTGTCGACCAGCAGCGCGTCGCACAGCACGTTGGACTTGGCGCCGTGCGAGCCCTCGCCGATCTCGATCAGACCGCGGTAGGAGGTCCGGCCGCCGCCGCGCGCCACCGACTTGGAGACGATGTGCGAGGAGGTGTTCGGCGCCATGTGCACCATCTTGGCGCCGGCGTCCTGGTGCTGGCCCTCGCCCGCGAAGGCGATCGACAGGGTCTCGCCCTTGGCGTGCTCGCCCATCAGGTAGACGGCCGGGTACTTCATGGTGACCTTGGAACCGATGTTGCCGTCGACCCACTCCATGGTCGCGCCCTCGTACGCCACGGCGCGCTTGGTGACCAGGTTGTAGACGTTGTTCGACCAGTTCTGGATGGTCGTGTAGCGGCAGCGGCCGCCCTTCTTGACGATGATCTCCACGACCGCGGAGTGCAGCGAGTCGGAGGAGTAGATCGGCGCGGTGCAGCCCTCGACGTAGTGGACGTAGGCGTCCTCGTCGACGATGATCAGCGTCCGCTCGAACTGGCCCATGTTCTCGGTGTTGATCCGGAAGTAGGCCTGGAGCGGGATGTCCACGTGCACGCCCTTCGGCACGTAGATGAACGAGCCGCCGGACCACACGGCCGTGTTCAGCGCGGCGAACTTGTTGTCGCCGGCCGGGATGACGGTGCCGAAGTACTCCTTGAACAGCTCCGGGTGCTCGCGCAGCGCGGTGTCGGTGTCCAGGAAGATGACGCCCTGCTCCTCCAGGTCCTCGCGGATCTGGTGGTAGACGACCTCGGACTCGTACTGGGCGGCGACACCGGCGACCAGGCGCTGCTTCTCCGCCTCCGGGATGCCCAGCTTGTCGTAGGTGGCCTTGATGTCCGCGGGCAGGTCCTCCCAGGACTCGGCCTGCTTCTCGGTGGAGCGGACGAAGTACTTGATGTTGTCGAAGTCGATGCCGGTGAGGTCCGAGCCCCAGGTCGGCATGGGCTTCTTGCCGAAGAGCTTCAGGCCCTTGAGACGCAGGTTCAGCATCCACTCGGACTCGTTCTTCTTCGCGGAGATGTCGCGCACGACCTCCTCGCTGAGCCCGCGCTTGGCCTCGGCACCGGCGGTGTCCGGGTCGGCCCAGCCGTACTCGTAATTGCCCAGGCCCTCGAGCTCGGGGTGCGAAACGGTGTCAGTCATGCGAGCTTCCTAACGCGCGGACGCTGAATCTTCGGTGGACGTACCGGCAGTCGGCACTGCATCGGAGCCGTGACCCGCGGAACCCCGGGCGGGCGACGATGCGGCACCGGGTGCCGGCACATAGGTGGTGCAGACCCCGTCGCCGTGGGCGATGGTGGCCAGCCGTTGCACATGGGTGCCCAGGAGGCGGGAGAAGACCTCGGTCTCCGCCTCGCAGAGCTGCGGGAACTGCTCGGCGATGTGCGCGACCGGGCAGTGGTGCTGGCAGAGCTGGGCGCCCGCCGGGGCCTTGGCCGCGGCCGACGGGACCCGCCGCACCGTGGCAGCGTACCCGTCGGCGCTCAGCGCCTGGGCGAGCGCCTCGGTGCGCTCCTCCGCCCCGGCCAGCCGCAACGCCTCCTGGTACCGCTCGCCCTGCCGGCCGAACCGGGCCCGGGCGAAGGCGGCGACCGCCTCCTCGCCCGCCTTGCCGCCGCCCACCGCGTCGGAGATCCAGCGCAGCGCGTCGGCCGCGAGCTGGTCGTACGCCTGGTAGAAGGCGTCCCGGCCGGATTCGGTGAGGGCGAAGACCTTGGCCGGACGGCCCCGGCCGCGGCTGCCGTAGACCCGCTGTTCGCGGGACTCGACCAGGCCGGTGGCGGCCAGCCCGTCGAGGTGGCGACGGACGGCGGCGGCGGTGAGCCCCAGCCGGCTCGCCAGGTCGGCGGCGGAGGAGGGGCCGTGGTCCAGGATCGACCGGGCGACCCGGTCGCGGGTGGCGCGGTGGCCCTCCAGCAGCACCTCGGTCGCCGTCGCGGGCACGTCGCAGCCGGGGGCCGACTCGGCCTCCTGCTGCGTGGTGTGCTCGCGCATGTTTTTCACAACACCAGTGTTGCGTAATTACTTCCGACAGGACAAGCCGTGATCCAGGCCTCACCCGTGTCATCTGTCACGCAGGCAAGCCTTACCTGATCCCCTGCCCGGCCCCGTGCCCGGCCCCCTGCCCGGCCTGCGGAAACGATCACCAAGGCCGGTGTCCGGCGCGCGCGTTCGGCCCTCTTACACTCGCCGGTATGCACTCCGAACCCGCGGTCCAGATCGCCGGGCTGGTCAAGCGCTACGGCGACAAGCCCGCGGTGGACGGCCTCGACCTCACCATCGCGCGCGGCGCGATCACCGCCGTCCTCGGCCCCAACGGCGCCGGCAAGACCACCACCATCGAGACCTGCGAGGGCTACCGCCACCCCGACGCCGGCACCGTCCGCGTCCTCGGCCTCGACCCGGTCACCCAGAACGCCGCACTGCGCCCCCGGATCGGCGTGATGCTCCAGTCCGGCGGGGTCTACGCGGGCGCCCGCGCCGTCGAGATGCTGCGCCACACCGCGAAGCTGCACGCCCACCCGCTGGACGTCGACGCACTGGTCGAGCGCCTCGGCCTCGGCTCCTGCGGCCGCACCACCTACCGGCGGCTGTCCGGCGGCCAGCAGCAGCGGCTCGCGCTGGCCATGGCCGTGGTCGGCCGCCCCGAACTGGTCTTCCTGGACGAGCCCACCGCCGGCCTCGACCCGCAGGCCCGCCGCGCCACCTGGGAGCTGGTCCGCGACCTGCGCCGGGACGGCGTCACCGTGGTCGTCACCACCCACCACATGGACGAGGCGGAGCAGCTCGCCGACCAGGTCGCCGTCGTCGACCGCGGCAAGGTCATCGCCACCGGCAGCCCCGAGGAGCTGTGCCGCGGCGGCGCCGAGAACGCCCTGCGCTTCGACGGCCCGCCCGGCCTGGACCTCGGCCCGCTGCTCAAGGAGCTGCCCGAGGGCGCCACCGCCGTCGAGACCGTCCCCGGCGGCTACCGGATCGAGGCGCCCGTCGACCCGCAGCTGCTGGCCACCGTCACCGGCTGGTGCGCGGCCTCCGGCGTCCTCCCCGAGCGGCTGTCCGTCCAGCGCCGCAGCCTCGAAGACGTCTTCCTCGACCTGACCGGACGGGATCTGCGCTCGTGAGCGAACGAACTGAGGGAACCATCAGCGCCGTGTCCACCGACTACTCCCCCCGGCCGGGCGCCGCACCGGTCGGCCGGATGCTGCTGGCCCAGACCGCCTTCGAGACCAGGATGCTGCTGCGCAACGGCGAGCAGCTGCTGCTCACCGTGGTCATCCCGACCGTGCTGCTGGTGCTGTTCTCCGCCGTGGACATCGTCGCGGTGGAGGGGCCCGGCAAGCGGGTCGACTTCCTGGCCCCCGGCCTGCTGGCGCTGGCCGTGATGTCCACCGCCTTCACCGGGCAGGCCATCGCCACCGGGTTCGAGCGCCGCTACGGCGTGCTGAAGCGGCTCGGCGCCAGTCCGCTCCCGCGCTGGACGCTGCTGACCGCCAAGACCGGCTGCGTGCTGGTCACCGAGGCGCTCCAGGTCGCGCTGCTGTCGGTGATCGCGCTGGCGCTCGGCTGGTCCCCGCAGGGCAACCCGCTGACCGTCGCCGCCCTGCTGGTGCTGGGCACGGCCGCCTTCTCCGGCCTCGGCCTGCTGATGGCGGGCACGCTGAAGGCGGAGGCCACGCTGGCCGGCGCGAACCTGGTCTTCATCCTGCTGCTGCTGGCCGGCGGGGTGATCGTGCCGCTGAGCAGGTTCCCCTCCGCCGTGCGGTCGGCGCTGGAGCTGCTGCCGATCTCCGCGCTCTCGGACGGCCTGCGGTCGGTGCTGCAGACCGGCGCCGGGGTGCCCTGGTCGGACCTCGGCATCCTGGCCGGCTGGTCCGTCCTCGGGCTGGCCGCGGCCGCCCGCTTCTTCCGCTGGGAGTAGTCCTTCCCCGGCGCGCGAACGGCCCCCGACCGCTGATCCGGTCGGGGGCCGTTCCACGTGTGCCGACGGTGCGTCAGCTCTCGCTGCCGCCACGGCGCTTGCGGGCCAGCAGGACGAGCGCGCCACCGACCAGCAGCACGCCGCCGCCGACCGCCGCGATCATCGGGGTGGCGTCGCTGCTACCGGTCTGGGCGAGGGCCGGGGCGCTGGTGCTGGGCGCCGGGGTCGGCGTCGCGGTCGCGGTCCGGCTCGGGGTGGGGGTCGCCGACGGGGTCGGGGTGGTGCTCGGGGTCGGCGTCACGGTCGGCGTCGGCACCGGGGTGGGCGTCGTCGTCGGCGTCACGGTCGGCGTCGGTGTGGGGGTCGGGGTCTGAGTCGGGGTGGGGGTCGGGGTCTGAGTCGGCGTGTGGCACGGCTCGATGGTCTTGGTCTCGTCGATGCTCCACCCCTTCTGGCTCGGGGTCTCCGTGGTGTTCACCACCAGGTGAGCCTTGATCGGGGCGGTGTGGTCCTTCACCGCGAAGGTCTGGTGGAACTCCTTCGGGAAGGTCTTGCCGTCGACGAGCTTCTCGCCGTCGACGGTGAGGCTGACGGTGTTCTTCACGTCGGCCTTGTCGCTGTAGTTGATCAGGTCGACCACGATCTTGTCGCAGGTCACCGTCCAAGTCGGCACGTGCGCCGAGGCGTTGGTGGCCAGGGCCAGGGGCAGCAGGAGACCTGCCGCCGCCGTGCCGGCCAGTGCCGCCGCTCCGATCCCCACGTGCCGCCGCTGTCGCGCCATTTCGCTGTTCCCCTCCGAACGGTCCTGTGCAGCAGGCGTGTTGAGTGGTTCGCGGGGGCCCGCTACGACTGTCCGGGGGACTCTACCGGCACTCCCGCACCTCTCCACACCCCACCGTGCGACCGGATTTCATCTGTCCGTCCGCATCCGGATGTGCATGACCAGCCCATCACAGCCGCCACCTCGCACGACACGGAATCGGCGAACTTGAACGGTTCTCGTCATGAACTTCGTCACCTGACTGAAAAAACGGCGCCCTCGGTGATCAGGTTCAATCACCGAGGGCGCCGTTACGGTCAGTTGGGGGTCAGGCCTTCCGAGCCGTCCGGCGCCGGGCGGCCACCACGATTCCGCCACCGGCCGCGAGCACCACCGCGCCGCCGATCGCCAGCGGCAGGACCGGTCCGGAGCCGGTGTGCGCGAGGTTGCCGCCCGCGGTCGCCGTCGCCGAGGGGCTCGCCGAGGCGGAGGCCGACGCGGCCGGCACCGCCGCCGAGGCGGACGGGCTCACCGAGGCGGAGGCGTTCGGCTTCCCGCCCGCCGGGGCGGACGAGGTGGCCGACGGGCTCGTCGAGGCCCCGGGGGTGGCCGAGCCGCCGGGCGTGGCCGGGGTGGACGGCGTCGTGGTGGCGGACGGCGACCCGCTCGGCACCACCGGCGGCACGGTGGCCGGGGTGGACGGCGTCGGGA
This sequence comes from Kitasatospora sp. NPDC097643, assembly GCF_040302625.1. Taxonomy (NCBI): domain Bacteria; kingdom Bacillati; phylum Actinomycetota; class Actinomycetes; order Kitasatosporales; family Streptomycetaceae; genus Kitasatospora; species Kitasatospora sp. NPDC097643. The sequence continues at coordinate 51,017 of NZ_JBEOSA010000007.1, read as the reverse complement.
CGACGGCCGGCAGGCAGCCGGTGAACGGGTAGTGGTGCGTCTCCGCGCCGCCGCTGCCGGCCAGCGAGGCGACGATGACCGAGCCGTTGACCGGGCCCCCGCTGCCGAGCTCGAAGGCGGCGTTCGGCGCCAGCACGGTGCCCGCCCACGCGGCGGCGCTGTTCTTGACCACCTTGGTCGCGGTCGGGAAGTTCCAGAGCAGCCTGGCCCGGATCCCCCCGCCCGCCGCACTCTGCAGCTTGTCGTCCAGGACGAAGGCCGACGTGCCCGCGTCCCACAGGTGGAAGCCGGTGGTCCCGGCGGCCGCCATGTCGTACGAGCCGCCGGTCACGTTGACCACGGTGACCGAACCGGCCGGCACCTTGAGGTAGACGTCCTTGGCGAGCTGCAACGTGGCCGCGTCGACGGTGAAGCTGTTGAGCCTGGGGTCGACGCCGGTCAGGGTCACCTTGCCGGTGTCGGCCTGGACACTGGTGCCGGCCGTGCGCGGGGCGGCGGCGAGCGCGGCCGAGGCGGCCCGCAGCTTGGCGAACTCGGCCTTGAAGTCGATCGGGGACGCCCCCGGGCCCACCTTGCCCTGGTGGGCCTCCAGGACGCCGGTCAGCTTCCCGCCGTAGACGCCGTTGCCCTTCATCACCTGGGTGTTGTGGCCGTTCAGGTTCCCGGCCACCACGAGGGCGTTGCCGCCGGGCAGCGCCGCGACCTGGCCGGGGGTGAGCTCCTGGCCGACGGAGAAGCTCCGCGGGTTCTTCGCGTCGTCGCCGGCGAAGTAGGCGTCGCCGCCCACCGCGACCGCGCCCTCGGCGTCCGGGACGTGGTGGTCATCGCCCTCGACGAACTCGCCGTAGAGGTTGGCGACCCCGAGGCTGCGGCACTCCTGGGCGGGGTCGGCGGCGTGGGCGGCCGGGGCGACCAGACCGGCCAGAGCGAACGAGCCGCCGACCGCGAGCGCGGCGGCGGAGGTGGGTATGCGCATGTGCTGGATCTCCGCTTACGTGGCGGGAGGAGTGGGAGTGGCCCGAAAAAGGTATGGACCAATCCGCACTCTTTCGGCCAAACAGGCGAATGGTCAAGACCAATGACCACCTTGCCCGAACAGTCCGGTTTGCTCCCCGGTCACCGCAGACCGCGCCCCGCCCCAAGATCGCCCGTAAGGCCGCCTACGATTGACCGCGTGCTGAACCCCTTCTCCCTGCTCGCCGACCGCTGGCAGCCGTCCGCCGCCATGGTCCGGCGCGCCGCGTTCGCCGCGCTGGTGATGAGCGTGGTCATCGTCGTCACCGGCGGCGCCGTCCGGCTCACCGCCTCCGGCCTCGGCTGCACCACCTGGCCCCGCTGCACCGACGAGAGCCTGACGCCGACCGCCGAGATGGGCTTCCACGGCGTCGTCGAGTTCACCAACCGGATGCTCACCTACGTGCTGAGCGCCGCCGTCGGCTGGGCGATCCTGGCCGCCCGCTGCCACCGCCCCTGGCGCCGCAGCCTGACCAAGCTCGGCTGGGCGCAGTTCTGGCTGGTGATGAGCAACGCCGTGCTCGGCGGCATCACCGTACTGACCGGCCTGAACCCGTACACCGTGGCGCTGCACATGATCGCCGCGATGGCGCTGGTCTGGGTCGCCCTGCTGATGTGGGAGCGGTCCGGGGAGGGTGACGGCCCCGCGAAGCTCGCGGTGGCCCGCCCGATCCACCAGCTCTCCTACGTCCTGGTCACGGTCATCGGCCTGTTGGTCGCGGCCGGCACCCTGGTCACCGGCGCCGGCCACCACCCGGGCACGCCCAAGGACAACAAGATCGTCCCGCGCATCCCGATCGACTACGACCGCCTCGCCCAGTTCCACGCCGACTTCGCCTTCGTCTCGGTCGGCCTGGCCATCGCGGTGATCTTCGTCTTCGCCGCCGTCAAGGCCCCCCAGGCGGCCCGCGCCCGTGCCAAGGAGCTGCTGGCCGTCCTGCTGCTCCAGGGCGTGCTCGGCTTCGTCCAGTACTTCACCGACGCCCCCGAGCTGATGGTCGGCCTGCACATGCTGCTCGCCGCGCTCACCTGGATCGCCGCCCTCCGCATCCCCCTCGCCCTGCGCACCCGCGCGGACGAGGGCGGGGAGGCAGCCACCCCGCTGCCCGCCCAGGCCCCGCAGACCGCCTCGGTCTGACCCCGGCCACCGCTGGCCCCGGCCCCCTGGCCCCGGCACCGGTCGAGACGACGACGGCCCGGTTCCCCCGAACGGAGGAACCGGGCCGTCTACGCGTTCCGGACGGACGTCCGACCCGGACGCACATGCGTGTCATCCGCACGTCCGTCCCGGGCCCGGCGCTCAGCCGCCGAGCTGGATCCCGGCCATCCGCTTCCACTCGTACGGTCCGGTCTTCACCTTGAGGCCGAGCTCGCCCTCGAAGTCGTCGTGCAGGGTGAGCCCGGCCAGCTCGGCGGCCCGACGGCCGACCGCGTAGCTCGGGGCCACCTGGTCGCCCCAGGCGCCGTCCGCGCCGACCACGACGATCCGGGTGGCCACGGCGCCGACGTACTCGACGACCGCGTCGGCGCTGCCGCCGTGCTGGCGGGCGAAGCTGGTGAGGTTCTTGGCGATGCGCTTGGCGCGACGCTCGGTGCGGGCGTCCGGCGCGGCGGCGGTGGCGGTCTCTGCGCTGCTCATGCCCGCATGCTACCCACCGGTACTGGCGCTGGCGACGGGAGCGGGCTGTGCACCGGGCCACATACTGGGGAGGTGACCTTCCAAGGCTGGCCCACCGAGGCGCTCGACTTCTACGAGCAGCTGGAGGCCGACAACTCGAAGACCTTCTGGCAGGCCCACAAGGGCCGGTACGACGACGCCGTGCGGGCGCCGATGGAGGCGCTGCTGGCGGAGCTGGAGCCCGAGTTCGGCCCGGGCAAGATCTTCCGCCCCAACCGCGACGTCCGGTTCAGCGCCGACAAGTCCCCGTACAAGACGCACATCGGCGCGCACCTGGAGGCCGGCGGCTACATCCAGCTCTCCGCCGACGGACTGGCCTGCGGCAACGGCATGTACCAGCTCGCCGCCGACCAGCTGGAGCGCTACCGCGCCGCCGTCGCCGAGGACGTCAGCGGTGCCGAACTGGAGCGCGTGATCGCCCGGGTGGAGAAGGACGGCCCGCAGGTGTTCGGCCGGGACAGCCTGAAGTCCGCCCCGCGCGGCTACCCCAAGGACCACCCCAGGATCGAGCTGCTGCGGCACAAGGGCCTGGTCGCCTGGCAGGAGTGGGAGCCCGCGAAGTGGCTGGGCACCCGCACCGCCCACACCCGGATCACCGCCTTCCTGCGCGCCTCCCAGCCGCTCAAGGACTGGCTGGACGGCCACGTCGGCCCGTCCGAACTGCCCGCCCGCTGAACTGCCCGCCCCCGAACGTGAAAGAGCCCCGGTCCGCAGACCGGGGCTCTTCCTTCCGTACGGCTGTGGCTACTTCACGAACGGGTCGATCGCGCACACCACGAACAGCAGCGACAGGTAGGTGATCGACCAGTGGAACAGCCGCATCTCCTTGAGCTTGGCGCCCACCACCCCGGCCTTGGCCCGGGCGTACAGCGCGTGCGCCTCGCGCAGCCAGGCCGCGCCCAGCAGCACCGCCGAGACGGGGTACAGCCAGCTCATGTGCCCGAGCGGCCAGAGCGTCAGCGAAACCGCCACCATGACCCAGGAGTAGACGACGACCTGCTTGCCGACGGCCACGTTGCCCTTGACCACCGGCAGCATCGGCACCCCGGCTCGCAGGTAGTCCTCGCGCACCTTCATGGAGAGCACCCAGGTGTGCGGCGGCGTCCAGAAGAAGACCACCAGGAACAGCACCACCGCGGCCCAGGACAGCGAGTTGGTGACCGAGGACCAGCCGACCAGCACCGGCATGCAGCCGGCGATGCCGCCCCAGACGATGTTCTGCGAGGTGCGCCGCTTCAGGCCCAGCGTGTAGACGAACACGTAGAACAGCAGCGCGCCGAGCGCCAGTCCGGAGGAGAGCCAGTTGACGCCGAAGCCCAGCAGCAGGGTCGAGACGACCGCGAGGACGACACCGAACACCAGCGCCTCGCGCGGCGACACCATGCCGGTGACGATCGGCCGGCGCTCGGTGCGCGACATCACCGCGTCGATGTCGCGGTCGATGTACATGTTGAGAGCGTTGGCGCCGCCCGCCGAGAGGTAACCGCCGACCACGACCTTCAGCACCAGCAGCATGTCCGGAACACCCTGCTGTGCCAGGAACATCACCGGCACGGTGCTCATCAGCAGCAGCTCGATGATCCGAGGTTTGGTCAGGGCGACGAAGGCGCCGACACGGGCCCCGATGGGCCGGTGCGCAGGAGTCGCCCCGGTGACCCCGGCGGGACGGGTTTCGACGGCGGTCACTAACACCCCAACTGAAGATGAACCTTCGCAGGCGCCCACGGGAACGAAGGTCCCGAATCGTCCGCTCTGCGCGTACCACGACACCATAGACGTTCCATATCTCCCCACCGGCTCCGGGGTCCCCCGGCGAGGCGGAACGCACACCCCTGGGTGAACCCACGAACCCGCCCCCGCGCGGTACCGCTCCCCCGTCCTGACCATCGGGGCGGCATCGGGCGGAAAATCAGGAGAGTCTGGGACAAAGCGGAGCAGATCGCTCTGGTGGGAATCGCCATACGGAAATCCCGGTTGTCTCAGCACGGAGGGTGAGCCCCGGCCCGGACGGTAGGCTCGCACGCAGAAGCGGGATCTACCCTCCGTGACCGGCACCACCCAGCGTCGGGACCACAGCGCCGTGGCCGACCCGGTCCCCAATTCACGGGGTCACTCTTCACAATGGAAGGAGCCCTGAGACAGGGTGAGCACGACGCCGACGAACGCATTCGAGTGGTCCGAGCTGGATGAGCGCACGGTTGACACGGCGCGGGTCCTGGCCATGGACGCGGTCCAGAAGGTCGGCAACGGACACCCCGGGACGGCCATGTCGCTGGCCCCCGCGGCGTACCTGATCTTCCAGCGTTTCCTGCGCCACGACCCGACCGACCCGTCCTGGGTCGGCCGCGACCGCTTCGTCCTCTCCCCCGGGCACACCAGCCTGACGCTCTACACCCAGCTCTACTTCTCCGGCTACGGCCTGGAACTGGACGACCTCAAGGCCTTCCGCGTCGCCGGCAGCCGCACCCCGGGGCACCCGGAGCACGGCCACACCGCAGGCGTGGAGACCACCACCGGCCCGCTCGGCCAGGGCATCGCCAACGCGGTCGGCATGGCGATGGCCGCCCGCTTCGAGCGCGGCCTCTTCGACCCGGACGCCCCGGCCGGCGAGTCCCCGTTCGACCACACCATCTGGGCCATCGTCTCCGACGGCGACCTGGAGGAGGGCATCTCCGCCGAGGCCTCGTCGCTGGCCGGCCACCAGAAGCTGGGCAACCTGGTCGCCCTCTACGACGACAACCACATCTCCATCGAGGGCGACACCGAGACCGCCTTCTCCGAGGACGTCCTCAAGCGTTACGAGGCGTACGGCTGGCACGTCCAGCGGGTGACCCCGAAGGCCAACGGCGACATCGACGTCACGGCCCTGGCCGACGCGCTGGCCGCCGCCAAGGCCGAGACCTCCCGCCCGTCGATGATCGCCATGCGCACGATCATCGCCTGGCCGGCCCCGGACGCCCAGAACACCGCCAAGGCCCACGGCTCCGCGCTCGGCGCCGCCGAGATCGCCGCCACCAAGAAGGTCCTCGGCTTCGACCCGGAGAAGACCTTCGAGGTCTCCGACAAGGTCATCGAGCACGCCCGCCTGGTCATCAAGCGGGGCAAGGCCGCCCGCGACCAGTGGCAGCAGTCCTTCGACGCCTGGCGCACCGCCAACCCGCACCGCGCCGCCGAGTTCGACCGCATCCAGGCCGGCGAACTGCCCGAGGGCTGGAAGAAGGCCGTCCCCTCCTTCCCGGCCGGCAAGGAGGTGGCCACCCGCAAGGCCTCCGGCGAGACCCTCAAGGCGCTCGGCGCGGTGATCCCGGAGCTGTGGGGCGGCTCGGCCGACCTCGCCGAGTCCAACCTCACCACCATCGACGAGGACAGCTCGTTCCTGCCCGAGGGCAACCCGCTGAAGTCGGCCGGCCCGTACGGCCGGACGATCCACTTCGGCATCCGCGAGCACGCCATGGGCTCGACCATGAACGGCATCGCGCTGCACGGGAAGACCCGCGTGTTCGGCGGCACCTTCCTGGTCTTCGCCGACTACATGCGCCCGGCCGTCCGGCTGGCCGCGCTGATGAAGCTGCCGGTCACCTACGTCTGGACGCACGACTCGATCGGCCTCGGCGAGGACGGCCCGACCCACCAGCCGGTGGAGCACCTGGCCTCGCTGCGCGCCATCCCGGGCCTGGCCATGGTCCGCCCGGCCGACGCCAACGAGACCGCCGTCGCCTGGCGCACCGTCGTCGAGCGGCAGACCAGCCACCCGGGCCCGGTCGGCCTGGCGCTCACCCGCCAGAACGTCCCGACCTTCGACCGCGAGGTCTTCGGCTCCGCCGAGGGCGTCGCGAAGGGCGGCTACATCCTGGCCGAGGCCTCCACCGGCGACCCGCAGGTGATCCTGCTGGGCACCGGTTCCGAGGTCCAGCTGGCCGTCAAGGCCCGCGAGGTGCTGGAGGCCGAGGGCGTCGCCACCCGCGTCGTCTCGCTGCCGTCCTTCGAGTGGTTCCAGGAGCAGGACCAGGCCTACCGCGACAGCGTGCTGCCGCCGTCGGTCAAGGCCCGCGTCTCGGTCGAGGCGGGCATCGCCCAGGGCTGGCGCGAGCTGGTCGGCGACCACGGGCGGATCGTGTCCCTGGAGCACTTCGGTGCCTCCGCCGACTACCAGGTGCTGTTCGAGGAGTTCGGCCTGACCGCCGAGCGCGTGGTGGCCGAGGCCCACAACGCCCTGCGCTCGCTCGAAGCCGTCAACCGCTGACCGTACGGGCCGCGTACCCGCCCGCACGCGGGTACGCGGCCCCTCTGACGACCCCACGACGACAGTAGAAAAAAGGACTGAAGCACCATGACTGACGCACTGAAGCGCCTCAGCGACGAAGGCGTGGCGATCTGGCTGGACGACCTCAGCCGCGAGCGGCTGAACACCGGCAACCTGGCCGAGCTGGTGCAGAACAAACACGTGGTGGGTGTCACCACCAACCCGACCATCTTCCAGAAGGCCATCGGCAGCGGGCACAGCTCGTACGACGGCCAGCTGCGCGACCTCGCCGTCCGCAAGGTCACCACCGACGAGGCCATCCGCATGATCACCACCTCGGACGTGCGCGACGCGGCCGACGTGCTGCGCCCGGTCTACGACGCCTCCAACGGCCGCGACGGCCGGGTCTCCATCGAGGTCGACCCGCGCCTGGCCCACCAGACCGCGCCGACCGTGGCCGAGGCCAAGCAGCTGTGGTGGCTGGTGGACCGCCCGAACGTCTTCATCAAGATCCCCGCCACCAAGGCCGGCCTGCCCGCGATCAGCGAGGTCATCGGCAAGGGCATCAGCGTCAACGTCACGCTGATCTTCTCGCTGGAGCGCTACCGGGCCGTCATCGACGCCTACCTGACCGGCCTGGAGGCCGCCAAGGCCAAGGGTCTGGACCTCTCCCAGATCGAGTCGGTCGCCTCCTTCTTCGTCTCCCGCGTGGACACCGAGATCGACAAGCGCCTGGAGAAGATCGGCGGCGACGCCCGGAACCTGCGGTCCAAGGCCGCCCTGGCCAACGCCCGCCTCGCCTACCAGGCGTACGAGGAGGTCTTCGGCAGCGTCGACGGCAAGACCGCCGGCAACGCCCGCTGGAAGGCCCTGGAGGCCGCCGGCGCCAAGCCGCAGCGCCCGCTCTGGGCCTCCACCGGCGTCAAGGACCCGGCCCTGCCGGACACCCTGTACGTCACCGAGCTGGTCGCCCCCGGCACCGTCAACACCATGCCCGAGGCCACCCTGGACGCCACCGCCGACCACGGCGTGGTCACCGGCGCCACCATCGTCCCCAACTACGCCGACGCGAAGGCCGTGATGGACGCCATCGCCGCCGCCGGCGTGGACTACGACGACGTGGTCCAGGTGCTGGAGGACGAGGGCGTCGAGAAGTTCGAGCAGTCGTGGAACGAGCTGCTCGACACCGTCACCGCCTCGCTCGCGAAGTTCGCCGCCGAGCAGTGACCCCCTGCGCACCCAGTCAGCGCACGCACGAAACAGCGGAGCCTCTCAAGTGAGCACTGATTTCCCCGAGTTGACCCCGGTGTCGGACGTGGACGATCTCCCGTCGGCCCCGGTCAACCCGCTCCGTGACCCCGCAGACCGACGGCTCCCGCGCATCGCGGGGCCGTCCGGTCTGGTCATCTTCGGGGTCACCGGCGACCTGTCCCGCAAGAAGCTGATGCCCGCCATCTACGACCTGGCCAACCGCGGTCTGCTGCCGCCGGGCTTCTCGCTCGTCGGCTTCGCCCGCCGCGAGTGGGAGGACGAGGACTTCGCCAAGGAGGTCCACGACGCGGTCAAGGAGCACGCCCGGACCCCCTTCCGCGAGGAGGTCTGGCAGCAGCTCGCCAAGGGCATGCGCTTCATCCAGGGCACCTTCGACGACGACGACGCCTTCGACCGCCTCCGCCAGACCATCGAGGAGCTGGACAAGGCGCAGGGCACCGGCGGCAACTTCGCCTTCTACCTGTCCGTCCCGCCGAAGTTCTTCCCGACCGTCGTCCAGCAGCTGAAGAAGCACGGCCTGGCCGATCCTCCACAGGGCTCCTGGCGCCGCGCGGTCATCGAGAAGCCGTTCGGCCACGACCTGGAGAGCGCCCAGGAGCTGAACAAGGTCGTCCACGAGGTCTTCCCCCGGGACGAGGTCTTCCGGATCGACCACTACCTGGGCAAGGAGACGGTCCAGAACATCCTGGCGCTGCGCTTCGCCAACCAGATGTTCGAGCCGATCTGGAACCGGTCGTACGTCGACCACGTGCAGATCACCATGGCCGAGGACATCGGCATCGGCGGCCGGGCCGGCTACTACGACGGCATCGGCTCCGCCCGCGACGTCATCCAGAACCACCTGCTCCAGCTGATGGCGCTCACCGCCATCGAGGAGCCGGCGTCGTTCCACCCGAAGGCGCTGGTGGCCGAGAAGCTCAAGGTGCTCAGCGCCGTCAAGCTCCCGGCCGACCTCGGTCGGCACACCGTGCGCGGCCAGTACGCGGCCGGCTGGCAGGGCGGCGAGGAGGTGGTCGGCTACCTGGACGAGGACGGCATCAACCCGGACTCCAAGACCGACACCTACGCGGCCATCAAGCTGGAGATCAACAACCGCCGCTGGGCGGGCGTCCCGTTCTACCTGCGCACCGGCAAGCGGCTGGGCCGCCGGGTCACCGAGATCGCGGTGGTCTTCCAGCGCGCCCCGTACCTGCCGTTCGACTCCTACGCGACCGAGGAGCTGGGGCAGAACGCCCTGGTCATCCGGGTGCAGCCGGACGAGGGCGTGACGGTGCGGTTCGGCTCCAAGGTGCCGGGCACCTCCTTCGAGGTCCGGGACGTCACGATGGACTTCGCGTACGGCGAGTCCTTCACCGAGTCCAGCCCGGAGGCGTACGAGCGGCTCATCCTCGACGTGCTGCTCGGCGACGCCAACCTGTTCCCGCGCCACCAGGAGGTCGAGCTCTCCTGGCAGATCCTCGACCCGATCGAGCGGTACTGGGACACCCACGGCAAGCCCGCCCAGTACCCGGCGGGGACCTGGGGCCCCGTCGAGGCGGACGAGATGCTCGCACGAGACGGCAGGAGCTGGCGCCGGCCATGAAGATCGACCTCACCAACACGACGTCGGGCAGGATCAACGGCGCGCTGATGGCGGCGCGGCGGGCCAGCGGCTCCACCGCGGCCGGCATGGTGCTCACCCTGGTGATCGTGACCGACGAGGGCAGCGCGTACGACGCCCTCAAGGCGGCCAACGACGCCTCCCGCGAGCACCCGATGCGCACCCTCGCGGTGATCAAGCGCGCCGGGCGCTCGCCCCGGGCCCGCGCCGAGACCCGCCTGGACGCCGAGATCCTGGTCGGCTCGGACGCCGGCTCCGGCGAAACGGTCATCCTGCGGATGCACGGCGAACTGGTCGCCCACGCCCAGTCCGTCGTGCTGCCCCTGCTGCTGCCGGACGCCCCGGTCGTCGTCTGGTGGCCGGACAACGCACCGCTGCACCCGGCGCAGGACCCGCTGGGCTCGATCGCCCAGCGCCGGATCACCGACGCGGTCACCGCCGAGTCCCCGGTGGGCCAGCTGGCCCAGCGGGCGCAGAGCTACACCCCCGGCGACACCGACCTGGCCTGGACCCGGATCACCGGCTGGCGCTCGATGCTGGCCGCCGCGCTGGACCAGCGGCCGTCCCGGATCACCTCCGCGGTGGTCGAGGGCGAGTCCTACAACCCCAGCGTCGAGCTGCTCGGCCTCTGGCTGCACAACCGGCTGCACGTGCCGGTCGAGCGGGTCGTCACCGGCGGTCCCGGCATCACCGCGGTGCACCTGCGCACCAAGGACGGGGACATCACCCTGGACCGCCCGGACGGCCTGATGGGCACGCTCAGCATGCCCGCCTCACCGGACCGCCAGGTGGCGCTCAAGCGGCGCGAGACCTCGGAGCTGATCGCCGAGGAGCTGCGCCGGCTGGACCCGGACGACATCTACGCGGCGGCCGTGCGCACGCCGGTCGAGCGGCTGCGCGAGCCGGCCAACGCCGAGACGGCGGCGGCCGAGCGGGTCGCCCACACGGTCTCCGAGGCCGCCGTGGCCAACCCGGGCCGGGTGACCGCCAAGGTGCCCGCCGAGGGCGCCGAGGCGGCCGAGCCGGCCGCCGAGAAGAAGTCCCCGGCCAAGAAGCCGGCCAAGGGGCGCGGATGACCAACGCGACCCCGCAGCTGGTCGTCCACCGGGACAAGGAGCTGATGGCCCAGGCGGCCGCGGCCCGGCTGATCACCCGGATCGTGGACGCCCAGGCCGCCCGCGGCACCGCCTCGGTGGTGCTCACCGGCGGCCGCAACGGCAACGCCCTGCTGGCCGCGGTCGCCGCCTCCCCGGCGCGCGACGCGGTCGACTGGGCGCGGCTGGACCTCTGGTGGGGCGACGAGCGCTTCGTGCCGGCTGCGGACCCGGAGCGCAACGCCGTCCAGGCCAGGGCCGAGCTGCTGGACGCCGTCCCGCTCGACCCGGCCCGGGTGCACGAGATGCCCGCCTCGGACGGGGTGGACGGCTCGGACGTGGAGGCCGCCGCGGCCCGCTACGCGGAGGAGCTGGCGAAGGCGGCCGGGCCGGGCGACCGGCTCGGCGTCCCGGCCTTCGACGTGCTGCTGCTCGGCGTCGGCCCGGACACCCACGTCGCCTCGCTCTTCCCCGAGCACCCGGGGGTGCGGGAGACCGAGCTGACGGTGGTCGGCGTGCGCGGGGCCCCCAAGCCCCCGCCGACCCGGGTCTCGCTCACCCTCCCGGCGATCCGGGCGGCCCGTGAGGTGTGGCTGCTGGCGGCCGGCGAGGACAAGGCGGGCGCGGTCGCGCTGGCCCTGTCCGGCCCCGGGGCGCTCCAGGCGCCCGCCTCCGGCGCGTACGGCCGCAGCCGCACCCTGTGGCTGCTGGACCGGGCCGCCGCCGAGCGGATCCCGCCCCAGCTGTACCCGCCGGCCTCGGCGTAGGGACCCACAACGCCGAAGGGCGCCACCGTCGTTGACGGTGGCGCCCGTTTGTCGCGCTCGGCTCGCTCAGATCTCGCCGCGCAGCTTGGCCAGCGCCTCGGCGAGGATCGCCTCGCCGTCGGCGTCGGTGCGACGCTCGCGGACGTAGGCGAGGTGGGTCTTGTACGGCTCGTTGCGCGACGGCGCGGGCGGGTTGTGCTCGTCCTGCCCGGCCGGGAAGCCACAGCGCGGGCAGTCCCAGGTGTCCGGGATCACGGCCTCGGCGGCGAAGCTGGGCTTGGTCTCGTGCTTGTTGGCGCACCAGAAGGAGATCCGGTTGCGCGGGGCGGACTCGCCGCGCTCCGCCTCGCCCATGGGGCCGGCTCCGACCCTGCTGCCACGGATGGCGTTGCCACTTGCCACGGTCTGACTCCCTGCGTGCTGGTACGCCGACCCGCCGCGGTGCGCGTCGGTGGCGAAAGTCGTCCTAGTGTAAGCAGGAGTTAAGCGTCCGCCACCATCGCCTCCGCCCCCGACCGTCCCAGGATAGGCGCTCGGGCGACGGGGCGTCAGGGGTACGTCAGCTCTGGTACTTCAGCACCAGGCCCAGCACGATGATGCAGGCGAACCAGCCCAGACCGACGACGATCGTGATGCGGTCCAGGTTGCGCTCGGCCACCGCCGAACCACCGCCGGTGGACATCGCACCGCCACCGAACATGTCCGACAGACCGCCGCCCTTCCCCTTGTGCAGCAGCACCAGGAGGATCATCAGCAGGCTGAAGATGATCAGGGCAATCGAGAACCCGAGAACCACGACGGGACCAACTCTCTCGTATCTTCGGCGGAGGGGCCGGGCCGCGATCGGCGGTCCGGCCCCAAAGCCTACGTTGCTGCGGCGGCGTTAGCCTACTGCCTGCTCACGGTAGCGCACGATCTTGACGAACTCGTCGGCGTCCAGCGAGGCACCGCCGATCAGACCGCCGTCGATGTCGGGCTTGGCCATCAGGCCGGCCGCGCTCGACGACTTGACCGAACCGCCGTACAGCACACGGACCTTGCCGGCCAGCTCGGCGTCGTACAGCTCGGCGATCCGCTTGCGGATGGCGGCGCAGACCTCCTGTGCGTCCTCCGGGGTGGCCACCTCGCCGGTGCCGATCGCCCAGACCGGCTCGTACGCGACCACGATGGACTCGGCCTGGCGGGCCGGGACGTCCGCCAGGGCGCCGTCCAGCTGGGCCAGGGTGTACTCGACGTGGGTGCCGGCCTTGCGGATCTCCAGCGGCTCGCCGATGCACAGGATCGGGGTGACCCCGGCCCGGTAGGCGGCCTTGACCTTGGCGTTGACGATCTCCTCGTTCTCGCCGTGGTACTGGCGGCGCTCCGAGTGGCCGATCACCGCGTAGGTGCACTGGAGCTTGGCCAGCATCGGCCCGGAGACCTCGCCGGTGTAGGCGCCGGAGTCGTACTGCGAGATGTCCTGCGAGCCGAACTTGATCTTCAGCTTGTCGCCGAAGACCAGGGTCTGCACCGAGCGCAGGTCGGTGAACGGCACCAGGACGGCGACCTCGACGGCCTCGTAGTCCTTGTCGGCCAGCGCGAACGCCAGCTTCTGGGTGTGCTGGATGGCCTCGAGGTGGTTGAGGTTCATCTTCCAGTTGCCCGCCATCAGCGGGAGACGCTCAGTCATTGCTTCAGCCTTCCAGGGCGGCGAGACCGGGGAGGGTCTTGCCCTCCAGGTACTCGAGGCTCGCGCCACCGCCGGTCGAGATGTGTCCGAACTTCGTCTCGTCGAAGCCCAGGATGCGGACGGCCGCGGCGGAGTCGCCGCCACCGACCACGGTGAAGCCGGGGCTGTCGAGCAGGGCCTGCGCGACGGCCTTGGTGCCGTTCGCGTAGTCGGGGTGCTCGAAGACGCCCATCGGGCCGTTCCAGAACACGGTGCCCGCGTCGGCCAGCTTCGCCGCGTACAGCTCGCGGGTCTCCGGGCCGATGTCCAGGCCCTCCTTGTCGGCCGGGATCGCGTCCGAGGCGACGACCTCGTAGGTCGCCGGGGCCTTGGTCTTGAGGTCCGGGAAGTCCGCGGAGACCAGGACGTCGGTCGGCAGGACGAACTCGACGCCCCGCTTCTCGGCCTCGGCCAGGTACTCCAGGCACTTGTCCTTCTGGTCGGCCTGGAGCAGCGAGATGCCGACCTCGTGGCCCTGGGCCGCGAGGAAGGTGTACGCCATGCCGCCGCCGATCAGGATCCGGTCGGCCTTCTTCAGCAGGTTGTCGATCACGCCGAGCTTGTCCGAGACCTTGGCGCCGCCGAGCACGACCACGTACGGGCGGGCGACCTCGTCGGTGAGCTTCTTCAGCACGCCGACCTCGGTGGCGATCAGGTCGCCGGCGGCGTGCGGCAGCAGGGCCGGCAGGTCGTAGACCGAGGCGTGCTTGCGGTGCACGGCACCGAAGCCGTCACCGACGTACAGGTCGGCCAGCGCGGCCAGTTCGGCGGCGAAGGCGGCGCGCTCGGCGTCGTCCTTGCTGGTCTCGCCGGCGTTGAAGCGCAGGTTCTCCAGCAGCGCGACCCCGCCGTCGGCCAGCGCGGCCACGGTGGCCCGGGCGCTGTCGCCCACGGTGTCGGCGGCGAAGGCGACCGGCGTGCCGAGGATCTCGCCGAGACGGGCGGCCACCGGCGCGAGCGAGTACTGCGGGTCCGGCTCGCCCTTGGGGCGGCCGAGGTGGGAGGCGACGACGACCTTGGCGCCGCGCTCGACGAGCTTGGCGATGGTCGGCGCGACGGCGCGGATCCGACCGTCGTCGGTGATCGTGCTGCCGTCCAGCGGGACGTTCAGGTCGGCGCGGACGAAGACGCGCTTGCCGGCGACGTCGAGGTCTTCGATGGTCTTCACGGGTTCTTCGGTCTCCTGGGGAGATGGTTGATGCGCAGAGGCGGCACGGCGCAGGGGCCGCCTTTGAAGTCCTTGTACGCAGAGCGAGGGCCCGGTCGGCAGTGTTTCGCCGTCCGGGCCCTCGCCCCTACATCACGTCAGCTCCCACTGCGTCAGAGCTGCCCACCGACCAGGGTGGTCAGGTTGACGAGACGGTTCGAGTAGCCCCACTCGTTGTCGTACCAGCCGAGCACCTTGACCTGGTTGCCCTGGACCATGGTGAGCTGGGAGTCGAAGATGCAGGAGGCCGGGTCGTTGACGATGTCCGAGGAGACGATCGGGTCCTCGGTGTAGGCCAGGATGCCCTTGAGCGGGCCCTCCGCGGCCTTCTGGAAGGCGGCGTTGACCTCGTCCTTGGTGACCTCGCGCTCCAGGGTGACGACCAGGTCCGTGATGGAGCCGGTCGGGACCGGGACGCGCAGCGAGGTGCCGTCCAGCTTGCCCTTCAGCTCCGGCAGGACCAGGGCGGTCGCCTTGGCGGCACCGGTCGAGGTCGGGATGATGTTCTGGCTCGCCGCACGAGCACGGCGCAGGTCCTTGTGCGGGAAGTCCAGGGTGACCTGGTCGTTGGTGAAGGCGTGGACGGTGGTCATCAGGCCCTTGACGATGCCGAAGCTCTCGTTCAGCACCTTGGCCATCGGCGCCACGCAGTTGGTGGTGCAGGAGGCGTTGGAGATGATGTCGTGGTTGGCGGCGTCGTACTTGTCGTCGTTGACGCCCATGACGATGGTGACGTCCTCGTCGGTGGCGGGCGCCGAGATGATGACCTTCTTGGCGCCGGCGGCGAGGTGCTTCTTCGCGGCCTCGGCCTTGGTGAAGATGCCGGTGGACTCGACGACGATGTCGGCGCCCAGCTCGGCCCACGGCAGGTTGGCGGGGTCACGCTCGGCGGTCACCTTGAAGGTGTGGCCGTCGACGGTGATGCTGTCCTCGGTGTGCGAGACCGCGCCCGGGAAGGTGCCCAGGGTGGTGTCGTACTTCAGCAGGTGAGCCAGGGTCTTCGTGTCGGTCAGGTCGTTGACACCGACGATCTCGATGTCCGCGCCCTGGGCCTTGACCGCCCGGAAGAAGTTGCGGCCGATGCGGCCGAATCCGTTGATGCCTACCCGGATCGTCACGAACCGATCTCCTCGTTAGGTACGCCGGAGCTAAGCCGACGGGGGTGAGATTTGGGAAGTCCCCGACCGCCTATGACCCTACCCCTCCGGGGCCTGGGAGGGCACATCCGCTCGCCTGCCAAGACCGGGCGTGGCGCGAATTCCGGCCGTCCTTCCGCCCCAGCTCGGAGAGTTGACGCCGGTCAGTGGTCTCGACCAATTTGGCCCTGACGAGGGGCTCCGTCCGCCGCGTCCGGACACGACGACGGCCGGTGCCCGGAATCCGGACACCGGCCGCAAATCGATCATGTCGCGACTCGCCCGGATCACCTCCGGGTGGGGGTGCGCGTCAGTTGAGCGCCATCTCGTCGGTCAGGTTGGCCTCGGTGCTCGGCAGGCCGAGCTCGGAGGCGCGCTTGTCGGCCATCGCCAGCAGCCGGCGGATCCGGCCGGCCACCGCGTCCTTGGTCAGCGGCGGGTCGGCGAGCGCGCCCAGCTCCTCCAGCGAGGCCTGCTTGTGCTGCATCCGCAGCTGGCCGGCCGCGGCCAGGTGCTCGGGCACCTCGTCGCCGAGGATCTCCAGCGCCCGGGCCACCCGCGCGCCGGCCGCCACCGCGGCCCGGGCCGAGCGGCGCAGGTTGGCGTCGTCGAAGTTGGCCAGCCGGTTGGCGGTGGCCCGGACCTCGCGCCGCATCCGGCGCTCCTCCCAGGCGAGCACCGACTCGTGCGCGCCGAGCCGGGTCAGCAGGGCGCCGATCGCGTCGCCGTCGCGGATCACCACCCGGTCCACACCGCGCACCTCGCGGGCCTTGGCCGGGATGCCGAGCCGGCGGGCCGCGCCGACCAGGGCGAGCGCCGCCTCGGAACCGGGGCAGGTGATCTCCAGCGAGGAGGAGCGGCCCGGCTCGGTGAGCGAGCCGTGCGCCAGGAAGGCTCCGCGCCAGGCGGCCTCGGCGTCGCAGGTGGCGCCGGAGACGACCGCCGGGGGCAGCCCGCGGATCGGGCGGCCGCGGCCGTCCACCAGACCGGTCTGGCGGGCGAGCAGTTCGCCGTCCTTCACGACCCGGACGACGAAGCGGCTGCCGCGCCGCAACCCGCCGGGGGCCATCACCACGAGGTCGGAGGAGTGCCCGAAGATCTCCAGGAGGTCCTTGCGCAGCCGGCGGGCGGCCGCGCCGGTGTCCAGCTCCGCCTCGATCACGATGCGGCCGCTCACGATGTGCAGTCCGCCCGCGAACCGCAGGATCGCCGACACCTCCGCCTTGCGGCAGCAGGCCCGGGTGACCGGGAGCCGGCTGATCTCGTCCTTCACCGCTGGAGTCATCGCCATGGCCCGATCCTTCCATGTGTCCGGAAAATCCGGTCGTACGCGGCGGCCAACAGCTCCGGGTCGTGTCGCGGAGTACCGTCGGTGCGCGCCACCGTGCCGAGCACCAGCGCGGCGCCCATCCGCTCGGCGGCCTTCTCCAAACCGGCCAGGTCCGCCTGGCCGAAGGCGCCGCCGGTGACGGCGCGCTCGTCCACCAGGATCGCATCCACGGCGAGCCCGGGGGCGTGGTCGGCGATGACCTCCAGGTGCCGCTGCGGGGTGAAGCCCTCGGTCTCGCCGGGCTGCGGGGCCAGGTTGAGGGTGAGCAGGCGGCGGGCGCGGGTCTCGGTGAGCGCCTTGGCCAGCTCGGGCACCAGCAGGTGCGGCAGCACGCTGGTGAACCAGGAGCCGGGGCCCAGCACCACCCAGTCCGCCTCGCGGACGGCGGCGACCGCCTCCGGGACGGCCGGCGGCTCGTCCGGCACCAGCCGGATCGACTGCACCGTGCCGGGGGTCACCGCGACGCTGGCCTGGCCGCGCACCGCGGACACCTCGCAGGGGTGCTCCGGGTCGTGGCCGCGGACGGTCGCCTCGATGTCCAGCGGCACCGCCGACATCGGCAGCACCCGGCCCTGGACGTTCAGCAGCCGACCGACCCAGTCCAGGGCGGCCACCGGGTCGCCGAGCTTCTCCCAGAGCGCGACGATCAGCAGGTTGCCGACCGCGTGGCCGCCCAGGTCGCCGCTGCCGGTGAAGCGCTGCTGGATCACCTCGGACCAGGTGCGGCCCCAGTCGTCGTCCCCGCACAGCGCGGCCAGCGCCTTGCGCAGGTCGCCCGGGGGCAGCACGCCGAGCTCGGCGCGCAGCCGCCCGCTGGAGCCGCCGTCGTCGGCGACGGTGACCACGGCGGTCAGGTCGGTGGTGAGCCGGCGCAGCGCGGACAGCGAGGCGGACAGGCCCTGGCCACCGCCGAGCGCGGCGATCCGGGGCGCCGGGTTGGCCCGGGCGGGACTACTGCGCGGTCGGCTCGGCACCTGGGTCCGTGCCGGGCCGCCCGCCCGGTCGGCGGTCCTGGTCTGCGGCTGCCGCCCGGGCACGTATCCCGCCACACTCACCTCGCGTTCCTGGTTCCCGCCACCGGCCTCGCCGGCGGCCCGGCAGGAGGCGGCGGTTACTCCCGTCCCATGTCACGGTGGACGAGCACCGTTTCCACGCCGTCCGCGATGAGACGCTTGGTCAGCCGCTCGGACATGGCGACGCTACGGTGCTTGCCACCGGTGCAGCCTACGGCAAGCGTCATGTAGCGCTTCCCCTCCCGCCGGTAGCCCTCGGTAACGATCCGGAGCAGTTCCGCGTAGCCGTTCAGGAACTCGTTGGCTCCGGGCTGCTGGAAGACGTAGTCGGCGACGTCCGCGTCGGTGCCGGTGCGGGCCCGCAGCTCGGGCACCCAGTGCGGGTTGGGCAGGAACCGGCAGTCCACCACGAGGTCGGCGTCGACCGGCAGGCCGTACTTGAAGCCGAAGGACATCACGGTGGCGCGCAGCTCGGGCTCGTCGTGGTCGGCGAACTGGGCGTCCAGCTTGGCGCGCAGCTGGTGCACGTTGAGGTTGGAGGTGTCGATCACCAGGTCGGCCTCGCCGCGCAGGTCGCGCAGCAGGTCGCGCTCCTGGGCGATGCCGTCGACGATCCGGCCGTCGGCCTGGAGCGGGTGCGGGCGGCGCACGTTCTCGAAGCGGCGGACCAGGGCCTCGTCGGAGGAGTCCAGGAAGATCACCCGGAGCCGGACGCCGCGCTTCTCCAGCTCGTCCAGCGAGGTGAGCAGGTCGTCGAAGAACTGGCGGCCGCGGACGTCCACGACCACGCCGATCCGGGCGACGTTGCCCTGGGAGCGGGCGCCCAGGTCGACCATGGTCGGGATCAGGGCCGGCGGCAGGTTGTCCACCACGAACCAGCCCAGGTCCTCCAGGCACTTGGCGGCGGTGGAGCGGCCGGCTCCGGACATGCCGGAGATGATCACCAGCTCCGGCGCGTTCTCGGCCACGTCTGACACGGTCACTTCGGTTCCCCGCTCTCGGTCTTTCTGCTGGGGAGAACGCACGGGCCGCGGCCGCCCTTCCCCGGCCCGCAGGGGCGGGCGGGGGCGGGGTGCGCCGCCCGACGGGCGGCGTCGGCCGTCATGGCGTCTCCTGGGATGGTGCGGTCGTGGGTGCTGCGGCCACCGGCGCGGTGGCCTGGTCGGCCCCGTCCTCGATGATTTCGCCGGTCGCGGTGTTGACCGCGGGTGCGGCGGGTGTACGGGACGACAACGTCGCCGCAACAGTTTCCGCCGTGCGGCGTCCGATGCCGGGTACGGCGCAGAGTTCGTCGACGGTGGCGGCCCGGAGCCTCTTCAGCGAGCCGAAGTGCTTGAGCAGCGCCTGGCGGCGAGTCTCGCCGAGGCCCGGGACGGAGTCCAGTTCCCCGGCGGTGAGTCGCTTGGAACGCTTGCTGCGCTGGTAGGTGATCGCGAAGCGGTGGGCCTCGTCGCGGACCCGCTGGAGCAGGTACAGGCCCTCGCTGGAGCGCGGCAGCACCACCGGGTCGTCCTCGCCCGGCAGCCAGACCTCCTCCAGGCGCTTGGCGAGGCCGCACAGGGCGACGTCGTCGATGCCGAGTTCGTCCAGGGCCCGCCGGGCGGCGGCGACCTGCGGCTGGCCGCCGTCGACCACCAACAGCTGTGGCGGGTAGGCGAAACGCTTGGGGCGGCCTTCCTCGGTGCGCGGCCCGTCCTCGGCCGCGACACCCGGCTCGTCCTCCTCCGGGACGGCCCACTCGCCGGTCTGCTCGCGCTCCTGGAGGTAGCGGCGGAAGCGCCGGCTGATCACCTCGTGCATCGAGCGGACGTCGTCCTGGCCCTCGAAGCCCTTGATCTGGAAGCGCCGGTACTCGCTCTTGCGGGCCAGGCCGTCCTCGAAGACCACCATCGAGGCGACCACGTCCTCGCCCTGGAGGTGGGAGATGTCGAAGCACTCGATGCGCAGCGGGACGGAGTCCAGCTCCAGCGCGTCGGCGATCTCCTGGAGGGCGCGGCTGCGGGTGGTGAGGTCGGAGGCGCGCTTGGTCTTGTGCAGCGCCAGCGCCTGCTGGGCGTTGCGCTGCACGGTGGCCATCAGGTCCTTCTTGTCGCCGCGCTGCGGGATCCGCAGGTCCACCTGGGCGCCGCGCAGGCCGGCCAGCCATTCCTTCACCGGTGCGGCCGGGTCGGGCAGCGCCGGGACCAACACCTCGCGCGGGACGGACTCGTTGCGCTCGTCCGGGCCGGCGCCGCCGTAGAGCTGCTGGAGGGCGTGCTCGACGAGTCCGGCGGTGTCGACGTCCTCGACCTTGTCGGTGACCCAGCCGCGCTGGCCGCGCACCCGGCCGCCGCGAACGTGGAAGATCTGGACGGCGGCCTCCAGTTCGTCCTCGGCGACGGCCAGCAGGTCGGCGTCGGTGGCGTCGGCGAGCACGATGGCGTTCTTCTCCATCGCGCGCTTGAGGGCGCCGATGTCGTCCCGCAGCCGGCCCGCCTTCTCGTACTCCAGCTCGGCGGCGGCCTCCTGCATCTGCTCTTCCAGCCGACGCAGGTAGTTGCCGGTGCGGCCGGCCATGAAGTCGCAGAAGTCCTCGGCCAGCGCCCGGTGTTCGTCCGCCGAGACCTTGCCGACGCAGGGCGCCGCGCACTTGCCGATGTAGCCGAGCAGGCAGGGCCGGCCGACCTGCCGGGCGCGCTTGAACACGCCGTTGGAGCAGGTGCGGACGGGGAAGACCCGCAGCAGCAGGTCGACCGTCTCGCGGATCGCCCAGGCGTGCCCGTACGGGCCGAAGTAGCGCACGCCCTTCTTGTGCGCCCCGCGCATCACCTGGACCCTCGGGTACTCCTCGTCGAGGGTGACGGCGAGCTCCGGATAGCTCTTGTCGTCGCGGTACTTGACGTTGAACCGCGGGTCGAACTCCTTGATCCAGGAGTACTCCAGCTGCAACGCCTCGACCTCGGTGGCCACCACCGTCCACTCGACGGACGCGGCGGTGGTCACCATGGTCGCGGTGCGCGGGTGCAGGCCGGCCAGGTCCTGGAAGTAGGACGACAGGCGCGGTCGCAGGCTCTTGGCCTTGCCGACGTAGATGACCCGGCCGTGGGCGTCGCGGAACTTGTAGACGCCCGGCGACGTCGGGATCGCGCCCGGCGCCGGGCGGTAGGTGCTCGGGTCAGCCATGGCTCCACCGTACCGAGTGGGGCCCGGGGTGCGGGGGCGGGATCAACGGGAAGATCGGCCGGGAGGGGGTCAACTGCGTCAGCTCGGGGTCACCTTGAGGTTCCCGCCCTCGACCGTGACGGTGTAGGCGGGCAGCGGGGTGGGGGCCGGGCCGTCCTGCACGGCCCCGTCGGTGATGGCGAACCGGCTGCCGTGGCACGGGCACTGGATCTGCTGGTTCTTCACCTGGTCGACGATGCAGCCGGCGTGGGTGCACTTGGCGCTGAACGCCTTGTACTGCCCGGCGGTCGGCTGGGTCACCACGATCCGCTGCTCGCGGAACACCTTGCCGCCGCCCTCCGGCACCGCGGAGGCGGGGCCGAGGTCCACCGGGCCCTTGGCCGTGCTCGCCCCGGAGGAGGCGGAGGAGCCGCAGCCGGCGACGGCCACGGTGCCGCCGGCCGCCAGGACGGCCGCGGCGCCGCAGAGCAGGGTGCGGCGGGAGGTGGCGGGGCTGCTCTCGGGGGCCTGGGACATGCGGCTGCGCTCCTGCGGTTCGACTCGGCTGCGGGACGTCGGAAGTCTATGCGGCGGGCGCCCGGCCGCTCCCGTGGACGGGGGCGGCCAGGCGGGTGCCGGGCGGGTGCCGGGTGCTACTTCTTGGCCGCGGCGGCCCGCTTGCGCGGGGCCCTGGCCTTCGGGGCCTCGGCGACCGGCGCGTCCGCGAAGTCGCCCGGCAGGATGTCCCGGAGGAACTTGCCGGTGTGACTGTCGGGGACGGCGGCGATCTGCTCCGGGGTGCCCTCGGCGACCACCGTGCCGCCGCCGGAGCCGCCCTCGGGGCCCATGTCGACGATCCAGTCGGCGGTCTTGATCACATCGAGGTTGTGCTCGATGACGATCACCGTGTTGCCCTTCTCGACCAGCCCGCTGAGCACCTTGATCAGCTTGCTGATGTCCTCGAAGTGCAGGCCGGTGGTGGGCTCGTCGAGCACGTAGACCGTCCGCCCGGTGGAGCGCTTCTGCAGCTCGGAGGCGAGCTTGACGCGCTGCGCCTCGCCGCCGGACAGCGTCGGCGCGGACTGGCCGAGCCGGACGTACCCGAGGCCGACGTCGTTGAGCGTCCTGAGGTGGCGGGCGATCGCCGGGACGGCCTCGAAGAAGCCGAGCGCCTCCTCGATCGGCATGTCCAGCACCTCGGCGATGGACTTGCCCTTGTAGTGCACCTCCAGCGTCTCCCGGTTGTACCGGGCGCCGTGGCAGACCTCGCACGGCACGTAGACGTCCGGCAGGAAGTTCATCTCGATCTTGATGGTGCCGTCGCCCGAGCAGTTCTCGCAGCGGCCGCCCTTGACGTTGAAGGAGAACCGGCCGGGCAGGTAGCCGCGGACCTTGGCCTCCTGGGTCTCCGCGAAGAGCCGGCGGACGTGGTCGAACACCCCGGTGTAGGTGGCCGGGTTGGAGCGCGGGGTGCGCCCGATCGGCGACTGGTCGACGTGCACCACCTTGTCCACCAGGTCGGTGCCGGTGATCCGGGTGTGCCGGCCGGGCACGCTGCGGGCGCCGTTCAGCTCCCGGGCGAGGTGGGTGTAGAGGATGTCGTTGACCAGCGTCGACTTGCCGGAGCCGGAGACGCCGGTGATCGCGGTGAAGGTGCCGAGCGGGAAGCCGACCGTGACGTCCTTGAGGTTGTGCTCACGGGCGCCGTGGACGGTCAACTGCCGCTTCTTGTCCCGCTCGCGGCGGGCCGCCGGGATCGGGATGGACCGCTTGCCGGAGAGGTACTGGCCGGTCAGCGACTCCTTGTTGGTCAGCAGCTGCTTCAGCGAACCGGAGTGCACCACCTTGCCGCCGTGCTCGCCGGCGCCCGGGCCGATGTCGACCACCCAGTCCGCGGTCTTGATGGTGTCCTCGTCGTGCTCGACCACGATCAGGGTGTTGCCGATGTCGCGCAGCCGCACCAGGGTCTCGATCAGCCGGTGGTTGTCCCGCTGGTGCAGACCGATCGACGGCTCGTCCAGCACGTACAGCACGCCGACCAGGCCGGAGCCGATCTGGGTGGCCAGCCGGATGCGCTGCGCCTCGCCGCCGGACAGGGTGCCGGCCGCGCGGTTGAGCGAGAGGTAGTCCAGGCCGACGTCGACCAGGAAGCGCAGCCGCTCGTTGACCTCCTTGAGGACCCGCTCGGCGATCTGCTTGTCCCGGTCGTTGAGCTTCATGGCGCCCAGGAACTCGGCGCAGTCGCTGATCGACATCGCCGAGACGTCGGCGATCGACTTCTCCTCGACCGTCACCGCGAGCACCACCGGCTTCAGCCGGGTGCCCTCGCAGGTCGGGCAGGGCACCTCGCGCATGTAGCCCTCGAAGCGCTCGCGGCTGCTGTCGCTCTCCGCCTCGGTGTGCCGGCGCTGGATGAACGGGACGGCGCCCTCGAAGCCGGTGCTGTACGAGCGCTCGCGCCCGAAGCGGTTGCGGTAGCGGACCTGCACCTGGTGCTTGTGCCCGTGCAGCAGCGCCTTCTTGGCGCGGGCGGGCAGCCCGGCCCAGGGGATGTCGGTGCGGAAGCCCAGCTCCTCGGCGAGCGCGTCGATCAGGCGCTGGAAGTACTCCTTGGCGTGGCCGGCCGACCACGGGTGGATCGCGCCCTCGTCCAGCGAGCGCTCCTCGTCGGGGACGACCAGCTCCGGGTCGACCTCCATCCGGTTGCCCAGGCCCGAGCAGTCCGGGCAGGCGCCGAACGGCGAGTTGAAGGAGAACGAGCGCGGCTCCAGCTCCTCGAACGACACGTCGTCGTACGGGCAGTAGAGGTGCTCGGAGTACATCCGCTCGCGCTCGGGGTCGTCCTCGGGGAGGTCGACGAAGTCGAGCACGACCATGCCACCGGACAGCCGCAGGGCCGTCTCCACCGAGTCGGTGAGCCGCCGCTTGGCGCTCTCCTTGACGGTCAGGCGGTCGATCACCACCTCGACGGTGTGCTTCTCCTGCTTCTTGAGCTTCGGCGGCTCGGCGAGCTGGATCGTCGCGCCGTCCACCCGGGCCCGGGCGTAGCCCTTGGACTGGAGGTCGGCGAAGAGGTCGACGAACTCGCCCTTGCGCTCGCGCACCACCGGGCTGAGCACCTGGAACCGGGTGCCCTCGGCGAGCTCCAGCACCTTGTCGACGATCGCCTGCGGGGACTGCTTGGCGATCGGGCGGCCGCAGTGCGGGCAGTGCGGCTTGCCGATCCGGGCGAACAGCAGCCGCAGGTAGTCGTAGACCTCGGTGATGGTGCCGACGGTCGAGCGCGGGTTGCGGTTGGTGGACTTCTGGTCGATCGAGACGGCCGGGGAGAGGCCTTCGATGAAGTCGACGTCGGGCTTGTCCATCTGCCCGAGGAACTGGCGGGCGTAGGAGGACAGCGACTCGACGTAGCGGCGCTGGCCCTCGGCGAAGATCGTGTCGAAGGCGAGCGAGGACTTGCCGGAGCCGGAGAGGCCCGTGAAGACGATGAGGGAGTCGCGGGGCAGGTCGAGCGAGACGTTCTTGAGGTTGTGCTCGCGAGCACCGCGGACGATGAGGCGGTCGGCCACTGCTTCTGGCGCCTTTCTCCGGGGCGAGATGGCTTGCGGTGAGATTCGGTCTTCTTCCAGGATGCGGCAGCCAGCCTATAGCTCAGACGTTCGAATCTCGACTCTGTCCAGTGGAGACCACCCGAACGAGTGAGAGCGCCCCTCGCACCGTCCGCACCCGGACCGAAAACCCCCCTGCTCAGGGGCCGGATTCGGCGATAGCGTCAGCTGGTCAACGAGCGAAGCCCCGCGCGGGCAACGCGCCGTCTCCCACAGAAGGCCGATTCGATGACCGACCCGCAGTCCGCCGCCGCCTCCGCCGCGTCCTGGTTGAGCCAGGTCGAGGAGAGCACCCAGCGCCTGCTGACCACCGTCGCCGAGCTGAAGCCCGACGCCGTCGCCGAACCCTCCGCCCTCCCCGGCTGGACCCGGGGCCACGTGCTCGCCCACCTCGCCCGCAACGCCGACTCCCTGGTCAACCTGCTGAACGGCGCCCGCACCGGCACCGACATCCCGCAGTACGCCAGCACCGAGGCCCGCGACGCGGACATCGAGCGCGACGCGCCCCGCCCGGTGGACGTCCAGCTCGCCGACCTGCGCGACTCGCACGCGCGCTTCGCCGCGGCCGCCGCGCCGATGACCGCCGAGGCCTGGGGGGCCGAGGTCCGGCACCGCACCGGCTACGTCTTCCCGGCCTCCGACATCCCCTGGAAGCGCCTGGCCGAGGTCGAGTACCACCTGGTCGACCTGGACACCGGCTACGCCCCCGCGGACTGGCCCGAGCTCTTCGCCGCCACCGAGTACCGCAGGCTCGCCGCCAAGCTGGCCGGCGCCGAGGGGCTGCCCGCCGTCGAACTGGTCGCCGAGGACACCGGGGACCGCGCCGTGATCGGCTCGGGCACTCCCGAGCTCACCGTCGAGGGCCCGTACCGCGCGCTGCTCGCCTGGCTCTCCGGCCGCTCCGACGGCGCCGGCCTGCGCCGCACCCCCGACACCGCACTCCCCCAGCTTCCCCCGCTGGGCTGACGGCGCGAGGATGATCCCAGGACCGACACGACGAGGAGCTGAGGCATGACCTACCACGGAGCGGTCAAGGTCGGCGGGCCGCCGGACGTGCGCGAGCTGGCCCACCTGATCATCACCAAGGTGGCCGTCGGCCCGTACGACAACAACGCCTACCTGCTGCGCTGCCGGGCCACCGACGAGCAGTTGCTGATCGACGCGGCCGCCGACGCCCGGGCGCTGCTGGAGACCGTCGGCGACGAGCTGGCCACCGTGGTCACCACCCACCGGCACCACGACCACTGGGGGGCGCTGGCCGAGGTGGTCGCCACCACCGGCGCCCGCACCGCCGCCGGCGAGCACGACGCCGAGGGCATCGACGTCCCCACCGAGCTGCGACTGGCGGACGGCGACAAGCTGCTGGTCGGCCAGGTCGAGCTCACCGTCCGACACCTGGTCGGGCACACCCCGGGCGCGATCGTGCTGATCTACGACGACCCGCAGGGCCACCCGCACGTCTTCACCGGCGACTGCCTCTTCCCCGGCGGCGTCGGCAACACCTGGGGCGACCCGGAGGCCTTCAAGACCCTCTACCGGGACGTCACAACGAAGATCTTCGACGTCCTCCCCGACGAGGCCTGGGTCTACCCCGGCCACGGCAACGACACCACCCTCGGCACCGAACGCCCCCACCTCCCCGAATGGCGCGACCGCGGCTGGTAGCGGCCGGGCGCGGCTGCCGGACGGGCCGAGGCCCCCGCGACCGGGAACGGTCGCGGGAGCCTCGGCGGGTTCGTGGCGGGTCAGGCGTCGAGCTTCTCGGGCTCGGCCTGCGCGGCCTGCTCCTGCTTCTTCGAGGTGCGCAGGCTGGTCACCGTGGTGATGGCCAGGACGACGACGATGAAGCCGAGGGAGAACGGGATGCCGATCTCCGGGGCCCACGTGGCGCCGGCCTCGTGGGCGGCGTGCAGGACCAGCTTCACGCCGATGAAGCCGAGGATCACCGACAGGCCGTAGCTCAGGTGGACCAGCTTCTTCAGCAGGCCGCCGATCAGGAAGTACAGCTGGCGCAGGCCCATCAGGGCGAAGGCGTTGGCGGTGAAGACGATGTACGGGTCCTGGGTGAGGCCGAAGATGGCCGGAATCGAGTCCAGGGCGAACAGCACGTCCGTCGTACCGATCGCCAGCATGACGATCAGCATCGGGGTGATCAGCCGACGGCCTTTCTCCCGGATGAACAGCTTGGTCCCGTGGTACTTGTCGGTCGACGGGAAGCGCTGCGTGATCGACTTCAGCAGGCGGTTCTCCTCGAACTCCTCGTCCTCCTCGTCGGCCCGGGCCTCCTTGATCAGCTTCCAGGCCGTCCAGATCAGGAAGGCGCCGAAGAGGAAGAACACCCAGGAGAACTGGGCGACCAGGGCCGCGCCACCGGCGATGAACACCGCCCGCAGCACCAGCGCGATGATCACGCCGAACATCAGCACGCGCTGCTGGTAGATCCGGGGCACCGCGAACTTGCCCATGATCAGGATGAACACGAAGAGGTTGTCGACGCTGAGCGACTTCTCGGTGATGTAGCCGGCGAAGAACTCACCGGCCGGCTGGGCGCCGGAGTGCCACCAGAGGAACCCGCCGAAGAGCGCCGCCAGCACGACCCAGACCACCGTCCAGGTCCCGGCCTCCTTGATGGAGACCTCGTGCGGCTTGCGACCGCCGATGAAGAAGTCCGCCACGATCAGTGCGATCAGCACACCGATCGTGGTGGCCCACATGGTTACGGAAACGTCCATTACTGCTCCTCCGGCAGCTAGGCGAGACAGGCATCGTCACTGCCGGAGGTCTCTTCCGCCCATCGGGCCAGCGCCCCGGGGTGCCACGACGGGCACCCGTGATGACGGGGTCGGCTGTCGAGGAATACTCCCCTCCGCTGCCGTCGAGAGTAACAGGGAGGGTAAGGAAAGGTAAAGAAGGTAAAGACCCGTCAGAGGAACGGCTCTATCGCCGGCAGCAGGTCCTGGAAGGTCCGGCCCTTGGCCGGCGCGCCGATCGCCTGCATCTCCCAGCCGCCCGAGCCGTCCCGGAACACCTTCGCCATGATCTGGCCGGTGTGCGGGCTGCCGCCGGCCAGCTCGTAGCGGGCCAGCTCCTCCCCGGTGGTCTCGTCCACCAGGCGGCAGTGGGCGGCCTGCACCTCGGCGAAGGTCTGCCCGGTGTACGAGCTGACCGTGAACACCACCTGGGTGATGTGCGCCGGCACGTGCAACAGGTCGACCAGGATGGCCTCGTCGTCGTCCGCCCCGGTGCCGCCCTCCAGGTTGTCCCCGGTGTGCCGGACCGAGCCGTCGGTGGACTCCAGGTGCTGGAAGAACACCACGTCGGACGGGGTCTTCTCGGCGTACAGCAGCGCCGAGGCGTCCAGGTCGATCTTCCTGGTCCGGCTGCCGAACAGCCCCCGCTTGGGCGCGGCCCGCCACCCGAGCCCCATCCGGACCACGGTCAGCGCGCCGCCCTGCCCCTTCTGGAGGCTGACCCGCTGTCCCTTGGCAAGGTTCACCGACACGGCGTTGTCCTCTCTGCCCGGCCGCGCGGTCGGTCGCCGCGCGGCACCACGGTGGAACACCCCGTTGCCGTCCCCCGGCTGAGGCCCCCTCTTGTTTGCCGCGCCCCCGCTCCGAGGGCGATGCCGCAGGCCAGCCTAGGGCCTGCGGCACCACCTCTTCCTCCGCGTTTCCCGCTTTGTGGCAAGGCTGAGACACCGCCGGGCTTGACCGGTGCCAGACCGGCCGGGCAGGGCGCCCCAGCAGCTCACCTACGCCACACCGGCCTCCCGCATCTGCCGCAGCTCCTTCTTCAGCTCCTTGACCTCGTCGCGCAGCCGGGCCGCGACCTCGAACTGGAGATCGGCGGCGGCCGCGTGCATCCGGTCCGTCATCGACTGGATCAGCTCGGCCAGCTCGGCGGCCGGCAGGCTCTCGCCCTGCTTGCGCTCGGCCCCCAGGGCCGGCACCGGGGCCTTGCCCTTCGCCGCGGCGCCGCGGTAGCCGGAGGAGAGCAGCTCGTCGGTGTCCACGTCCTCGCGGGCGAGGGTGTCCAGGATGTCGCCGATCTTCTTCCGCAGCGGCTGCGGGTCGATCCCGTGCTCCTTGTTGTAGGCCTGCTGCACGGCCCGGCGGCGGTTGGTCTCGTCGATCGCCTTCTCCATCGACGGGGTGATCCGGTCCGCGTACATGTGCACCTGGCCGGAGACGTTGCGGGCGGCGCGCCCGATCGTCTGGATCAGCGAGGTGCCGGAGCGCAGGAAGCCCTCCTTGTCCGCGTCCAGGATCGCCACCAGCGACACCTCGGGCAGGTCCAGGCCCTCGCGCAGCAGGTTGATGCCGACCAGCACGTCGTACCTGCCCGCCCGCAGCTCGCGCAGCAGCTCGACGCGGCGCAGGGTGTCCACGTCGCTGTGGAGGTACCGGACCCGGATGTCCAGGCCGAGCATGTAGTCGGTGAGGTCCTCGGCCATCTTCTTGGTCAGCGTGGTGACCAGGACGCGCTCGTCCCGCTCGACCCGCTGGCGGACCTCGTGCACCAGGTCGTCGATCTGGCCCTCGGTCGGCTTGACGATCACCTCGGGGTCGATCAGGCCGGTCGGTCGGATGATCTGCTCGACCTGGCCGTCGCCGCGGGACAGCTCGTACGGGCCCGGCGTCGCCGACAGGTACACCGTCTGGCCGATCCGCTCCAGGAACTCCTCCCACTTCAGCGGGCGGTTGTCCATCGCCGACGGCAGCCGGAAGCCGTGCTCGACCAGGGTGCGCTTGCGTGAGGCGTCGCCCTCGTACATCGCGCCGATCTGCGGGACGGTCACGTGCGACTCGTCGATCACCAGGAGGAAGTCCTCCGGGAAGTAGTCGAGCAGGGTGTTCGGCGGGGAGCCGGGCTCGCGACCGTCGAAGTGCATCGAGTAGTTCTCGACGCCCGAGCAGGTGCCGATCTGGCGCAGCATCTCGATGTCGTAGGTGGTGCGCATCCGCAGCCGCTGGGCCTCCAGCAGCTTGCCCTGCTTCTCCAGCCTGGCGAGCGTGCCCTCCAGCTCCTGCTCGATGCCGGTGATCGCCCGCTCCATGCGCTCGGGGCCGGCCACGTAGTGCGAGGCGGGGAAGACGTAGACCGAGTCGTCCTGGCTGATGATCTCGCCGGTGAGCGGGTGCAGGGTGTACAGCGCCTCGATCTCGTCGCCGAACATCTCGATCCGGACGGCCAGCTCCTCGTACACCGGGAAGATCTCGATGGTGTCGCCGCGGACCCGGAAGGTGCCGCGGGTGAAGGCCACGTCGTTGCGGGTGTACTGGATGTCGACGAAGCGGCGGAGCAGGACGTCCCGGTCGATCTCCTGGCCGATCCTGAGCGGGACCATCCGGTCCACGTACTCCTGCGGGGTGCCCAGGCCGTAGATGCAGGAGACGGAGGCGACCACGACCACGTCCCGCCGGGTGAGCAGCGAGTTGGTGGCCGAGTGCCGCAGCCGCTCGACCTCCTCGTTGATCGAGGAGTCCTTCTCGATGTAGGTGTCCGTCTGCGGGACGTACGCCTCGGGCTGGTAGTAGTCGTAGTACGAGACGAAGTACTCGACCGCGTTGTTCGGCAGCAGCTCGCGGAACTCGTTGGCCAGCTGCGCGGCCAGCGTCTTGTTCGGCGCCATCACCAGGGTGGGCCGCTGAAGCTTCTCGATCATCCAGGCCGTGGTGGCCGACTTGCCGGTACCGGTGGCACCGAGCAGGACGACGTCCTTCTCCCCGCCCTTGATCCGCCGCTCCAGCTCGGCGATCGCCGCCGGCTGGTCCCCGTTGGGCTGGAAGGGACTGACGACCTCGAAGGGCGCCACTGACCGCTCAATACTCGTGATGGGTCGCACGAGACCACCGTACGACCCGTCACTGACAAGCGGGGCCTACTTGGCGCTGTCCCGGGCCAGGGCGACCAGGCGGGAGATGGCGCGGAGGTACTTCTTGCGATAGCCGCCGCGGAGCATGTCCTCGGGGAAGACCTGGTCGAAGGGGAGGCCGGAGGCGGTGATCGGGAGCTCGCGGTCGTACATGCGGTCGGCCAGGACGACCAGGCGCAGCGCGGTGGACTGGTCGTCGACCTGGCGGACGCCGCGCAGGCAGACCGCGGTGACGTCGTCGAGCAGGGCGCCGTAGCGGCTGGGGTGGACCGCGGAGAGGTGGGCGAGCAGGGCGTCGAAGTCGTCCAGGGAGGCGCCCGGGGTGCGGGCCGCGACGGCGTCCACGGTCTCGTCCGGGTAGGGCGGCGGGGCGTCCGGCAGGCCGCGGTGGCGGTAGTCCTGGCCGTCGATCCGCATCGGGCGGAAGTGCGCGGACAGGCCCTGGATCTCGCGCAGGAAGTCGGCGGCGGCGAAGCGGCCCTCGCCGAGCTTCTCCGGCAGGGTGTTCGAGGTGGCGCACAGCTTGACGCCGTTGTCGACCAGGCGGCCGAGCAGGGTGGAGACCAGCACGGTGTCGCCCGGGTCGTCCAGCTCGAACTCGTCGATGCAGAGCAGGGTGTGCCCGGAGAGGGTCTGGACGGCCTGCTGGAAGCCGAGCGCGCCGACCAGGTTGGTCAGCTCGACGAAGGTGCCGAAGGCCTTGGGGCCGGGGGCGGCGTGCCAGAGCGAGGCGAGCAGGTGGGTCTTGCCGACGCCGTAGCCGCCGTCGAGGTAGACGCCGGCCGGGCCGGTGGGCGCGGGGGCGCTGCGGCGGAACCAGCTGCGCTTGGGGGCCGAACCGTTTCCGCTGCCGAGGGTGCCGGCGAACTGCTCCAGGACCTGGACGGCCTCGTACTGGCTCGGCTGGGTCTGGTCCGGGATGTACGTCCCGAAGCTCACCTCGGAGAAGCGGGGCGGCGGGACCATCTCGGCGACCAGGCGCTCGGCGGGCACGACGGGGCGGCGGTCGGTGAGCGCGATCGGGGAGCCGGCCGCGCTCGCGGTGGCTATGGACTCGGTCGCGGTGGCGGGGCGGGGGGCTGCGGGCACGTTAGTAGAGGGTACGCCTGCCGGTGGCCGCCTCAGAACGGCCGGTCGGCGGGACCGGTCGGTGCAAAACTGGAGCCATGCAACAGTTGATCAGCCCGCTGGACGCGCCGGTCGCCGACCCGGCCTCGCTGGAGGCGCTCGCCGCCGTCTACGCGTACCCCGACCAGGTGAATCAGGGGCGCCCCTGGCTGCGCGCCAACATGGTGGCCGGCCTGGACGGCGGGGCGAGGCTCGACGGTCTGTCCGAGGGCCTGTCCGGCGACGCGGACAAGCGGATCTTCGGGGTACTGCGGGCGCTGTCGGACGTGGTGCTGGTGGGCGCGGAGACGGTCCGTGCCGAGGGCTACCGCCCGGCCCGGGCTCGCAAGGAGTTCGCGGCGGCGCGGGCGGCGGCCGGGCAGGCACCGGCCCCGGCGATCGCGGTCGTCAGCCGGTCGCTGGCGCTGGACCTGAGCGCACCGCTGTTCACCGAGCCGCTGGTCAGCACGGTGGTGATCACCACCGCGGACGCCCCCGAGGAGCGCCGCCGGGCGGTCGCCGAGGTAGCCGACCTGGTCATCGCCGGGGAGGGCGCGGTGGACCTGCGGGCGGGCGTGGCCGCGCTGGTGGAGCGGGGCTGGACGCGGTTGCTGAGCGAGGGCGGGCCGCGGCTGCTGGGACAGCTGGCGGCGGCCGGTCTGCTGGACGAGCTGTGCCTGTCGCTGGCCCCGTTGATCACCGGCGGCGACGCGCCGCGCATCATCCACGATGCACAAATGCCTGACGTGCAGCGGATGCGGCTGGTCTCATTGATCGAGCAGAAAGGATTCCTCTTCACCCGCTACCTGCGTCACCTGGGTTCGGATGACCCCGTGACCCCCCGATCGTGATCCCGTTATGCGATGCCGGGGCCCGGGGGCCGGCCACTGGAAGGGACTCACGTGTTCAAGACGGTACTGATGATCGAAAAGGCTCTCTCCGACGCGGACGTGGAGCTGGTCACCACGCTCCACAGCGACGAGAAGGTCTCGTTCGTCGTCCTGATGCAGCCGCGCGGCAAGCAGGACGAACTGCTGCGGGCGCTGGACGACGTCGCCCTCGGCCACCTCGACAAGGTGGTGCACGAGCACGACGCGTCCGAGTCCGAGCCGACCGTGGCCACCGAATCGCTCGAACACAGCCTGCGCCACCTGCGCGCGGCCGGCGCCGAGGCGATCGGCGAGCTGGTCGAGGAGAAGCCGCTGGACCGGCTGCGGTCGGCGGTCGAGGAGCACCAGGCGGACGAGGTGGTGGTGCTCACCTCACCGCACTTCGTGGAGGAGTTCTTCCACCGCGACTGGGCCTCCCAGGCCCGGCACAAGGTCGGGGTCCCGGTGCTCCGGCTGTTCGCCAGCGACTCCTAGCCCGCCCGGCCGGTGGTGCAGAATCGTCCTTGCGGTCCGATCGTCCTTGCGGTCCGCCCGCGAGGACGATTCGCATCTCGTCCGCCTGTCACCCGTCTGCCCCCGCCCCTACGGAGCCCCGCCTTGAACGACGCCGCGCACGACCTGCACGCCCCGCACTTCATCGGCATCGGCGGCGCCGGGATGTCCGGCCTGGCGAAGATCCTCGCGGTGCGCGGCGCCAGCGTCTCCGGCAGCGACTCCAAGGAGTCCGAGACCGTCCTCGCCCTGCGCGCCCTCGGCGCCACCGTGCACGTCGGCCACGCCGCCGAGCACGTGCCGGACGGCACCAGCAGCGTGGTGGTCTCCAGTGCCATCCGCGCCGACAACCCGGAGCTGGTGGCGGCCCGTGAGCGCGGCATCCCGGTGGTGCACCGCTCCGACGCGCTGGCCGCGCTGATGGGCGGCCGCCGGGCGCTGGCTGTGGCCGGCACCCACGGCAAGACCACCACCACCAGCATGCTCGCGGTGGCCCTCGGCGAGCTGGGCCTGGACCCGTCCTACGCCATCGGCGGCGACCTCGACGCGCCCGGCTCCAACGCCCACCACGGCACCGGCGAGATCTTCGTCGCCGAGGCCGACGAGAGCGACCGCAGTTTCCACAAGTACGCGCCCGAGGTGGCGATCGTGCTCAACGTGGAGCTGGACCACCACGCCAACTACGCCTCGATCGAGGAGATCTACGAGTCCTTCGAGACCTTCGTCGGCCGGATCACCCCCGGCGGCACCCTGGTGGTCTCGGCCGACCACGACGGCGCCCGCGAGCTGACCTCCCGGGTGATCGACCGCGAGGGCCTCAACGTGGTGACCGTCGGCGCCGCCGAGGACGCCGACCTGCGCGTGCTGTCGGTGACCGCCCGCGGCATGACCAGCGAGGTCACCGTCCTGCTGGACGGCACGAAGCTGACCTTCACCGTCTCGGTGCCCGGCCGGCACTACGCGCACAACGCGGTCGCCGCGCTGGCCGCCGGCGTCGCGCTGGGCGTCCCGGCCGCCGACCTGGCCAAGGCGCTCGGCGCCTACACCGGCGTGCGGCGCCGCCTCCAGCTCAAGGGCGAGGCGGGCGGCGTCCAGGTGATCGACTCCTACGCCCACCACCCGACCGAGATGGCCGCCGACCTGGAGGCGATCCGGGAGGGCCTGGAGGGTGAGGGCCGGGTGCTGGTGGTCTTCCAGCCGCACCTGTTCAGCCGCACCCAGCAGCTCGCCGAGGAGATGGGCCAGGCGCTGGCACTGGCCGACGCCTCCGTGGTGCTCGACATCTACCCGGCCCGCGAGGACCCGATCCCCGGCGTGACCAGCGAGCTGATCATCGACGCCGCCCGCCGGGCGGGTGCCGAGGTCACCGCCGAGCACGACTTCGCCGCCGCCCCCGCCCTGCTGGCCGGCCTGGCCCGCCCGGGCGACCTGCTGCTCACCATGGGCGCCGGGGACGTCACCAACCTCGGGCCCGAAATTTTGGAGCACCTGGCGAACGTTGCCTCCAACGTCTGACGCGCCCCTGACGTACCCCTGACGCACCCCGACCGGGAGCCGTGATGAGCTACGAGATCGAGAAGTCCGAGGCCGAGTGGCGGGAGCAGCTCACCCCGCAGGAGTACCACGTGCTCCGCGAGGCGGGCACCGAGCGCCCGTTCACCGGCGAGTACACCGACACCAAGACGGTCGGCGTCTACAGCTGCCGGGCCTGCGGCGCCGAGCTGTTCAGCTCCGAGACCAAGTTCGACAGCCACTGCGGCTGGCCCTCGTACTACGCGCCGCTGGCCGAGGACCGGGTCCAGTACATCGAGGACACCTCGCTCGGCATGCGTCGGGTCGAGGTGCGCTGCGCACGCTGCGGCGGCCACCTGGGCCACGTCTTCGAGGGCGAGGGCTACGGTACGCCGACCGACCAGCGCTACTGCATCAACAGCATCTCCCTGACCCTCAGGCCCGCTGAGTAGCCCGGCCAGGCCCGCTGCGCAGGAAGTCGGCCAGGCCGACTTCCTGCGCAGATCTCGTTTCGGGCGGGCCCGGCGTCCGGGTTAGCGGGTGACTGGGGCGAAGCGGACCGGGAGGTGGAGCAGGGCGCGGTGGAAGGGGCCGGGGCGCCAGAGCAACTGCTCGGCGGGCAGGGCGAGTTCGAGATCGCTCAGCCGGCTGGTCAGCTGCTCGATCGCGGTGATCGCGATCAGCAGGGCCGGGTCCCGGGCCGGGCAGGCGTGCGGGCCGGCCGCCCAGGCCAGGTGGGCGCTCTCGCCGCTGCGCAGTTCGGCGCCGTCGACGGCCGGCGCGGCCTGGGAGTTGGCGGCCGCGTAGGAGACCAGCACCAGCGAGCCGGCCGGGATCTCCCGGCCGTGAAAGGTGATGTCGTAGCGCGGGTAGTGGGCGGAGAGGTTGGCCAGCGGCGGCTCGTGCCAGAGCACCTCGTCGATCGCCTGGTAGGCGGTCATCGCGCCGCCGAACAGCGAGCCGGCGTAGCGGGCGTCGGTGAGCAGGCGCAGCAGCGCGTTGCCGATCAGGTTGGTGGTCGGCTCGTGCCCGGCGATCATGGTGAGGGTGATCTGCCGGATCACCTCGTCGTCGTCCAGCCCGGCCGGGTGGGTGACGAACCAGGAGGTGAGGTCGTGCCGGGGGCGTTCGCGCCGCTCGGCGACCATGGCGGTGACCACGGCGACCAGGTCCCCGTAGGCGGCGACGGCCTTCTGGGTGGACTCGATCATCCCGGCGATCCCGGCCACCAGCCGGTCGCTGTGCTCGTCGGGCACGCCGAACCAGGTGGTGAGCACGAAGGCGGTCAGCTGGCGGGCGTACTCGGCGATCAGGTCGGCGCTGCCGGCCGCCTCGAAGCGGTCGATCAGCTGGTGCGCGACCTCGGCGACCCGGCGCTGGAGCCGGTGCGGTTCGAGCAGCGCGAGGCCGTCGGTGATCACCGCGCGGTAGCGGTCGTGCACCTCGCCGTCGCTGAACAGGGCGGTCGGGCGGTAGCCGAGGACGGGCAGCAGCGGGTTGTCCGGCGCGACGGTCGCCTGCCAGGCGCGGGAGTCCTTGGAGAAGGTGTCGGTGTCGCGCAGCAGGTCCAGGGCGGCCTGGTAGTCGGTGACCAGCAGGGCCTCGACCCCGGGGGCGATCTCCACCGGGGCGACCGCACCGTAGCGGCGCAGCTGGTCGTACACCAGCTGCGGGTCGGCCGCGAAGACGGGGCCGTAGATCGGGATCGGGCGGGTCTCGGTGGTCACGGGCGCTCCGGGGCGACGGGGGCGGGCGTGCTCGGGATGGCGGCGCCCGGTTCGGGGTCCGCGCCGGGCGCGGGCAGGGCGTCGAGGACGTGCTCGGCCAGCGCGATCAGCGCGTCCAGGCTGCTCCGGCGCTCGCGGGCGTCGCAGAGCAGCAACGGGGTGGTGGCGTGCAGGTCCAGGTGGGCGCGGAGCACCTCGACCGGGTGGTCCGGCGCGTCGGGGAAGCGGTTGACGGCCACCGCGTACGGCAGGCCCTGCTCCTCGACCATGTCCATGATCTCGAAGGAGTCGGCGAGCCGGCGGGTGTCGGCGAGCACCAGGGCGCCGAGGGCGCCGCGGGCGATGTCCTGCCAGAGCGGGAAGAAACGGCGCTGGCCGGGGGTGCCGAACATGTAGAGCACCACGTTGCCGGGCAGGGTCAGCCGGCCGAAGTCCACGGCGACGGTGGTGGTGGCCTTCTCCGGCAGGCCGGCCAGGTCGTCCACCGGGCGGCCGGTCTCGGTCATCGCCTCCTCGGTGTGCAGGGTGGCGATCTCGGAGAGGGTGCGGATGAGCGTCGTCTTGCCGACCCCGAACGGGCCGGCGACCACCAGTTTCATCAGGGTCTGGTCCCGGTCGGGCAGGTAGCCCACCCGGTCCGGCGGGCCGGCCGGACCGCCGGGGCCCTGGCTGCCGGGGCCCGGGCTACCGGAGCGCACGGAGTCCAACGAGGAGCCTCTCGACGATGGAGCGGTCGGTCTGCTGGGCGCGGGGGATCGGCGCGCGGGCGCGCAGACCGCCCGCCTCGACCAGGTCGGCCGCGAGGAAGACGGTGGCGCTGACCGGCAGGCGCAGGTGCGCGGCGGCCTCCACGACCGTCAGCGAACCGGGGAGCAGCAGCTCCCAGAGCCGCCGGTGCTCGGGTTCCAGCTCCTCCGGCGGCCGGGTGTCGTCCACGGACAGCACCGTCAGCCGGTCGAACCCGGACGTGCCGGGGCGGCTGCGGCCGCCGGTGGCCAGGTAGGCGGGCACCATCCGCCTGCGGGGTACGGCAGTCATGACCGGACGGCGGTGTCCTGCTGCCGGGCCGGGCTGGCGAGCGCCCGGGCCAGGGCGGCGACCTGCACCTGCATCTGGTAGGCCACGTTGCCGAGTTGGGCCTCCGGGGAGGTGAAGACGGCGAGCGAGGTGTTCTCCCCGGCCGGGACGACGACGGCGTAGCCGAGGTCCGACTCGACCACGGTCTGGGCCAGTCGGGGCCGCTCGGCGTCGGTGAAGGCGCTGGTGAACGCGCGGGCGGCGGCGTGCACGGTGGCCGTCATCGCGGCGACCCGCTCGGCGGAGGCCCGGCCGAGGCCCGCCGAAGCGCCCTCGACGAGGCCGTCACCGGTGGCGATGACCGCGTGCAGCACCCCCGGCAGCTCCAGCAGCGGGGTCAGCACCCACGAGATCTCGTGGGTGGTGGTCGGGCTGGGCGGTGTGCTGCTCACTGCTCGGCTCCTTCGGGGGTCGGGGCGGGCGGGCGGCCGGTGGCATGGACACCGGGTTCACGGGCGCCGCCGTTGGTGGTCTGGGTACGGTCGTCGGGCGTGCTGCCGTCGGGGGCGATCTCGGAGGTACGGGCGGTCTCGGCGGTACGGGCGGTCGGGTCGGTCTCGGCGGTCAGAGCGGTCTCGGCGGTGCGGGCGGCCGCGGCCACCGCGGCCCGGCCGGAGCCGGTGCCCTGCTGGAGCGCCTGCCAATGGGCGGCGGCCCGCTCGGGCGTACGGACCGCGGCCGGCGCGGCGGGCAGGGCCGGCGCGGCCGACGCGGCGGCGGGTTCGAGCGCGCCGGACGGCCCCGACCCCCCGGCCTCCCCGGCCGGGAGCGGCCGGCGGCGGCGCCGACTGGGCAGGCCGGTGCCGTCCGCGACGGGGGCCTCCGCCGCCGCGTCGGGCACCACGTGGATGGCCGGCACCGGGTGCGGCCCGGGCTGGTGGTGCCGCTCGACGAGCCGGGGCTGGCCGTCCCCCTCGTCGGCCGCGCGCATCGGCGGGACGGCCTGGACGGTCGGCGCCGAGGCCGGTCCGCTGCCCGCCCGCAGCGGCAGCGGGGTGAGCACCGACAGCGGCTGCTCCTCGCCGACGACCGTCACCAGCGCGGCCGGGATGCGCAGGATGGTCCGCATGCCGCCGTACGGGGAGGGCTCGATGTGGCAGGAGAAGCCGTACTGGCGGGCCAGCTTGCCGATCACCGCGAAGCCGGTCTTGGGCGGGTTGCCGAGCTCGGTGAGCAGGACGTCCGGCGGACCGGCCAGCAGGCGGCGGGCCCGGCGCAGCTGGTCGTCGTCCATGCCGATGCCGCTGTCGTCGATGATCACCAGCGCGCCGCGGCCGCCCTGCTGGACGGTGACCGGGATGTCGGTCTCCGGGTGCGAGTACGCGGTGGCGTTGGCGAGGAGTTCGGCGACGGTGATGGCCAGCGGCTCGGCGGCCCGGGCGACCACGGCCAGCCGGTGCTCCCGCAGGTGGTTGGCGACCTTGATGCGGGCGTAGCCGGGCACCCGGGAGAGCGCCCCGAGCACCACCTCGGCGAGCGGCGAGTCGGTGCGGGCCAGGCCCGGCCAGGCCTCGCAGAGCACGGCGACGGTCTGGATCCGGCGCAGGGCGACCTCGTTGCGGAAGTCCACCTCCAGCAGCCGGGGGTCGTCGTTGTCGTGCTGGAGCTGCTGGACCAGGCTCTGGATCTGGTAGAGCAGGGTCTGGATCCGGGAGGTCGCGCCGCGCATGGTGGCCCGGGCGGCGGCGTCGACCCGCTCGCGTTCGTCGGTGACGGCGGCGGCGACCGTGTCCAGGACGGATTGCAGGGACTGGACCGCCTCGGGGCCGACGGCCGACGGGTCCAGCGGGCCGACCTCGGGGGCGTTGGCGTGGCTGAGCCGGACGGCCGTCGCCGCGACCCGCTCCCGGGCGAGGTGGCCGATCTCGGCGAGCAGGGCGGCGGCGTGCTGCTCGGTGCCGGCGAGGCGTCGTTCGGCCTCGGCGGCCCGGGTGCTCGCGGCGGCGGCCTGCCGGCCGGTCTCCCGGGTGGCGTCCTCGGCGGCGCGGGTGCGCTGGTCGGCGTCCCGGGTGCGCTCCTCGGCAGCCCGGTAGCGGCCCTCCGCCAGGTGCGTCTCCTCGACGGCCCGCCGGGTGGCCTCCTGCGCCTCGCGCAGCTGTTGTTCGGCGCGGGCGAGCCGGCCCTCGGCCGCGCGGGCCCGTTCGTCGCCGTGCGCGCGGGCGGTCTCGGCGGCCACCGCCCGGGTGACGGCCCGGGCCCGGCCGCGGGCGAACACCCCGGCCGTCACGGCGGCGACCAGCGCCAGGGCGATCAGCGCGATCTGCGTCATCGAAGTCCTCGGGAGTCCTCGCTGGTGGGCTGGTACCGGGAGTGGGCGGCCGGAGGCCGCAGCAGGCCCGGGGCTGGTGCTGGTGCGCCCCGGGCCGGGCGGCGGCTCAGGCGCGCGGGCGCGCGGTGCGGGCGGCGTCCTCGGCCAGCTCGCGGGCGATCAGGGCGACCTGGCCCATGGCCTCCAGGGCGCCGGGCGCCTCGGTGCCGTCCAGGTGCCGGTACTCGGCGGCGACGGTGAGCACCAGCCGCTCGGGCAGGCCGAGTTCGGGGTGGCGCTGCTCGGCGATCACCCGCCGGGCGGCGTCCAGCGCGGGGATCCCGGCGGCGTGCAGGGCGTGCGCGCGCTCGCGGACGTACCCGAGGTAGCCGATGTGGTCCTGGACGCCGGCGCGGTCGAGCACCGGGCCGTGGCCGGGCACGAAGATCTCGGCGCCGGTGGCCAGGGCCAGCTCGCAGGCGCCGATGACGTTCTCCAGCGGTCCGGCCCAGTGCGAGGGGTGGTCGCCGGGCTGCTCGGGCGTCGAGGAGAAGATCACGTCACCGGTGAACACGGCGCGCTGGTGCGGGAGGTGGACGATCAGGTCGCCGCCGGTGTGGGCGGCGGGCAGGCTGGTGATCTGCACGGGGTACTCCCCCACCCGCAGCTCCAGCTCGCCGGTGAAGACGGTGTCCGGGTGCACCGGCTCGGTGCTGGACCAGTCGAACCGCCCGAAGTGCTCCTTGAGGTAACCGCCGAGCAGGGAGTCCGGGTCGCTGTTGACGACCAGCGCGTGCTGCTGCTGGGGGGTGGGCTCCCAGTGGATGTGCTCCAGCGCCTCGCGGGTGGCGATCACCTCGGCGTCCGGGACCACCCCGGCGCCCCACAGGTGGTCGCCGTTCGCGTGGGTGACGACCACCCGGTCGATCCCGACGCCGGACGGCAGCAGGCCGCGGCTGGCGGCGAGGAACTCACCGGCCAGGGTGGGGTCGTACGGGGTGTCGATCCAGAGCGCGGTCTTCTCCGAGGCCAGCAGCCCGCAGTTGGCCAGGCCCCAGCCCCGCTTCGGGGGGAGCCATACGTACAGGTCCTCGGCAATCGCGCTCACGTTCGCGCGGCTGATCGTCATGTGGGCGATTATGCCCATGACGTGTCAGGAGCGGGGCAAAACCGGTGCGAACAGCCGGAGTTCATGCCCCAGACTCTCCCTAGCTGTCCGGATTCGCACCCCGTGGTCGAGACCAGTCGTCTCACCGTACGGGACACTCCGTGGACACCTCGAACCTTCGGGACGCCCCTGACGACGCCTCCGGACCCTCCCGTGAACGGCAAGCTCAAATAATGCTCTGAGAAGACCGGCTGAGGCTTGGCAGCCGTTCCCGCCGGGGACATCCTCAGCAGCACGGCCGCGCGGTCCTGGCGACGATGCCCGCACCGCCCGACGGCCTTCCCCACCCAGCCCTCCGAAGGGGGCGAACCCATGACTTCCCCTGCCCTGAAGCCGCCCGCACGGGCCGCTGCACCGACCCGCCTCGGCGTGGGCCTCGGCTGGCGCAGCGAGATCGACACCGTCGTCGAGCGTCAGCCCGGCCTCGACTGGGTCGAGGTGGTCGCCGAGAACATCTGCGCCGACCACCTGCCCGAGTCGCTGACCGTGCTGCGCGCCCGCGGTGTCACCGTCGTCCCGCACGGCGTCGCGCTCGGCCTCGGCGGCGCCGAGCTGCCCGACCGGGCGCGGCTCGGCCGGCTCGCCGAGACGGCCCTCGCCCTCGGCTCCCCGCTGGTCACCGAACACCTGGCGTTCGTCCGGGCCGGCGGCCTGGAGGCCGGCCACCTGCTGCCCGTCCCGCGCACCCGGGACTCGCTACGGGTGATCGCCGAGAACGTCCGGATCGCCCAGGACCACCTCCCGGTGCCGCTCGCCCTGGAGAACATCGCCGCCCAGCTGGCCTGGCCGGGCGACGAGCTGACCGAGGCCCAGTTCCTCGCCGAGCTGGTCGAACGCACCGGCGTCCGGCTGCTGATCGACGTCGCCAACCTGCACACCAACCGGGTCAACCTGGGCATCGACCCGGCCGCCGAACTCGACCGCCTGCCGCTGGAGGCGCTCGCCTACGTCCACGTGGCGGGCGGCACCCTGGTCGACGGCGTCTGGCACGACACCCACGCCCACCCCGTCACCGAACCGGTCCTGGAGGTGCTCGCCGAACTCTGCGCGCGGGTCGCACCACCCGGCGTCCTGCTGGAACGGGACGCCGACTTCCCGCCGCCCACCGAGCTGGCCGGTGAACTGGACGCCATCCGCCGGGTGCTGGAGGGGAGCACCCGGTGCTGAACGACCTGAGCCACGGGGGCGAGTGCGCGACCGGCGCAGCCCGCGAGGAACTGGCGCGGCAGCAGGAAGCGCTGCTGGCCGCCCTGGTGGCCGGCGGGCCCGTCCCGCCCGGCTTCGACCCGGCCCAGGTCCGCGCCCAGTCCACCGGCCTGGCCGCCAAGCGGCGCGACACCGCCGCCAAGGTGGCCCCCGAGCTGCCGCGCCTGCTCGGACCGCGGTACGGGCCGCTGTTCCTCGGCTACGCCCGCCGCCACCCGCAGACCGGCGGCTACCGCGCCGACGCCCGGGCCTTCGCCGAGTGGGCGCTCACCGACGGCGAGGGCCTCGAACCCGACCGACGCCGGGCCCTGGAGCAGTGGCTCCGCCCGGCCCCCGAGCGGCCGCCCGGCCCGCTCGCCCGCCTGCGCCGCGCCCTGCGGCGCTGAGACCACCGGCCGCCGCCGCCGACGGCCGCCGCGGCCACCGCACCGTTACACCGCACACCCCGGGGGATCCGCCCATGTGGCACAACACCTACTTCTTCATCCCCGGCCTCCTGTTGGCCGGGGCGGCCCTCTACGCCGCACAGACCAGGCAGCGGGTCGGGCACGTCTCCAACGTCATGGGCCTGCCCGGCCGCGGCCTCCCGCTGCTGGACACCGCGTTCCTGGCCGGCGGCCCGGGCCGGGTCTTCGACACCGCCCTGGTCCGGATGCACCTGTCCGAGCGGGTCGCGATCAGCCGCTCCGGCCTGGTCACCGTGCTCGACGCCACCCCGTACGACGCCGTCGACCAGGCGATCCTGGACGCCGTCGGCCCGACCCGCAGCCGCGAACTCGCCCCGCTGCGCCACACCGTGATGCGCTCCGCCGCCGTCCAGGAGATCGGCGGCCGGCTGGCCGACCGCGGCCTGATGCGCCACCCCGACCGGCTGCACCGGGCCCGGCGCGCCCGCCGGTTCCTCTGGCTGGCGATGCTCGACGTGGTGGCCTTCACCGTCCTCGCCTACCTGCTGGACCAGGGCGACGCCGGCGCCGACCGCCCCGCGCTCTGGATCCCGCTGCTGCTCCTGCTGCTGGGCGGGCTCTCCCTGCTCGTCACCTGGCCGCTCAAGGGCCGGATCACCCCGGCCGGCCGACGCCAGCTCTCCCTGATGCAGGACAGCCCGTGGACCCCGAGCGTCGGCGTGCCCCCGGCCCTCACCGGCGGGCTGCTGCTGGGCACGCTCGCCCTCGGCGGGCTCGCCGTCGCTGGCCTGGACAACGCGGAGCTGGAGGCCGCGATGCAGGCCGCCGCCGAGGAGGAGGCGATGCGGGCCGCGGCCGCCGGGTCCTTCGCCGCCTCGGGCTCCTCGGGCTCGTCCGGTTCCTCCGGTTCCTCCGGTTCCTCGTGCAGCAGCTCCAGCGTCTGGTGCGGCAGCTCCGACTCCGGTTCCTCCGGCTCCGCCGGCTGCGGCGGTTCCTCCGCCAGCTGCGGCTCCTCGTCCAGCAGCTGCGGTTCCTCGTCCGCCAGCTGCGGCTCCTCGTCCAGCAGTTGCGGCTCCTCGTCCTCCTCCTGCGGCTCCTCGTCGAGCTGCGGCTCCAGCTGCGGCGGCGGTGGCGGCTGTGGCTCCTGACGTCACAGTTCGGTATCGCGGGCCGGGAAGGCGTTCCCCGGGCCGTCGGCGCAGGCATACAACATGGCCATGTGGTTGCTGTTCCTGATACCGGCGTGCGTCGCGGCGGTGCTGTCCTGCCTCCGGCTCGTCCGGATGACCGCCACCGCCGACGCCCTCACCGGGCAGGACGGGCTGCGGCCGCCGGAGGCCGTCGGCATCGGGCTGTACGAGACGGCGTACCTGGCCGGCGGCCCGGACCGGGTGGTCGAGCTGGCCCTCGTCCTGATGGCCGGCCGGGGCCGGCTGCACCTGGCGCACACCGGCTGGACCACCGTCGTCGACCCCAGGGGCCGCAGCCGGCT
Source organism: Kitasatospora sp. NPDC097643 (assembly GCF_040302625.1). Lineage (NCBI taxonomy): Bacteria > Bacillati > Actinomycetota > Actinomycetes > Kitasatosporales > Streptomycetaceae > Kitasatospora > Kitasatospora sp. NPDC097643. Next base: position 7,005 of record NZ_JBEOSA010000007.1, on the reverse strand, counting down.
GGAGCGGGGCGTCATCGCCACCGTCGGCCCCGAGGGCCAGTGCCGCACGGACGAGCTGCGCCGGGCGATGGCCGAGCACCCGACCGTCCTGGAGATCGGCGCCCGGCTCTCGCTGGCCGGCCTGGCCACCCCGGCGCTGGTGCAGCGCAGCACCGTCCTGGTGGTCCGGCAGGTCCGGCACGCGCTGCTGCTGTCGCTGGTGCTGCTGGCCGCCGCGCTGGCCCTCGGCGGCCTCACCGACGGTGACACGGTGGCCCCGCTGGCCTGGTTCTCGCTGCCGCTGGTGCTGACCTCCGGCACCCTGCTGATGGCCCGGGTCGACGTCTACCCCTACACCCGCTGGGCCTCCCCGGTCGGCCAGGAGGTGCTGCGCGAGGTCCGCCCGGCCCGCCAGCGCGGTCTCGGCGACGACGAGGAGCGCGAACTGCTCACCGCCGTCGCCATGAACGGCCCGGCCGCCCTGCCAGACGCCCGACTGCGCGCCGCGCTGCGCCCGCACCGGACCTGAAACGCCGGAAAGGGCCGGCCCCCGCGCGGGGGCCGGCCCTTTCCGTACGTCCCGGCTCAGACCAGGCCGTTGAGCAGCTCGCTGACCGGCTTGCGGCGGCCGGTGAAGAACGGCACCTCCTCGCGGACGTGCAGCCGGGCCCGGGACGGGCGCAGGTCGCGCATCAGGTCGACGATGCGGTGCAGCTCGTCCGCCTCGAAGGCGAGCAGCCACTCGTAGTCGCCGAGCGCGAACGAGGCCACCGTGTTGGCCCGCACGTCCGGGTAGCCGCGCGCCATCATGCCGTGCTCGGCGAGCATCGCGCGCCGCTCCTCGTCCGGCAGCAGGTACCACTCGTAGGAGCGGACGAACGGGTACACGCAGACGTAGTCGCGCGCGCGCTCGTCGGCGAGGAAGGCCGGGATGTGCGACTTGTTGAACTCGGCGGGGCGGTGCAGCGCCATGTTCGACCAGACCGGCTCCAGCTGGCGGCCCAGACCGGTGCGGCGGAAGCGGTTGTACGCCTCCTGAAGGTCGTCCGAGTCGCCGGCGTGCCACCAGACCAGGATGTCGGCGTCCGCGCGCAGACCGGACACGTCGTACGTGCCGCGCACGGTCACGTCCTTGGCGGCCAGCTGGGCGAACAGCTCGTCCACCTCGGCGGCCAGCGCGGTGCGGTCCTCGGGCAGGGCGCCCTTGAGCTTGAACACCGACCACATGGTGTAGCGGATGACCTGGTTCAGGTCGCGCGCCTTCTTCTTCTCGGGCTGCTGCTCCGGCTGCCGCTCAACGGTCTCAGTCATGCGCCCATTGTCCTCTCCGTGGAACCGTCCCCGGTCGCCGGGGTCAACACTTTGTCGAGGGCCGCCACCGCGGCGGCCGCCGATCCGATGCAGGCCGGGATGCCCACCCCGTCGTACGCAGCGCCGCACACCGCCAGCCCGCCCACCTTCCCGACCGCCGCCCGCACCCGGGCCACCCGGTCCAGGTGGCCCACCGGGTACTGCGGCAGGCCGGCCCGCCAGCGGGTCACCGCGGTGTCGTACGGCCGCGCGGACAGCCCGATCGCCTCGCCCAGGTCGGCCAGCGACCGGGCCACCAGCTCCTCGTCCGGCAGCTCCAGCGCCGCCTCCTCGCGGTGGCGGCCCAGCGAGGTGCGCAGCAGGAACGCGTCCGGGGCGGAGCGCTCCAGCCAGCCCCACTTGTTGGAGGAGAAGGTCGAGGCCTTGATCTGCCGGCCGTCCACCGGCGGCACCAGGAACCCGCTGCCCGACGGCACCTCCGGCAGGTCCGCCCGCCGGAACGCCATGGTCACCAGGGCCATCCCGGCGTACTCGACGGCGTCCAGCTCGGTGGCGGCCGCCGGGACGTCCGCGCGCAGCAACCGGGCCGCGACCGGCGCCGGGACGGCCAGCACCACGGCGTCCGCCCGCAGCACCCCGCCGTCGCCGGTCGTCACCCGCCAGCCCTCGGGGGTGCGGCGCAGCTCCTCGACGGCCGTGCCGGTGCGCAGGTCCACGCCCGCCTTCACACAGGCCTGCGCGACCGCCTCCGGCAGGGTGCCGAGGCCGCCGCGCAGGCCCTGGAACACCGGCGTGCCGACCACCTGCGGGCGCGAGGCCAGCTCGTGCACCCCGGCGACCAGCGAGCCGCCGCCCCGGGCGATCCCGAGCAGCTGCGGCACCGCGGCGCGCAGCGAGATCTCGTCCGCGTGCCCGGCGTAGACGCCGCCCAGCAGCGGCTCCACCAACCGGTCCACCACCTCCCGGCCCAGCCGGTCGGCGACGTAGCGGCCGATCGCCACGTCCTCCGCCACCTCGGTGGCACCCTCGTGCCGGGCCCGCTCCAGCCCCTCGGGGGTGAGCACGCCGGAGTCCGCCAGCGCCGCCAAGTCCCCCGGCACGCCCATCAGCTGGCCGCCGGGCAGCGGCCGCAGCGCGCCGCGCGTCCAGATCGCCGCCTTCGCGGTGGTCGGCGGCTCCAGCTCCCCGCCCAGCCCGACCGCCCGCGCCAGCTCCACCGCCTCCGGCCGCCGCGCCAGCATCGACTCGGCCCCCAGGTCCACCCGGACCCCGCCGACCTCGCCGCCCCACAGCTTCCCGCCGACCCGCCCGGACGCCTCCAGAACGGTCACCCGCGCCCGCGCCACCCCCCCGGCCGCCCCACTCAGCAACGCGGCCGCAGCCAGCCCCGCGATCCCACCACCGACGACGACGACCTGTGCATCCGACATGCCTCGCAGTCTCGCAGGTCTTTACACGAAGGCCTCAATCCACCGCTCGCCCTGTCGGCCGGTGCCGACCCGGTTACGGTCCGCCTCGGGAGACCGCTGCCGCGGGTTGCCGGGTCGCGGCCGAGCTGTGATCGAGTTGCGATCTCCCGGTGGGGTCCGGTCGGGGCGGTCTCCCGTCCAATGAGGAGATCTGACAACGGACTTGGGGAGGGGCTCGATGGTGGGGCGAAGAGCGGGGGCGGTGGTGGCGGCGGCCGCCGTGGTGGTGCTGGTGGCGGGGTGCGGCGCGGACAGCAGGAGCGGTGACGCGGCCGCGGTGGCGCCGAAGAACAACGCCGCGGTGGCGCCGGCGGCGGCTCCGACAGCGGCAGCCACGGCGGCGCAGCCGTCCGGGGGCGGTGCGCCGGCGAGTGCCGCGCCGGTCGTCGACAACCGGCTGATCGCGTACACCGCGCAGCTGACCCTGCACACCAAGGACGTCAACCAACTTCTGGCGAAGGCACGGGAGTTGGCGACCTCGGCGGGCGGGTACGTGGGGGCCGAGTCGGTGACCGGCTCAGGCGCCGAGGGCGAGGCGGGCGGGCAGCTGGCGCTGAAGGTCCCGTCGGCGGTCTACCAGCAGACGCTGGACCAGCTGGCCGCGCTGGGCGAGGTGGTGGCTCGCAAGAGCCAGGCCGACGACCTGACCCAGCAGGTCGCGGACGTGGCGAGCCGGGTGCAGACCCAGCAGGCGAGCGTGGAGCGGGTGCGGGCGCTGATGGCGCAGGCCAAGTCGCTGAGCGAGATCACCACGCTGGAGGCCGAGTTGAGCCGCCGCGAGGCGGATCTGGAGTCCTTGCAGCGGCAGCAGAAGGAGCTGGCCGGCAAGACCTCGTACTCGACGATCACGCTGGACGTGCGCCGCGAGGCCGCGCCGCCCACCCCGGCCCCGACCCCGCCGAAGAAGGAGGACGACGGCTTCTGGGCCTCGGTCGGCTCCGCGCTGGGCGGCGGCTGGCACGTGCTGGTGACGATCCTGCGCGGCCTGGCGGTGGGGGTGGCCGCGGTGGCGCCGTTCCTGCTGGTGGCGGGTCCGGCGGCGTTGGCGTACTGGCTGGTCCGCAGGCGCCGCCCGATGGTGGACCCGCCGCTCCCGGAGGAGACCTCGGCGGAGCCCACGGCGGAGGAACAGGACTGAACATGCCGGTGGCGGGGCCCGGTCGGAACGAGGGGCCCCGCCACCGGATCGGTCAGCGCGCGCTGGCCTCGTGCACGAAGGCGACGAGCCGGGAGAGCGCGTCCGGGTCCATGGACGGCATCACACCGTGGCCGAGGTTGAAGATGTGGCCGCTGGTGCCGAGCGCCTGGGCGGCGTGCAGCACCTCGCGGGCCTTGGTCTCGACGACCTTGGTGGGCGCGAACAGCACGGCCGGGTCGAGGTTGCCCTGAAGGCCCTTGCCGGGGCCGACCCGCTCGGCGGCGACGTTCAGCGGCACCCGCCAGTCGACACCGACGATGTCGGCGCCGGCCTGGCCCATCAGGCCGAGCAGTTCGCCGGTGCCGACGCCGAAGTGGATCCGCGGCACGCCGTAGGAGGCGACGGCGTCGAAGACCTTGGTGCTGGACGGCATGACCGAGCGCCGGTAGTCGTCGGGCGCGAGCGAGCCGACCCAGGAGTCGAACAGCTGGATCGCGGAGGCGCCGGCCTCGATCTGCACCTTGAGGAAGGCGGCGGTGATGTCGGCGAGCCGGTCGACCAGGGCGGCCCACAGCTCGGGCTGCCCGTACATCATGGCCTTGGTGTTCTCGTGGTTCTTGGACGGTCCGCCCTCGACCAGGTAGCTGGCGAGCGTGTACGGCGCGCCCGCGAAGCCGATCAGCGGGGTCTCGCCGAGCTCGTCGACGAGCAGGCCGACGGCCTCGGTGATGTAGGGGACGTCGTCCGGCTCCAGCGGGCGCAGCCGCTGGAGGTCCTCGACGGTGCGGATCGGGTCGGCGATGACCGGGCCGATGCCGGGCTTGATGTCGACGTCGATGCCGACGGCCTTGAGCGGCACCACGATGTCGCTGAAGAAGATCGCCGCGTCGACCTTGTGCCGGCGGACCGGCTGGAGGGTGATCTCCTTGACGAGCTCGGGCCGCATGCAGGACTCCAGCATGGGGATGCCCTCGCGCACCTTCAGGTACTCGGGCAGCGAGCGCCCGGCCTGCCGCATGAACCAGACCGGGGTGTGCGGCACCGGCTCGTGCCGGCAGGCGCGCAGGAACGCGGAGTCGTGCGCGGCGCCGCGGCGCGCGGGGGTGGGTCGGCCGTCGAGGGTGGCCGCCGTGGTGTCTGCCGTTGTCTCGCTCACGGTTCAAATCTTCGCATGCGCCCCGGGGCGGCCTCCCCGGCCGGTCTCGTCGGTTCCTCCAAGATCTGGCCGGGTTTGCCGCTCCGGCACGCCGCTCGGGCGGAAGTTGCGGCGTTAACCGGGGTTTTCGACCTAGTCTTCGGGGCATGGCAGCGGTCGGCGGGCACCCCGCGCAGGGTGGCGGAACAGGTGGCGGAACTGGTCGGGAGGGGGCGCCGAGCGAGTTCCGGGCCGCCGTGGAGGCCCTCGACGGGGCCCGGCTGCGGCCCGAGATCCAGCTCTCCCCCGCGCCGGCGCCGCGCCGGCTGGCCCCGCACGCGTTCGCGGTGACCGCCGCGGTGGAGGTGGACGGCGAGGAGCTGGCGGACGGCCGGCTGGTGCTGCTGTACGACCCGGCCGGGCAGGAGGCCTGGAACGGGGAGTTCCGGGTGGTCACGATGACCCGGGCCGAGCTGGAGCCGGAGATGGCCGGGGACCCGATGCTCTCCGAGGTCGGCTGGGCCTGGCTGCTGGACGCGTTGCAGGCGCACGGCGCCGGGTACGCGGAGCCGTCCGGCACGGTGACCAGGTGCGCCTCGCAGTACTTCGGCGGTCTGGCGGACCGCCCCTCCTCGACCGAGATCGAGATCCGGGCGTCCTGGACGCCGGCCGACGGCCGCTTCGAGCGGCACCTGGCGGCCTGGGCGGACCTGCTGTGCATCAGCGCCGGCCTGCCGCCGGCCGCGCCGGCGCCGCAGTCACCGGCGGACGTGCCGTCACTCGGTGGAGTGGTCCCGATGCCCGCCCGACGGCGTCCGCGCTCGCACTGACGAGTGGCGCCGGGGCCCGCGGGCACCGCTCGGCCCGACGCCACCCCCAGGGCTGACGGAGTGTGACTTCAGACCGGCTCTGTGTCAATTAACCGGTCGGAACCGACCAATCCATAACGATTTTGATCGATTTTGTGCGAATACCAGGCATGTCGCATCAGTCATATGCGCGATTTGTCCGTATTGTTACTCACTAGATCGTGATCTTTCGCTAAAGCCGGGCACGGTAGCTGCCGAAGCAGACTGTGACCCTTTCCAAACGCGGAACACTCCGACCGCCCCCATCGGGGTTCCGTCCGCCACTCCCCGCAGGAGGCCTGGTGTCGGTCCTTCTTGAGCACCCCGCAAACGTGGTCGCCTACCGCCCGACCAAGCCCACCGCCATGGTGGTCATCGCCGATCCCCGTGTCCGCAACACCGTCACCCGCCACCTGTGGGCGCTCGGCGTCCGGGACGTGATCGAGGTGTCCTCGATCGCCGAGGCCCGCCCCCGGGTCTCCACCCCGCGCGACATCTGCGTCGCCGACGTGCACCTGCCGGACGGCTCCGGGCTGACCATCCTGGCCGAGACCCGCGCCGCGGGCTGGCCCAACGGCCTGGCACTGTCCGCCGCCGACGACATCGGCGCGGTCCGCAGCGCGCTGGCCGGCGGCGTCAAGGGCTACGTCGTCACCGGCACCCGCACCAACGTCGCGATGCCAGGCCGCCCGGGCCTGCCGCTCGGCGCCGCCGGGCTGGCCGGGCGGATGCGCCGCCCCGGCATGCCGGGCGTGCCGGGTGCGGCCGGTGCGCCGGGCGCCCCCGGAGCGCCCGGGGCGCCGGGCCAGCAGCAGGCCGCCTACCGCGAGCTGTCGGGCCGTGAGGTCGAGGTGCTGCGGCTGGTCGCCGAAGGGCAGTCGAACAAGGCGATCGGCGTGGCGATGGGCCTGTCCGCGCTCACCGTGAAGAGCCACCTGGCCCGCATCGCCCGCAAGCTGGGCACCGGCGACCGCGCCGGGATGGTCGCGGTCGCGCTACGCACCGGCATCATCCACTGAGCCGATCGAGCCGGACCGCTGCGGCGGCTCAGGAGGAACGTTCCTCCTGAGCCGGAGGGGGCGGAGGGCGCGGGGGTGCGGGGGAGCCCGGTGGGCGCCGCGCGCC